>CAYZJD010000139.1:0-10622 GCA_964478455.1 uncultured Solibacteraceae bacterium | reverse complement strand
TTCCAGTTCAGCACTGGATCCTCCGCGCGAACAGATGGGTTGCTCTGACGCTTACTACTGGACCACGTACGGCGCAGACTCGCGGTTATCGGCGAACCGTGTTTTCGAGGGACTCGACAGCCTGGAGCACGGCCTCGACCGGGATCTGCTCCACCGGCTGGCCGGGCTTGTCGGTGGCAACGATGCGGACGCGGCCGCCGCGGGGGGCCCAGCGGGCGGGGTCGGTGGGACCGAAGAGGGCAACAACAGGGGCGCCGGCTGCGGCGGCGAGGTGGGTGATGCCGGAATCGTTGCCGATGTAAACATGCGAGCGCGCGAGCCAGCAGGCGAGTTCGTAGAGATTCTCGATCCGCACGGCGTCCACTTGCCAGGAGCCGCGGGCGACGCGCCAGTCTTCGTTCGGGCCGGCGCACCAGCGCACGGGCATGCTCTGTTCGAGGCGGGCGGCCAGCTCGCGGAAGCGCTCGAGCGGCCAGTTCTTCTTCGCGCTGCCGGAGAAAGGATGGATGACGGCGAAGCCCTCGTCCGCGCGCGGGCAATCGAGCCTGGGCACGGCGGGAACAGGGCAGTCGCAGAAGCCGCTCACCTGCCCGGCGTAGAAGTCCGCCGCGTGCAGGGACGAGTCCGGCGGCGGGAGGGCGGGCAGGAAGTGAAACGGCAGGCCGAGCCGGCTCACCGCGTCGCGGAACTCCGGCCGGCTGGCGCCATACCAGGAAACGATGGAATCGAAGCCACGGAGCCGTTCGATGAGCGCGCGGGGCGGTTCGCAGTCCGGCAGGCCGAGCGAGTCGAGGCCCGAGGCGGCAATGGAACCGACGGCGCCGGCGAAGCGGATCAGCGGCATGTTCGGCGTCGCCACCCACACTTCGAGATACTGCGCGCGCAGGCACTCGATGGCGGGGAGCGAGAGGATACAGTCGCCGATGGCGCCGGGGCGAATCACGAGGCGGCGCGTACCGCCGGGGGTGGCGGGTGGCGCGTGACGAGTGTCGAACGGCAAGAGATTACCGGACGTGGACGGGCAGGCGGACCTCGACCGTCTTGGGCGGGAGGCAGGAGGATTCCGTGCACGCCTGGTAGCGGAGCTTGCCGGTGAGGACGGCCGGCCCGGGCGGGGCGGCAGCGGGGGCTTTGAAGCGGGTCACGATCTCAAACTCGCCGCTGAAAACGGACACCGGCTTCTGCGAGAACGAGTAGTTCTCGTGGCGCGGCTTCGGGTAGGCGACGTCGAGCACCTCGAGCGGGGCGGCGTTCCAGGCGAGGCGCAGCGGGATGAGGTATTCGTCATTCGGCGCATTGCTGTTGACGTGGTAGCCCGGCGAGAGGCGGACGGCCGCCTTGACCGCGACGGTCTCGCCGCGCGCAACCAGCGTCCTGGGCGGCGCCGTGACGGTAAGTACGCCGCTACCTTGCGCGAACGATGAAGGCGGGGCCGCCCACAGCAGAAACGCCAGCGTTGCGCTCGCCGCCGGCGAGAAGCTGTTGGATTTCATTCTCATAGTCGCTCTTGCTGACCAGGCCGAGGTGGACGGAGGCGATGTTGCCTTGCCGGTCGATGATGAAGGTCGTCGGCAGGTTCTCGACGCCGCCGTAAAGCTGGGCGGTCTGGTCATCGCCGAGCAGGATGCGGTAGTTGACCCGCATCTCGGTGGTGAAGGGCTTGATGATGTCCCAACCCTCCTCGTCCATGGAGATGCCGAGGACGGCGAAACCACGGCTCTTGTACTGTTGCTCGAGCTCGTTCAACCAGGGGATCTCGATCCGGCAAGGGCCGCACCAGGTGGCCCAGAAGTTGAGCAGCACCACCTTTCCTTCGTAGTCGGACAGGCGGACGGTTCTGCCGTCGGCATCCTTGAGAGAGAACTCCGGCGCGGGCTTCCGCGCCTCTTGGGGCTTCAGCCTGACCACGGACGCATCCGGCGATTTCAGCGAGGTGCAGGCGGCCAGCAAGAGGACGGCGGCGACACAAATCAGGCCTCGGGAAAGCAAGAAGGATTCTCCTTTTTCATTATATCGAGATGCTGGATAAGGCCCAGACGTCGCGAAACCAACGCCGCCGGCGCTTGCGGAGGGACGTCGCCAGGGTGAACTCCGGGTGACGCCCGACGCCCGCGTAGAGCCAGGCGGCGGTGTCGCAGAAACTTTCGCAGACGTACTCGCGCCACCGGCGGCTGCGGCCCTGGATGTCCACGGCGGCGAGCGGCAGCTTGCGCCGTTCGGCCGACCAGCCCAGTTCCCCGCGCGCCCGGCGGCGCATCTCCCCCTCGATCAGGTCCTCGAAGGAGCGGCGGCGCGGGTTGCCGAGGCGCAGCCAGGCGAGATGGAACAGCTCGTGAACGAAGATGCGCGCCAGCTCGCCGGGATGCTCGAGCAGCTCCGCATCGAAAACGATGCTGCGCCGGCGAAGGAAGGAGGCCGCATGAACGGACGTGCCCCTGGGCTTGCCGGAGAGGAGCCGGCCGCGCCAGGCGGAGAGGGCGGGCCGGAAGCGCACGCGGACAGGCCGGCCTTCGAGCGAAGGCATGCGCGAGAGCACTTGCTCAAGGCGCAGCCGCGCCCTTCGCGGCAGCGAGCGCGGGAACCGGAGGACGTCCACCCGTGGCAGAGGCTACTTCTTGACCGGCGGCGGCTGCGGGGCGGGAGGTGCGGCGCCGGGCACCGGGGCGGCCGGAGGCGCCGGCATCGACTGGCGAAGCAGATCCTGGTGCTCGATCCGGATTTCGATCGTCTTCTGGGTCTCCTTCAGCCACTGGTCGAAGCGCGCCTGGCGAAGCTCGCCCGTGATCTGCTGCTTGACCTCGTCAAACGGCTGCACGCCGGTCTCCTCCACGCGGAAGAGGTAGTAGCCGTTCGGCTGGCGAACCGGCTCGCTCAACTCGCCCGGCTTGAGGGCGAAGACGGCGGTCTTGATCGGCTCAGCGAGACGGTCGGACTTGCGGATGACGCCGAAGTCGCCGTCCTTGGCGGCCGAGTTCTTGTCCCCCGAGTGCTCTTTCACCATCTGGACGAAATCGGCCCCGGCGCGGAGTTCCGCCAGGAGCTTCGCGGCCTTTTCTTTGGCTTCGGCCTCGGTCAGGACCTTCTTCGCATTCGGATCGTCCTGCTTGGGAGGATTCGCGCTGAAGGGGATGTAGATGGCCTTCACCTTGGCCTGGGCGTAACGGTCCTGGTTGGCGTCGTAGGTTTGCTGGATCTCCTCCGGGGTGATCTGGATGTGGTTCTGGCGGTCGGCCAGCTCGGCCTGAGCAAGAGTCACCATGCGGTTGTATTCGATCTGCTCCTTGTACGGGCTCTTTTGGTCGAGCTTTTCTTCCTCGGCCAGAGCGGTCAACCGGCGCAGCAGCCCGTACTGATGCAGGAAGGGCATCGGATTCATCATGGCCTGGCGCTGCATCTGGGGCGGCATGCCGCGGAGCAGCCCTTGCAGGTCGGCGGCGGTGACCTTCCTGCCGTCAACCGTCGCGAGCAGCGTTTCCGGAGGCAAGCTCTGGAGGTTGAACGCCGGCGGCTTGATCGGGGAAACCGGCAGCGGGACCGCGGGCGGAGTCGAAGGCGGCGCCTGAGTCGCGGGCGCCTGCGCGAGCGCAAGACCGGTAACGAGCAGAGAAGCCAAGAGGGACGATTTCATTCAGCGACAGTCCTTGTGGTGGAGAATTCCTACCAATTCTATCGCGTATCGAGTGACGCATGTGGCGCACCGTAATCCGCCCGTAGCGGAAACCCAGAAACGTTTCTGGCGGAGCACTCGGACAAGGAGCCGACCTTGGTGCTGGTCAAGCCCGCCATCGAGGAGCCGCCCGCGTCGAATCTTCTGATCACGACTACGAAGGGACGCCAAGTCAGCTTCGATTTGCGCAGTCAGGGAGCAGCGAGCGGGCCGATGGCGTTGTGGTGTTCACGCGACCGGGCTTCAAGCAACCGAATGAAAGGGCGTTCTCCGCGCGCTGCTTCAGCAGGCACCGAGCGGGACGGCGGTATCCGACCAGGAAATGCGGGATCTGATCCAGCTGCGGAACGAGCCCCCGGAAGATGAACCAGTTGATGGAGTTGGGCGCTCCAAGGTTGGATAGCCAGTCTTCAGAGAACAGCTCCTAATACGAACCAAGTGGCCCGGTCAACCGCAGCCATCCATACCATTGAAGCGTCCGACCTCCTTAGCCCAGCCAACCAAGCCATCCCGTGTCTTCACCTGAACCCACCAAACGCCATCTTGCTGCCGTCCGGCGTCTTCCGGATTCACAAATTCGCCCCAGCAGCCCGGCCCAGGGAAAGTGCAGTGTTCGTAAACAGACACGACCTCGGACTCCACGATCTCGCCCTTCAGCCACACGCGTCCGTGCCCTTCGCCCAAGTAGTCGAGCAAGAAGACAATCGACCCCCTCCGGCGCTGAAACCATAGGGCGAGCTGAAACGCACCCGCACTGGCAAAGGACGCAAATGCACTTCACCGGTCAGCGCCTGGATGCGCTCGCCCTTCAACACGCGGCCAACGACACCTGCGCCTCCAGGGCGGTCGTACAGCGTCGTGTCTTCACGCACAGACCACGCTCCGAACTGGCAGCATTCGAACGGGCAGGCGTGTTTCGCGACGTAGTATTCCGGAGGATGAGGCTCGACGGCGAGCCGGGCACGCGCCTCATTCCGGCGCTGATCGAGCGCCCTCCGGTCGTCCGCCAGCTTTGCCGCTAGCGCCGAGCGCCGGTACACATCCGATTCCAGCAAACGATGCAGCGGCGAAAGCGGTGTGCGTAGCCGGCGATCTACCGCATTGCTCTCACGGTTGTAGAGAGCTTCAAGCGCAGCCACCGATTGTTGTTGCCGGCCGATCTCGAACAACTCTTCAGCCAGTTTCAGCCACCAGTGTTCGTTTGAGCAGCGAGAACGAACAATCTGCCTCGCCAGTTCAACAGCGGAATCGCGGTCTCCGCGACGTAACATCTCCGCGTGGCGGCTGACCAGCTCGTGCCATTGTTGCAGAGCGCCGAAGTCGGTATCGTCCTCGGCGAGGCAGGATCCGCCGAGCGCTGTAAGCTCGGGGCCCTGGGCGGCTGCCTGGGAGCACAGCACAAATAGACACGGGACCAGTGCCCAGCTCATCGTCGTCCGACTTCATCTTACGTTAGGCGGGAAGGGAATCAAACAGAGATCATCGGGGCGCACCCGCCAGCGGGAATGCAAACCCTGGTGGGACGGGCATTCAGCCTGCCCAGGCCTTTTTCATGGTCCTGCTAGCGGGCGTCGCGGGCTTCGGAGCGGATGACCTGGGCGCGGCGGCGGCCCTTGGCGAGATTGGCCGCGGCTTTTTGCCGGGCGTCGTCGTCCACCTGGACCTTGTTGACGACGTGGCGCGCGCCGGCGGTCCTGGCCATTCGCGTAGCGGCGGCTTTGCGCTGGACCACGGCGGTGCGGCCCTCGATGGTGGCCACTCCGCCCTGGACGCGGACGGTGAAGCCTTCGGCGGCGCACTTGGAGCGGGCGAAGCGCGCGCGGATGGCCTTTTCGAGTTCGGCGTCGGAGAGCGGGCGCGCGGGCGCGGCTTGGGCGGCTGCCGCTGCGACACTGAGCGGAACCAGAAGAAAGAAGCACAACAGACGGCGGACGGGCGGGCGATCCTCCATGAAAGAACAGTGGGATGCGCGGTGTATAATTCGCACATGTCAAGCGCACTTCTTGACCGCCGGAGCTTCCTCCGCGGGGCCGGGTCGACCGCCGCCGCGTTCACGGCCGCATCCTATTCGCGGGTGCTTGGAGCCAACGACCGTGTTGGGCTGGGGGTGATTGGCCCGGGCGACCGCGGCCGGTTCGTGATGAGTCTTTTTCAAAAGGACTCGTCGATCGAGGTGGTGGCGCTGGCGGACATCTATGCGGGGGCGATCGACAAGGCGAAGGAGAAAGCGCCGAGCGCTAAGGCGTTCACAGATCACCGGAAGCTGCTGGAGATGAAGGAGGTCGCCATCGTTTTGGTGGCGACGCCGGACCACTGGCACGCGCAGACGACGATCGACGCGCTGAACGCGGGCAAGGACGTTTACGTGGAGAAGCCGCTGACGCTGAAGATCGAAGAGGGCCCGGAGATCGTAAAGGCGGCGCGGGTGAACGAGCGCATCTGCCAGGTGGGCATGCAGCAGCGGTCCGGGCCGCATTACATCGAGGCGAAGCGGGAGTACATCGACAAGGGGAGGCTGGGGAAGATCACGCTGGCGCGGACGTGGTGGCACGGCAACAGCTACCACCTGCGGCGGGCGCCGGATTATCTCCAGACGAAACCCTCCAATCTGGACTGGGGCCGGTTTCTCGGACCGGTGAAGTGGCGGGATTACGATCCCCAGCAGTATTGGAACTGGCGGGCGTACCTGGATTTCGGCGGCGGGCAGGTGACGGACCTGTTCACGCACTGGATCGACGTGGTGCACATGTTCCTGGGCAGGGACGTGCCGACGTCGGCGGCGGCGGCCGGCGGCGTTTACGCTTACAAGGACGGGCGCACGGCGCCGGACACCATCAACGTGCTGCTGGAGTACGGCGGGGAGTTCACGGCGACGTTCGAGGCGACGCTCGTGCCGGGGATCACCGGCGCGGCCGTCGAGTTCTGCGGAACGGACGGCAGGCTGTGGATCGACCGCGGGCGTTACGAGTTCCACTCGGTGGACAAGGGCGAGAAGCCGGTGATCGTAAAGGCCCCGCCGCAGGACATCACTCTCGACCACGTGAACAACTTCCTGGAGTGCGTGCGAACGCGGAAGCTGCCGAACGGGGACGTGCTGATCGGCCACCGGTCAGCGCAGGCGTCGCACTTGGGCAACATCGCCTACGTCGAAAAGCGGCGGCTCGACTTCGACCCGATGCGCGAGGAGATCCTGCCGGGTTAGCGGGGACAGCCCGCATGTTTCGCGCGCGGCGGCGTGGGAAACATGCGGGCTGTCCCCGGTTTTTGACAGGCGCAGGACGGCGCGAATGTGCGAGTCCGCGCCGGCCAGGGCGTTGGTCGCTTCCAACAGCAGCAGAGAGCCCAGGGCCGTAAAATCCTGACCGCCGTAGAGCCTGCGGAGGCGGGCCTGGAAGCTCTTGAGGAGATCGGCGGAAACCTGCGCGAACTGCTTGACGGCCTGCCTGGGGTTGCCGGACATTCCATCCCGCAAGCGGGCACAGTGACACCCGAGGTTCACCAGCGCATTGACGAAATCGGCGTCGGCGGCGAGCAGAGATTTTACCAGCCTCGGCGACCGCCTCACCGAACGAAGGATTTGCCTCGCCTGGCCGGGGGCGTACGAGGCGGCAGCGTCCGGGCGGCCGGAAGCGCGAAGTAGCCGGCTCACATTGGCCAGTTCGGCTCGGAGCCGCACGCCGAGACCGTGGAAGAAGGTGTCCATGCTCCGGTCACTCAGCACGTCGTAGGTCAGTTCGTGCTTGGGCCGGCCGGCGAACGGCCGGCTCACCTGGTAGACGAGCAGGGGAAGAGCCAGGCTGAGGGTCTCATACCGCTCGAGATCCTCGAAGTAAATGTATGGCAGCCAGCGCCGCATCGCACTCTGGATCGCGACGGAAACGCGCGAGTAGACCTTGAAATACTCGGGCGAGCAGTCGCCGGGCGCATCGAGCCAGGCCGAGACGAGCTGACCAGGAACGGAGAGCGTGATTGAGGTTTCGATGGCACCTTCAGCCTGGGATTGCGCGGCAAGCCAGGTCCCGAGGCTCCCGTCGAAGTTGTACGCGGAAAGCAGGGGCGCAAGAGCGGGCTGAAGGCGGGCGGGGTGCAGCGATCGCCGGTCACTGTAAGAGAGAGTGAAATTCGCCTGGGAGTGGAGGCGGCAGCCCGGAAGGCCCATGCCGAGCGCCAGCGTGCTGTGGCAGGAATTGCGGTGTAAGGCCTGATTGTCAGCCTCGATGGGGCACACCATGAGATGGCCGCCGTCGCCGGCCTCAACCTCCATTTGGGCGAACGCCTCCAGGCGTGAGATCCATTCCCTACGGCTGAGAAACGGCAGGCGCAACTCGAGGCGGATTTCGCGGGCGAGCACGTGCGACAAAGCGCCGGGACGCACCATCGCGCAGCCGCCCGGCGCGGTGAAGATCTCCGCAAAGTCCCCCTGGAGCGCCTGCCGGTAGAGGCGGAGGCCCTCGGCGGTGAAATCGAACGAGACGTCCAGCAGTTTCGTGTCCGGCCTCGCCGTCTGATAACTCCGGCTCAGCTCCTCGGCGAGTTTTCCTTCAAGCGCCCGCGCGGCCTTCCGGTAGATCCTGTCGCGCAAGTCCAGCAGGGTGGCCACCGTCTCCTCTGACGTGCCGAGCGAATCATCCTTCTGGCGGCCGGCGTGCCGGCCCAGGATCGCGGCCGCAAGTTCGTCGATCGTGTTCGGCGGAGGGGTTGTGGTCTCGACAGAAGCGGAGACGCGGGAGGCGAACGGGAAGGGCGCTCCCGGTCGCCTGTAGACTTCGAGGCGCAGCCGGCCGTCTTCATCAAGCGAAACGACTTTGCGGAAGGCGCCGCCGAGATGAAGCCGCGCCGGCGCTTGCGCGCCGCCGACGGGAAGTCCGACGTCCCCAGCCAGAGCGGCGGAGGAGACCTCGCGGAGCCAGTGAAGATCGAAGGCGAAGGGAAGGGGTCCTGCCAGAACCAGCATTCCTTCACCTTCCAGAACGAGGGGTTCAGCTAACTCAGAGGGATGCCGGATATGCGCGGGATCGATCATGGGATCGGGTGCTACACGGAAGAAAGGGCAACCGAAGCGTAGGGAACCGCCGTCCAGCGCCCATTGATTGTACAAGAGCGATGCGAAGATTCAGGCGGCGCGGGGACGGCGGCAAGAGCTGCCGAGGTCTTCAACCGCTTGCAGAACCGGGAGTTATGCGCGATGGCCAGCCTGGCGCGGCCGTTGTGACCGGGTGGCGCGGCGGCTCACGAGGTAGTCGTTCAAATCGCCCAGGGAGGCGAACAACCCGGCGTAGTTTCCACCGTGCCCGGGGATGGATTTGCGCGCGGACCGGAAGTCACGCTGGCGGAAGAGGTCCGAGAGGGCGACCACGGCCGTTCCCATGGGGCGGTATTCGTGGCGCCCCTCGGCCCAGGCCAGCTCATCGTCAGTCCAGAGCGCAAAACCCATCTGTGGTCCATTCTGGCACCGAAAGCCGGCAGGCGAGCGCGCGCCGGGGTCGTATAGGATAGGTGCCATGACACGCCGAACGTTCTTGCCCGTGGCGGCCGGGATCCCTGCCGCAACCTTATCTGCTTCGCAGCCCGCGCCGCGCAAAGGACGCCTCAAGCAGGCCGTCTCGCGCTGGTGTTTCAACAAGTACAGCCTGGATGAGCTTTGCCGCCGGGCCGCCGAGCTTGGGCTGAAGGGGATCGACCTGGTGGGCAGCGAGGACTGGCCGACGGTGAAGAAGTACGGCCTGGTCCCCACGATGACGCCCGGGGCCGGCGGCATCGAGCACTCGCTCAACCGGAAGGAGAATCACGCGAAGCTCAAGCAGGAGTTCCGCGAGAACATCGCGAAAGCCAAGGCGGCCGGCGCTCCGAACGTGATCACGTTTTCGGGCAACCGCCGGGGCCTGCCGGACGAACAGGGGCTGGAAAACTGTGTGGCCGGCCTCAATCGCGTCAAGAAGATCGCGGAGGACGCCGGAGTGACGATCTGCCTGGAACTGCTCAACAGCAAGGTGGACCACAAGGACTACCAGTGTGACCGGACGGCGTGGGCCGTGGAAGTATGCAAGCGGGTGAACTCGCCGCGCGTGAAAGCGCTGTACGACATCTACCACATGCAGATCATGGAGGGGGACGTCATCCGGACGATTCGCGAGAACATCCAGTGGATCGCGCACTTCCACACCGGCGGCAATCCGGGACGCAACGAGATCGACGCCTCGCAGGAGCTGAATTACCGGGCGATCTGCCAGGCGATTGCGGACACGGGTTTCACGGGCTATGTCGCGCACGAGTTCGTGCCCGTGAAGGCCGACCCGTTCCGCTCGCTGGCCGAGGCGGTGGAGATCTGCGACGTGTAGGATACTACCCCCATGAGACGAAGAGACTTGCTTGCCACCGCCGCGGCCCTTCCGGTGGCAGCCGCCGCGCAAACCGTTCAACGCAAGGGACGCCTGAAGCAGTGCGCCACCATGAGCTGTTTCGGAAGGAAAGCGACGCTCGAGTTCGCGGCGCGCGAGGGGGCGCGCCTCGGCCTTAAAGGCATCGACCTGATCGGACCATCCGGCTGGCCGGTGCTGAAGAAGTACGGGCTTGTGCCGAGCATGGCGCCCGGCGGGGGCACCATCGCCGACGGCATCAACAACAAGGACAATCACGCGAAGATCGAGAAGCAGATTCGGGAGAACATCGAACTGGCCGCCGCCAGCGGCGTGCCAAACGTCATCACGCTCTCGGGCAACCGCCGCGGAATGGCGGACGAGCCGGCCATCGAGAACTGCGCCGCGTTCTTAAATCGCGTGAAGGCGATGGCCGAGGACAAGGGCGTGACCGTCTGCCTGGAGCTGCTCAACAGCAAGGTGGATCACCCCGACTACCACTGCGACCACACCTGGTGGGGCGTGGAGGTGATGAAGCGCGTGAACTCGCCGCGGGTGAAGCTGCTGTATGACATCTACCACATGCAGATCATGGAGGG
>CAYZJD010000138.1:1844-10628 GCA_964478455.1 uncultured Solibacteraceae bacterium | reverse complement strand
TCATGTGCTCGACATAGCCGGGGTGGTTGAAGTCGGGCCGGTAGCGATAGGTCTGCGTGCTGTAGCGGACCGGATCGCCGTGCTCGTCGTAGCAGATCCAGTCCTTGGCCTGCGGCGCGTCGCGCAGCAACAGTTCGGCAAAGATGGTTCCGCCGATGTAGGTCCCCACTTTCAGGCCGTGCTTGTGGCACAGCGCAGCGAGCCGCTTCGTCTCCTCGATATCTTCGCCGTCCGAATCGAGGCCGGTCTTGTAGAAGTGCGTGAGGATCATGTTCACGCCGGCCTCTTTGAGTTTCACGACCGTTTCTTGGGCGTGCTCGCGCCGGTAGTCCTCGAGAGCGTTCACGGTCAGCTCGCCGCCGTGGCGCAGCCGGAAGACGAGCGGCTCCCAGTTGCCGACAAAGACGACGCCCTGGTCCCACCAAGCAGGCTCGGCGAAGCTCTTCGGAACGGGCGTGGCCCACGTGGCGTTGCCGATCTGGCCGGAAACGGGCGCAGCGAGAGCGCAAAGAAGGAGGAAAGCCGCGAGCGGTCTCATGTCATCTCCAGCGCATCATAACAGCAACGGAGTGCGGGGCCGGCACGCTACCGGCTCACTTCGACAATTGCGTAGACCTTCACCGCGGGAACGGTGAAGCGCGTCGTCCCCTTGTCCGTCTTCGTCTTGAGCGGCAGCGGTCGCGCGAGATCCGGCGCGAGCAGCGTGGCCGCTTTGGCCGGATATCGAAGCGCGACCTCGACGCCTTTGACCGAACGCCCGGACCTGGCGCTGTAATTCACGAGGTGAAGCAACAGGCGATTCTTCGCCGGCTGCGAGACGAGGTTCGTAACAAGGTGGGAAGGACCTCCGATCCTCAGCGGCACGTCGTCTTTGGCGGCCCAACGGACGGCCTCGGCGATTTCGCGCCAGTTTCGCGGTTTCTTCCAGTACTTGTTGCTGATGTTGAAGTACGGCTCCGCCGGAGGAAGCGGCCCGTCGAACTCGATCGCGGGGAAGTAGGCCACCCGGCCGCGCTCGTAGTCCCTGCGAACCTCACGACCGGCAGCCTCCGTCCTTTCGACGGTTTCCTCGTAGGCCTTCGCGGGCGGCTGGGACTCGATCAGCGGGAAAAGCCCGGGCCGGACGCGCAGGCGCCGCCATTCGTCGTAAAGGCCGACCAGTCCGGTTGCCACCAGCCCGCCGCCGCTCTTGACGAACTTCTTGATCGACTCGAGTTGATCGTCCGAAAGGCACTCGGAATCCGGGAGCACGAGGAGCCGGTATTTGCCAAGGTCGGCCAGGTGCTCATCGAACACGAGGTTGAACGGGATTCTGGCCTCGATCAGCGCCTGCTCCGCCAGAATCGCGCTGAGCTGGGCGCGCGCGTTGTGATACGCGATGGAAGGATAGGACCGGAGTACCGCCACGGTGGCCACGTCCTCCGTTCGCAGGAACAACTCGCGGTTCTTCCGGTAGAAGGCGATGTATTCGAGTATCTCCGGCGTCAACGGATCGTTGCCGGCGTAGCCGATCGTCTGGTTGAACGCCAGGCTCTCGGCCATGGATAGAGGATGGTCGGAGATGTACGTGAGCAGGATGTTCTGAAAGGCACTGGCGAGCTTGAAGCTGCGGATCCGGGAAAGCAGCCTGCCATCGGGGAGCAGCGCCGGCGGGTCTTCTTCCTCCGTCCAGAACGCGTCGGTCCACTTCAGAAGCCGCGCGTGATCGAGACCGCGCTCCCAGGCGCGGTTCCCGCCCGTGATGCCGTGCGGGTTTACCTCGATGGCAACCTCAGGATTGAGCGAGCGGGCGTACGTCGCCATCTCGCGCAGCGCATCGGCCATGGACTGGCAGCGGTAATCGATCCACTCCTGGATCGCAGGATCGAAGATGATCTCCATGTTCGCCGGGGGGTTCTGCACGTTCCATAGCGGAGGATTGACGAAGTCGACGTTGTCGAAGCCGAAGCGCTCCTTCCACTTCTCGGCTGTGTACTTGGTCCGGAGATGGTCGCGGAAGCCGCGCACGCACGAGCCGCAGTGGCAGGAATCCGGCTCCGGATTCAAGTCGAAATTGTCGAAGTGAATGAAGTCCGTCTTCACTTCCTCAACCGCGTAGCGAACGATTCGCTTGAGGTAGTCGAGATACTCCCGGTTGGAAAAACACGGCCGGTAGCGGAAGGACTGCTGAAAGCCGTAGACGAGCATGACCGGCTTGCCCTGGGCATCCCGCTGGATCCAGTTCTGCGCTCGGGGCTCCTCGGCGAAGAAGGTCTCGTACATCATGGAATTCCACTGGATGTAAGAATCGACCTTCAGGCCGTGTCGGTGAGCGATGGCCGCCACCCGCTTGGCCTCCACCATTTCGGGCTTCTCCGCGGCCATGCCGAAGCCCTTGTAGAGGTGGGTGTGGAACACCTCCACCCCTTGCTCCTTCAAGCGCCGGATCAACTCCTCGCTGTGTTGCTCGCGGTAGGCATCGAGTGCATCGAGCGGCTGCCCGCCGCGGCGGACGACGAATAGATAGGGCTCGTGAGAGCCTCCGGCGTCGATCAGCCCGTTCTCAAGCCACCTCGCGCGGGGGAGACGATCGGTGTCGCCCGCGAAAGCGGAACCTGCGGACATCAGCAGAACGGCGGCGAGGGTTCGTTTGCACATAGAGGCTGGCCTTCACTGCATCAAGTCGATGTACTGCCGGGCCGGACTGGCTCCGGGCTCGCGCTCGAGCACGCGGAAGCGACCGGCGACGCCCGCGCGCGCGTAGGCGTCGCGCGCAAAGGCATAGACCTCGCGGGCAGCGGCCATGTCAACCAGGTTTTTCATGTGGTCGAGCGGCGCGAGCAGGGTCAGGGGCCGGGGAGCAACGGCGGCGGCCACGTGCGGAAGATCGAAATGCTTCAGCACGTCGCGAACAAGGACATTCGCTCCATACACGTAGCGGTCGGAGACGGTGAGGCTTCGGTAGGAAAGCAGGCAGTTTTCACAGATCACCGCGCCGATGCGCGAATCGAGCGCGGCTGCGAACAGCGCCCACAACGCTCCCATTCCTTTGCCGATCACTCGCACGCTCGTGTTGTCGACGTCGGGCCGGCTGAGAACGCAATCGACGCTGCGCGTCACGTCCTGCACGCGCATGCCGAAGAGCGACTCGCTCATGTACCAGGCCATGTAAGACATCGCCGTCTCAACGTCGAAGAGTTGCCGGAATTCGTACGGCTCGATGAGGTCCTGGCAGTGCGGAGGCGTGGTTTCGCCGATTCCGCGGACATCCACGGCCACGCCCAGATGTCCCATGCGCGCGAGACCTTCGAGAAGTCCGAACTCCATCCCATCGGCTTCCTTGCCTTCGTCGCTGACCACGAGCGTGGCGCGGCGATCCGGGCCGCGGTGATCCGGCAGGAAGACCCAGGTCGGCACGTAGATGCCAGGCTCGGAGAGGAACTCGAGCTTGTCGATTTTGTAACCTTTGCGCTGTGTCGTTTCAAGCAGGCGCACGCCGAGCGGGCCGTCGGCTTTGCGGAAATGCAGGAGTTGCCGGATCTCTTCAGCCAGTTGCCGGCGATAGTCCTCGAGTTCAGCCCCACTCGTGGGCAGTGATCGCTCCGGGGGCAGGCTGGCGCTCTTCTGCTGAATCAGTGTGAAGATGGTGTCTCCCAGACCCGAGTAGCGGACGGAACCATTTGGGGTGCAGTAGAGACCTGGCGCGGGCGCCGGTTCGAACTCCGGCTCGCGGTCCAGCCCGTTGCGCCCATAGAACCACCGCGAGAACCAGCCCGTGGTGGCAAGGCGCAGCTTCACGGTGTACGCGTGCGGATCGCCTGCCTCCACCGTTGCGAACTTCTCGGGAACTCCCAACTGCTCATAGCGAGACTTGATGTGACGCGCCGCCTCGTCGAACCAGGGTCCGTAGTATTCGATCAGCGCGAGCAGAGGGCGCGGCGCGATGGCAACGTGGAGGTCACACAGATCGATGCCATAAACGGCGGCGGGGAACAGGTTCTGTTCCACGTCGGAAGGGCCTACTTTTTCGCCGGGCTTGATGCGGACGGGCCAGCGGTGTCCGGTGCCTCCCTGGCTGATCACCGCGCACTGAATACGCTCGTCCAGGGCGCTGATGAACATGGTGAGAGTCCCCCCGCCGGAGTGGCCGGCGCAGCCGATTCGCTTCGGGTCGACCTCGGGCCGCGTGAGCAGATAGTCGATCGCGCGGATGCCGTCCCAGATCCGATAGTGGGTCAAGTCCTCCCCCATCAGCAGCAGGAGCTGGCCCGGCATGGAGTGTTCCCACACGGGATCGGCGATGTCGGCTCGGCCGGTGTTCGGATCCCAGTACTGGCGCCGTTCCCCTTGCCCGATCGGATCGTAACCGAGCACAACAAAGCCGTTCTTGACCAGGTTCAGGTAGACGAACTGGTAGTCGGGCTGCATGCGTGCGAGGGGATAGTGGCCGCAGGGAGAGATGATCCCGGGGAACGGGCCTTTTCCTTCGGTGGGGATGTAGAGGTTGGCCGTCACCCAGAAGTCGGGCCGGCTCTGAAACATGACGTTCTCGACGCGATAACCGTCGCGTTCCATCGATTTCACGACGACGGGGTTAAGCGGCGAGGGCTCGGGGAAGCCGTGAACCATTTCGCGGAACTTGTCCCGAACGAAGCGATTCCGCTCCGCGATCTGGGCAGGCGTTCGGATCGCTGCCCGCTCGGCGTCCCAGTGCGCGGCCAGCGCATTGAGCTTCTTCGAAAGGTAGGAGAGCAACATGTCGGGCATCTCGTCGCCGTAGCCCTTCGAACGAGCGGCAGAAGCGTGCCCCGGGAGGAGCCCTCCTGCGATCGCGAGAGTTCCCGACTGGATGACGAATTGACGACGTGAGGTTGTATTCATTCCGAGCAAGCGCAACCGGCGGCGGAGACAAGGTTACCAGATCGGCTGCGTCGCCGGCCTATGATTTGGCGGCGTGTGGGGCGGAACTCCGGCGTGGCCGGCGGCGTTAGCTCAAGCCTCGCGGCGCGGAGGAGTCGGCGGCTGCCTGAAGTATCATGAAAAAATGACGACGCCGACGGCGACCGGGCAGGAGCAGCGCATCGCCGCGATGGTGATGGATCAGGAGCGCGGCTACCTGCTTCAGAACTACAGCCGCTACCCGATCGTGATGCACCGGGGAAAAGGCTGTTATGTGTACGACGTTGAAGGGAAGCGCTACCTGGATCTGATCGCCGGAATCGGAGTGAATGCGCTCGGCCACGCGCATCCGCGGATCATCCGTGTTATCCGAGAACAGGCGTCGCTGCTGCTGCACTGTTCCAACCTTTACTACCACGAGTACCAGGGCCCGCTGGCAAAGAAACTGGCCGAGATCAGCGGGCTCGCACGGGCGTTTTTCTGCAACTCGGGCACGGAGGCGATGGAAGGCGCGCTGAAGATGGCGCGCGCACACGGCAGCAAGATCAGCCCGGAGAAGCACGAGATCGTTTCACTCGACAACTCGTTTCACGGGCGGACGTTGGGCGCGCTCTCGATCACAGGGCAGGAGAAGTACCGGAAGGACTTCGAGCCGCTGCTCGCAGGCGTGAAGTTCATTCCGCGCAACGACGAGGCGGCGCTCGAGGAGGCGGTGACGGACCGCACGGCGGGGATCGTGCTCGAGTGGGTCCAGGGCGAAGGCGGGATCTATCCGCTGAGCGTATCCTTTGCCCGCAAGGCAAGAGAACTGGCCGACAGGCACAACGCACTGCTGGTGTTCGACGAGATCCAGTGCGGCGTTGGCCGGCCGGGGACGTACTTCGCCTATCAGTTGGCGGAGCCGGTGATCCTGCCCGATGTGATGGTGGCGGCCAAGCCGCTGGCGTGCGGCCTGCCGCTGGGCGTGATCATGGCCAACGAGAAGGCCGCGGCGACGATCGGCCCCGGCATGCACGGCTCCACGTTCGGAGGCGGGCCGCTCGCTTGTCGGGTGGCGCTCGAGTTCCTGGACGTCCTGGAGCAACAGCTTACGCACATTCACCAGATCGGCGGCTATTTCCGGATGGAGCTGTCGGAACTGGCGCGGCACCACTCCTTCATCAAGGAAGTGCGCGGTTACGGGCTGATGATCGGCGTGGAGCTGGCGATCCCCGGCAAGCAGTTCGTGCTCGACGCGATGGCCGACGGGCTTCTGATCAACTGCACGCACGAGACAGTGCTGCGCTTCCTGCCGCCGTATATCCTCCAGGACCACGAGGTAGACCAGGCGATCAAGATCCTGGGCAAGTTGTTTAAGCACGCCAAGAGCGGCCCGTAGCCGGTGGCGAGCAGCCCCGGGGGCAGGAGGGCGCGCTACAGCGTCCTCGTCACCTTTGAGAGGGTGCGCGGCTTGTCCGGGTTGAGGCCTTTCTCTTGGGCGAGCATGGCCGCGAAGAGCTGCATCGGGACGATGTAGGGGATCGGCGAGTAAAGGTCACCCACGCCGTGGCCGTCGCGCCCGATCTTGACCGGAACGCGGATTTTCCGTTCGCCGAGCGCGAGCGCCTCGCGGTTTCCTTCATCGGTAACGACCAGCGTTTCCGCAGATCGCCGGCGCAGCTTCTGGATCATCTCCCGCATGCCCGGCCAGGTCACGCCCGGCGGCGCGAAGGCGAAGACCGGAAAGGATTCCTCGACCATGGCGATGGGGCCGTGCAGGAAGTCAGCGGCCGAGAATCCCTCGGCCACGACGTAGCAGGTCTCCTTCAGTTTCAGGGCGAATTCGAGCGCATTGGCGTAATTCAGGCCGCGGCCCACGACGACGGTATCGTGCATGAAGCGGTAGCGGCCGACGATGTCCGCGATGTCATCGGCGATGCCGAGCGAAGCGCTGGCCAGAAGGGGTATGCGGTGCAGGTCGTCCAGGTGAATGCGGCCGCCGAGGGCGTGGGCCAGCAGGTAAAACATGAGCAACTGGCCGGTGTAAGTCTTGGTGGCGGCGACGCTGCGCTCCTTGCCGGCGCGGACGAGGAGAACGTGGTCGGCGTGGCGGGCCAGCGAACTGGAGGACTCGTTGGTGATGCCCACGTTCAATGCGCCCTGCTCCCTGGCGCGCTGGAGGACGAGGTTCGTATCCGTGGATTCGCCGGACTGCGACACGGCGACTACGAGCACGTCCTCGAAGGCGACCTTGGAGCCGTAGAGCGTGATGATGGAGGGCGCCGAGAGGGAGACGGGGATGCCGGTGGTGATTTCAAGCAGGTAGCGGCCAAAGTGGGCGGCGTTGTCGGAGGTTCCCCTGGCGGCGAGCACGATGAGCCTGGGCCGGCGCTTCTGGAGCTGCTTGTGCAGCTCGGCGGCGGCGCGCAACCCGCTGCGCAGCGTGCGTTCCAGAGTCTCCGGCTGCTGCCGGATCTCATCGAGCATGATCGACATCGCGGGCCGCTTCTGAGGATATCAGAGAGGAGTACGCGGGCGGCTTTCGGCGCCGAGGAAGACGGCCTCGGTGGCGGACTCGCCCGGAGGCGCGCTCAGGACGGCGGGTTTCAGCACGAGAAGCACCTGGCGCGCGTCGTTCGTACGGTCGGTGGAGCGGACGAGCGGGCCGATCACGGGAAGGCGCGATAACCCGGCTGGGCCAGTAATGGATCGGGCCTCGGAGGCGTCCATCAGGCCCGCGACCAGCGCCCAGCGGCCGCTGCGCAGGCGGACTTTCGACTCCAGCTTGCGGTTAGCGATCACCGGGATGCCGTTCAGGGCCTGGCCGGTGAGCACTTTGAACTCGGCGTTGATGTCGAGACTGACCTCGTCGAGGCCGTGCACCTGCGGCTTAACCTTCAGTATCAGCCCAAGATCCTCGAAGTTGAAGGCCGGTGGGACGGAGGTCTGCCCCCCTTGGGTTTGCAGGATGAAAGCGGAGGTGATAATCGGGAAACGTTCGCCGACGTGGAGACTCGCCTCCTGGCCGTTGAGGGACCGAATGACGCTTCTGAGCAGGGTGTGGCCCGAGGAACGGCTCATCGTGGCGAACAAGTCCGCGTCGGTGACGCCGATGCCGAACAGCGTGGCGCCGCCTCCAAAAGTGAGGAACTTCGTGAAACCCTGCGGGATGGACGGCTTTGAGTTGAGCAGGTCGCCGAAGTAAACGAGGGGAAACCTCGCCGGCAGCGTGGTTCCGTAGCTGAGGGATGAGAGCGAACCCAGCTCGAGGAACTCGACCTCGATGGCGACTTCGGCGGGCCGCCGCAGCAACTGGCGGAACAGTTCCAGCGCCGGGCGAACGCGGGACACGCGGTCTCGCAGGACGACGATGCGCCGCGTGGTGTCCACCATAACCCGAGTCATCTGGAGCGCCTGCTGAACACCGCGCGCCGACTCCTGCGCCTCCTGAACGGTGATGGGTTCTGGTAACGGGATGGCGACGGTCGCTGTCAGCTCGAGTTCGGTGCGCTTCTGAGGTGTGTCCTTCGCCACGAGGAAGAGGCGCTCGGAGAGCGGCGTCACGAAAGAGGCCGTGGTGGCCTCGAGAGCGTGAAGCGCCTCGCGGTAGCCGGCCTGGTCGAGGCGGAACCGAATCGAGGCGCCGGGCTGGTAGTCGACATCGAAGATGACGTCGAGGCCGTACGCTTCGGCGACCCGCTCGAAGAGTTCCCGGGCGTTGCCGCGCAGGTCCAGATCTTTGCGGCCGGACAGCGCCTTGAGTTCCATGGGAGGCTGGGGCCGGCGCGAATCCGCGAGATCTGCGTCCGGTATGAGCGTACTCGTTTGCGGCGTGGCGGGCGCGGGGACGGTATCCGGCAGGGACTCGGCGCCGGCTTGCGCCGAAAGGAGCGCCTTGGGCCGGAGCGCCTGGCTGCGCAGCCAGTA
>CAYZJD010000138.1:0-1744 GCA_964478455.1 uncultured Solibacteraceae bacterium | reverse complement strand
CGGCTTGCGCCGAAAGGAGCGCCTTGGGCCGGAGCGCCTGGCTGCGCAGCCAGTACTCGGGGTTTTGCGGGTTCAATGCAGCGGCTTGAGAGTAAAGGAGATAGGCGCTAACGAGGTCCCCGGCTCGCTCACGCCGGCGTCCCTCGGCGAACACGTCCGACGCCTTGCGGACCTCACCGGCGGCCAGGCCAGCGACCAGCGCCAAGAGCGCCAAGACAAACGACACCCGCACGTAAGATAATGACGGCTACGGTCGTCCCGGCGTGGAGGAGCTAGTACCGGTGCAGGTTGAAATGCTGCAAAGCTGAGGTAGAGTGACATTATGGCCACGGTCAGCCAGACAGAAGGACGGCCGGCGTTCAGCCCGCCGTTGCCCGACACCTTAGAGAAGCTGGGCATATCGGAGGTCTTGATTCAGGACCTGATGCTGCGGCGAGTATTCATCGAGCGGACCAGCACGCTTCAGTCCCTGAGCCGCTCGCTCAAGCTGTCTTTGCCGGTGGTGGAGACGGTGTTCCGCCAGATGCGTCACCGGCAGCTCGTCGAAGTGCTGGGGATGGTCGGCAACGACTACACCTTCATGTTGTCGGGGCCGGGCCGCCAGCTCGCCCACGAGCGCTTCCAGATGACGCAGTATGCCGGACCTTGTCCGGTTGCGTTGCCTGAATATCACGCGGGCGTTCGGGCGCAAACGGCGACGGTATCCGTCAACCGGCAGAAGCTGCGGCAAGCTCTGTCCGACCTGGTGTTGACTGACGTGCTGCTCGATCAACTGGGGCCGGCCATCATTTCGCAGGCGGCGCTGTTTCTCTACGGCTCGACCGGAAACGGAAAGACCTCACTGGCCGAGCGGCTCGTCCGGCTGTACGAGGACGACATCCTCCTACCGTACGCGGTCGAGGTGGACAACCAGATCATCATCCTCTACGATCCCGTGGTCCACGAGCGGATAGGAGGGGACGAAGACGAGCCGACGTCCGACCCGCGCTGGGTGCGGTGCCGCCGGCCGTGCATCATTTCCGGCGGCGAACTGGTGCCGAGCATGCTGGACCTGCGGCTCGACCAGGCCTCCGGAACCTACGCCGCGCCCATCCAGATGAAGGCGAACAACGGCATCCTGGTGATCGACGATTTCGGCCGGCAGCTCATCCCTCCGCGCGATCTGCTGAACCGCTGGATTGTGCCGCTCGACCGCCGCGTGGACTATCTCATGCTGAATTACGGGGTGAAGTTCCAGATCCCGTTCGAGATGATGGTGCTGTTCGCGACGAACCTCGACCCGACGAGCCTGGCGGACGAGGCGTTTCTGCGCCGGATCCAGAACAAGATTCTGGTGGAGGAAGTGTCGGCCGGGGTGTTCGACGAGATCCTGCGGCGGTACGCGCTGGCGAAAGGCATCCCGTTCGAACAGGACAAGGCGGAATTCCTGCGAAGCCTCATTCTGAGGGAAGGGCGTACCGTGCTGCGGGCTTGCTACCCGGGCGACGTCTGCCGGATCCTGGTATCGATCAGCCTGTACGAAGGCCGGCCGCCGCAGATGACGAAGGCCGACCTCGAGCGCGCGGTCGCCTTGTACTTCGCCCGGGCGTAACGTTCCGGCATCCGCATTGCCGCGCGGCGCGGGTGCATGGCACGCAAGCCGATATAATGGGGACAGCCGCGCGCCCGTAGCTCAGGTGGATAGAGCGGCTGGCTTCGAACCAGCAGGCCGGGAGTTCGAGTCTCTCCGGGCGCGCCAGATAAG
>CAYZJD010000137.1:7442-10644 GCA_964478455.1 uncultured Solibacteraceae bacterium | reverse complement strand
CCTTCTGGTTGTGGCCCAACGGCTCGGTGGAGAGGACTTTCACCGCACAGACGCGGGCCAGGTGCGCCCCGACCTCCTCGACCTCCTCGCACTCGGCGATCTTCATGGTGACCACGCGCCCCAATTCCCGGGGAGGAGTGCTCAACCCGTCCACCAGTTCGCGCAGCCAGTTGTAGGAGAACCTCAAGTCGAAACCTCAGAATTGGTTCAGGAAACGCAGATCGCCGCTCTGCAAATAGCGAATGTCGTCGATGCCGTAGCGCATCATCACCAGCCGCGTCAATCCCAGGCCGAAGGCGAAGCCCATCCACTCTTCGGGATCGATGCCGCTCATCCGCAGCACGTTCGGGTGCACCAGGCCGCAGCCCATCATCTCGACCCAGCCGCTCTGCTTGCACGCCGGGCAACCCGATCCGCCGCACAGCAGGCACAGCATGTCCAGCTCGAAGCCGGGCTCGACGAATGGAAAGTAGCCGGGCCGCAGCCGCACCGTCACGTCCCGGTGAAAGACGGCGCTGACCATCAGCTTCATGAAATAAACCAGGTGGGCCACCGACACCTCGCGGTCCACCATCAGCCCTTCGAGCTGGTGGAAGGTGTGCTCGTGCGAGGCGTCAACCTCTTCGTTGCGGAAGACACGCCCGGGAGCGATCATCCGCAGCGGCGGCCCCAGCTTCTTCATGCTCCGGATCTGCACCGGGGACGTGTGCGTCCGCAGAAGGTTCCCGTCGGTGAGCCAGAAAGTGTCCTGGAGATCGCGGGCCGGATGGTCCGGCGGAATGTTCAACGCGTCGAAGTTGTGATACGCGGTTTCGCACTCCGGCCCTTCGAGCACGGCGAAGCCGAGCGACGTGAACAGGTCCTCGATTTCCGCTTGAAGCTGCGCGACGGGATGAAGGTGGCCGCGTGGCGGGGCGGGGGCCGGCAGCGTCAGGTCGATCCATTCGGCGTCCAGCCGCGCCGCCAGCGCCTCGGCGTCGAACCGTTCCCGGCGCGATTCGAGCGCCGCTTCCAGTTCCTGCTTGATCGCATTGAGCAGCCGGCCGGCGCGGGCGCGCTCTTCGGGCGCCAGCTTGCCCAGTTCCTTGCTCGCCTGCGCCAGCGTTCCCTTGCGGCCGAGCACCTCGATGCGCACCGGCTCGAGTTCATCGAGCGACTTGGCCGCTTCGATCCGCGCGCGGGCGTTCCTCGCCGCTTCCGATAGCGTCGCTTCGAGCATGGAAGGAAATCTCTTATTCTAACAGCCCGGCCAGGCGGGCTCCCGGCGAGAACTCATTCGGACGGGCTAAAGACCTCCGACTTCTTGTCCAGTTCCCACGCCAGATGGTTGATGTACAACACGAGCGCCGGCTCGGGATGCGCGCCGCGGAATCTCTCCCAAACGCGCTGCTGCCACCCGGGCGTCAGGTATGGGGAGGCGTCGAGATCCTTGGCGAAGAAACCGTCTTCGTTCGGGATGCCGGTGAAGTCGAGCACTTCCCGGATCATGTCGAGGTGCGACATGAGGATTGCCTGGGCCAATTCCCGCGCCAGTTCTTCCTCCTTCTCCGCAAGGCGACCCCAGAAGCGGGGAGTCGCCTTGCGCACCGTCTCCGTGTTCACTTTCGCCAGGTGCGCGCGCGTCCGAAAGGAATCGTAAAGGCGGAACGCCCGCAGCTTTCCCATCGAGATCCCGCGGACCAACTGGTTGAATTGTTCCTGGCCGAGCGCGAGGAAAGCATCCGAGAGAAGCATGCAAGCCAGCGTAGCATGCCGCGCCGAGGAGGCCGCAAAGCAAGGCGAGAGGCGTCGGAAAAGTGGCGTGCGCTACAATAGGACGTTTTGCCCAAGGGACGTGTCAAGAACAAGGGTGTTCGTCCTTGTAGGGTGCCGCCCGGAGCGTGCCCGTCGCAAGCGGGAAGCGGAGGCGGCCAAAGCTGCCTGTGAGGAACATGGGTGTTCCTCCCTTGGAGGGTGCCGCCCGAACCGTGCCCGTCGCAAGCGGGAAGCGGAGGCGGCTAAAGCCGCTTATGAGCAATCTGGTGGTCCTCGGCGCGCAGTGGGGCGACGAAGGTAAAGGGAAAATCGTCGACCTGTTCTCGGACCGGTTCGACATCGTGGCGCGCTACCAGGGCGGGCACAACGCCGGCCACACCGTGCGTATCGGGGACAAGAAGTTCATCCTGAAGCTGGTTCCGACGGGCATTCTCCGGCCCGGCAAGCAGGCCGTCATCGGCAACGGCGTAGTGGTGGATCCGGCGGCCCTGCTGGAGGAGATCCAGGCTCTCCTCGCCGCCGGCGTCGACGTCGCCGGCCGCCTGGCGATCAGCAACCGGGCGCACGTCATCTTCCCGTTCCACCGCATGGTGGAGAAGATCTCGGAATCGCGGCCGGACCGCACGGCGATCGGCACTACGTCGCGCGGCATCGGACCCTGCTATGAGGACAAGATCGGACGCCGCGGCATCCGCATGGCGGACTTCATCGACCGGGAGAGTTTTCGCTCCCTCTTCGAGTGGCTGTCGGAGGACAAGGAAACGCTGTCGCGCGCATTCGGCATCCGCGAACCGCTCGATTTCAACGAGATCCGCGAACAGTACGAGGAGCTGGCGGACCGCATCCGGCCCATGGTGCGCGACACAGCGGTGATGCTGAACCAGGCCATCCGAGCCGGCAAGCGCGTGCTGTTCGAAGGCGCGCAGGGCACGATGCTCGATATCGACCACGGCACCTATCCGTTCGTCACCAGCTCGAGCGCGGCCGCCGGCGGCGCTTCCACCGGCACCGGCGTGCCGCCCGGCCTGCTCGGCGGCATCGCCGGCGTGGCCAAGGCCTACTGTACGCGCGTCGGCGCCGGGCCGTTCCCGACGGAGGCCCACGGGGAGGCCGGCGACAAGATCCGCGAGGTCGGCAACGAATTCGGCGCCGTCACGGGCCGGCCGCGGCGGTGCGGCTGGTTTGATGCGCCGCTGGTCCGTTATACGGCAATGGTGAACGGCTTTGACAGCCTGGTGATCACCAAGCTCGACGTGCTCGACGATCACGACGAGATCCCGGTCTGCGTCGGTTACCGGCTCGTTGGCATGGAACTGTGCGAGGTGCCGGCCGCCCGCGGCGCGATGGAGGTCATCGAACCGGTCTATGATCGCCGTCCCGGCTGGCGCACCGGGACCTCCGGCATTTCCCGGTATGAAGACCTGCCGGAGCGCGCCCGCGATTACCT
>CAYZJD010000137.1:0-7432 GCA_964478455.1 uncultured Solibacteraceae bacterium | reverse complement strand
GAGCGGGCCCAGACGATTCTCGTGCCCGGCTCGAAGCTGGAGAAGCTGCTCGGCTGTTAGCGGCAGGGTTGTGGGTTCGAGTTGTGGTTGGGGAGGCCAAAGCCTCGCTTGGCAGCCCAAGGCCAACTCACCTGTTAACCTTGCCGCAGCGCGCTGGGTTCCGACAGCGCTCCGTGGATAAAGAGGTGATGGAGCTCGCCGTGGCCGAGAATCGCGTCCTCCTGACCGAGGATATTCTGGTTCGGCGGTAAGCCCGGCGCGGTGCGTTCGGAGTTCAAATGGACTGAGAGTGTTGAAAGATGGTTCAAGCAGTTCCAGGATGCCCGAAACGGCCCGCCGAAACCAGTGAGATGGAAACAGGTAACTTGTCGGTGTGGCTCAACCTCCGCTACTTCTTCGCCTGCGACTCGTACCAGCGCGCGTGAGCCTCGGCGGCGTAAGTGCGTGGGAACAGCGAAGGGATCTCGAGTTTGCGGGGTCCCTTCCGCAGTTCCTCCGCGAGGTCTACCCGGACGACGTTCTCGTAGTTGTGGAAGTGGTACAGGTACATGACCCGCGCCTTCAGGTCATAGATGTTCGAATACTGCGTCGTCGCAGGACCCTCCTGGTGGGTGGCGGCGAGGATTCTCCGGAAGAGGTCGACGGAGACGTCGCCCTCCGAATCCAAGATCATCCGGGTGGCGATCTTGAATCGCTCGCAGGTTTCAGCGCCGGCCGGCGCCCGGGACTGGTAGAAGTTGGTTTGGACAAAGAACCAGTTCTTCTTGCGGACAACGCCGTCGGGCTCGATGGCGGCCGCGTCGCCGCTCTCGTCGGCGAAGAAGTAGACCACCCTGCCAGGCCGGTACAGGTTCTTGACCAGGCGGACGACGTCGCCCACCGTGGCGCACCCGGCCAGCGCCCGCTCGCCGAGACTTCCCAGCCAGAGTTCCTTCTCGGGCGACGGAGCGAGTTCGACCGCAGGCGCGGAGAAACCGTCGAACATCAGTCCCTTTTCGTTCATGCCGCCCTGCGGGTAACCATTGTCGAAGCCGACGAACAGGCGGCCGTACTTGCCCTTTTCAGCAGGCACGAACCAGATGCGCGAGCGTGGGTTGCCGAAGTCTTCGTTGTTGCCAACCAGGACCTTCCCCTTCGCCTCCGCGCAAATCGCCGTACACGCCAGCGCGCGGCCGCCGACCAGAGTGCCAAGCCCGGTCAGCACGATAAGCGCTCTGACATTCATCCGGGACTCCTTCACGCGCCGGGCTGCTGTTTCTCCAGCAATGCTTTCACCGCGTCCGGCATGGCGAACCGAGCGGGGTCGATTTCTACGTTCGTTTCAATCTTCTCGACGCGTGACTCCATCTCCTGTCCGGGCATGACCCTCACCGTGCGGCGGGCCTGCAACAGGCCGCCCGTCTCGCGATAGTCGTAGAACCTCATCTCCATCGGGAACTGACCCTGCGGCAGCTTCACCTGCAACAGCAGCTTAACCAGAAGACCCGCCTCCTTGTCGTACCATCGCGAGTGCTGCTCGCCGTCTTTGTCCGTCAGCACAAGCTTGTAGCAGGTACGGCCCTCGACTTCCTCTGTACTTACAACCTCGGCCTTCGGAAACCACTCTTCCCAGTTCGCCTCCGCATCCAGCCGGGCGCCGTACAGCGCGAAGTCACGCTCCGCTCCTTGCTTGAGGGCAGCGCCGCGTGCCTCGCTCAGATTCCACGCCACATCACCGTCCACTCCCTCCTCGACCTTGCCGACGCCGGGGATCTCGGTGATGGTGTACATCCGGTTCGGCTTTGCCCGGTATGTGGTCACCGTGAAGCGCATGTCTCGCCCTTTCAACTCCAGCGACACTGTGCGCACCTCGGTCTTAAGCTTCTCGTACGCTTCGCGTCCGCCGGTCACCGAGACATAGCGGTCCATGACCGTTGCCGCCGCAGGGAGCGGATCTTGCGCGGCCGCGAAAGAAAAGAACGACATACACAACAGCCCAATTCTGCTTGAAATCATGAGACACCTCCTTGGTTATTTGCCAAACATCTAGTTATTCGCCGCGAGGTTGCGCCAAATACCAGCGGTTGCACTCGAGCGCCCGTGAGCATTGCAGGGCCGGCAGAAGATCCACTCCGAGAAGCGGACTCACGGCTTCCGGCCACGGCGACGGCCTGTTCATTGCTGATTCCCGCGGCCGAGATCCGTTGCGGCGTGCACTCGTCCGCGGACCGCGCCAGGCCCGCCGCTACCTGGACAAAGAACCGTCCTATCCCGAGCCGGATTTCCACTGTTGGCGCGACCGCCTCGGTGGCGTCCTGCGTGCCGGAACTCGATTTGCGATTTTCCTCGGGCAGCAGCAGTGCAGCCGCCGAGAGGGCGATCAGCCCGTAATGCGTGAGCTGCATCGTTCCACCTCCAACTCACTGCGCGAAGAACTGGGGGAAAGAGCGCCAGGTTATGCGCAGGCAGCCGCGTTTTCATGGTCTGGGGGATCAATTGGCGCCCGGACCGGTCAGGCGGGCGTTCTTCCTCACCGCCAGGGCCATCGTCAGCGGGATCGCGGTGATCAGGAGTGCGTAGGTCCAGCCGGGCAGGATCAGGATCCGCATCGCCGCGGCGAGGGCGGCGATCGCGGCCAGAAGCCCGGCGAGGATCAGGACCATCCCGGACTGGAGCACCTCCGCGCGTGGGTTTCTCACCACCGTGTGCGCGATCGCGGCAAGGGTCAGCGCGCCGTATGCCAGCATCAGCGGATAAGCTACAGTGCCCGCTTCATAGTAGAGGGCCGGATGGACGAGCAGTTCCAGGACAAGGAAGACCAGGAAGCAGCCCCAGGCCCCGTAGACCACCCACATCGCCAACCGGCTGCGGCTCACCGGCTTCGCTTTCGGGAACATGACAAAGAAGCGCAGCAGCAGGATACACATCAGCACGGTGGACGCCGTGGAAACGTGGCCTTGCACTCCGTTCCAGGAGCCCAGGTTCGGCCCCAGACCAAGAGACGCACCCGCGCCCGCGGCAAGACCGATCTGCGCCAGCGCCAGCGCGTGATGGGTCCGAACCGTCAGGAAAGCCCAGAGGCCCAGCGTGAGGAAGGAAAACCCGATGAAGGCGACCGCGAGCCTCCTGTTCAAGACCCTCCGACTCGGAGCCTCGTACACCATATTGATCAGCACCTGCCCGCCTGTCCGCTCGACCAGAAACCGGTGAGATTCTCCGACGCGCGGAAGCAGTGCCCGAGGCCAGCGGGATTCCATCCCGAGTTTCTCGACCGGTATTCCCTCCACGCTGATTACACGGTCTCCTGGCACGAAACCGGCCTTAGCGGCCGCACTGCCCGGGAAGACGCCGGGAACCGTGTAGTCGGGGGTGTACAGCCCGCCGCTGAAGCCGCACCGGGCGTTCTGGTACAAGCCGGCGGCCCCCCACGCGATGAGGGCAACGGCTCCAGCCAGCAGCAGCGCGTCACGCCGTCTGTCCTTCAGATACATCATGCCCGCACCTCGCTGTCGGTCGCCTCACGGCAGGCGAAAGCGCCTGCCCCACCATGCAGATGCAATCACTTGCAGGCCCTGATGGAGCAGGCATTTTGCCTACCCGGGCCTTGTTCATCACTGCTACCGCACTACGCGCAGAACCAAGATCTTTCGCGCCAGTCGAATCGGACACCGGGCTCCTAAAGACGGAGCTACAATCGGCGGTGGCGGAATCGATGCCCATGGAGAACCGGGCCGTGGATGGACCGCCGGGCGAAATCACCCTTCTCCTCCGGAAGGCCACCCAAGGCCAAACGGAGGCGGCGGACGAACTGGTCCGCATCGTCTACCAGGAGCTGCGGAGAGTTGCCGGTGATTGCATGCGACGGGAACCCTCCCGGCATACCCTACAGCCAACCGCCTTGATCAATGAAGCGTGGCTCCGTCTCCAGAAGCAGACGCAGGTAGAGTGGCGGGACCGCAAGCATTTCTTCGGGGTGGCGGCGCAGATGATGCGCCGGGCGCTTGTGGATCACGCGCGGACACGCCTTGCCGGCAAGCGTGGAGGCGGGGCGCCGGTCATGACCCTCGATTGGGTCGAGATTGAAGCCAGTCCGCACAAGCTGGAAGAAATCCTCGCGGTGGATGAGGCCCTCGCTCGCCTGCGGCAATTCGACCCGCAGCAGGCCCAGATCGTCGAGCTTCATTATTTCGCCGGAATGACGGTGAAGGAGACGGCCGGAGCATTGGATCTGTCGTGCCGTACCGTCAACCGGGAGTGGGCCATGGCGACCGCCTGGCTGAGAAGGGAACTCTCTCATCGAGGCGCCGGATGACTGCTGAGCGCTGGACCCAAATCAAGCAGATCTTCCATGCCGCGGTCGAGCGAAGCGAGCAGGAGCGGCCCGATTTTGTGGCCACCGCCTGTGCCGACGATGACGAGCTGAGGCGGGAAGTCGAGAGCCTCCTTCGAGAGCACTCCACCCCAGGTTCGATCGAAAGCCCGGTGCGACCGGCCGATCTGTGCGGCCGGACGATCAGTCACTACCGAATCGTCGAGGCGCTGGGGCATGGCGGCATGGGGGTGGTGTACAAGGCGGAGGACCTGAAGCTGGGCCGGGTGGTCGCTCTTAAGTTCCTGGCCCCGCATGTCTGTCTGAGCGAGGAGCACCGCGCCCGGTTCGTGAGGGAAGCGAAGGCGCTGGCGGCAATCGATCATCCCAACATTTGCGCCGTGCACGAGATCGCCGAAACACAAGGAGATCTCTTTCTAGCGATGGCGTTTGTTGACGGGCCGACGCTCAAGGACAAGATTGCGGAAGGCCCGCTGAACCTGGAGGAGGCCCTGCGGATCGTCATCGACGCGGCGCAAGGGTTGCACGCGGCCCACAAGAACGGCGTCGTTCACCGCGACATCAAGAGCGCCAACATCATGCTCAACGCCGACGGGCGGGCGATGATTACGGATTTCGGGCTCGCCTACTCGGAGCATGAGCCGTCCGCCTCCCGCACCGGAACGTTGATCGGCACGCCGGCGTACATGTCTCCGGAGCAGGTCCGCGGCGAAAGGGCGGATCGCCGATCCGACCTATGGTCGCTGGGGGTAGTGCTGTACGAAGCGGTTACCGGGAGGCTGCCCTTCCCGGCGGACGAGCGGCCAACCTCCATCCTGACCGACGAACCGGAGCCGCTTACGTCGTTACGCCCGGGAGCGCCGCTGGATCTGGATCGGATTGTGAGGAGAGCGCTGGCCAAGGCCCCGTCCAATCGATACCAAAGCGCTGCGGATCTGGCTGCCGATCTCAGAGAGCTGTTCGAGCCTGTCCCGAAGCAGAAGAGCGCGCCGGGGCTGTCGAAGAGAACCCTGTCGTTCGCCGCGCTGGGATTCGCCGCGTTGATCGTCGCGGCGGGCGTTGCCTTTCTGACGCGGCGATCCGAAGAGTCCTCGAGCCGGCCGGACTCGCGCGAGTCAATCGCCGTCCTGCCGCTTCAGAACCTCTCGGACGATCCCGCTCAACAGTACTTCACGGACGGCATGACCGACGCCATCATCACTGACCTCGCCAAGATCGGGGCGCTGCGTGTGGTCTCTCGAACCACCTCGATGGCGTACAAAAGCCGGCCGGACCCGATGCGAGCCATCGCCGGTGATTTGCGCGTGCGCCACGTGGTGGAAGGCTCGGTGTTGCGGGCCGGCGACCGCGTCAGGATCACCGTTCAGTTGATCGAAACCACGCAGGATCGTCACCTGTGGGCGCAAAGCTATGAGGGCGATCTGCGCGATGTTCTGCTGTTGCAGAGCAGCGTCGCCCAAGCCATCGCGAACGAAGTCCGGGTGCGGCTGACAGCCGGTGAGCAGGCGCGGCTGGCGAACAAGGCGCGCGTGAATCCGAAAGCATACGAAGCCTTTCTTAGGGGACGTCATCTCACGCTGAGGTGGCAGAAAAGCGATATTGTCAGGGGGCGAGAGTATTACCGGCAAGCCATTGCGGAAGATCCGAACTACGCGCCCGCATACGCCGGCTTGGCGGACACCTACGTCACCGAGGGATTCTACTGGGGCGCTCGTCCGGCCCATCTGTTCCCTCAGGCGGAACACTGGGCAAGGCAGGCGCTCAAGATCGATCCGGAACTGGCCGGGCCGCATCACGTCATCGCGCTGGTGCACGGAATCTACGGGCGAAACTGGACGCTGGCCAAGCAGGAATTCGAACGCGCCGGCCAACTGGATCCGAACAGCGGACGGGGCCGCTACGCCTATGCTGCGTACTACCTGCTGCCAAACGGACGGTTGGACGAGGCGCTGCGAGAAATCCAACAGGCTCAGGAGTCGCTGCCTCTGTCCGCCAACATTGCGGCCATGGCCGGATGGGTCCGTTTCTTCCGCCGGGAGTACGGCCCGGCCGTCGAGCAGTTCCGGAATACGCTGGAACTGGAACCGGATTTTCTGTACGCCCGGATGGGGCTCGCGGCTTCGCTGGCGCAACTAGAGAGATTCAGCGAGGCGTCGGCGGCGGGGGCGCCGTCCGAGACGGTCGCATGGCTTCGGGCGCTGGAGGGCAAGGGAGCGGAGTCTCGCAGGATTCTGAACGAACTCCTCGAGCGGTCGAAACGCGAGTTCATCGGCGGGTACGAGCTGGCCCACATCCACCTCGCCCTTGGTGAAAACGAACGTGCGCTGGAGCAACTGGAACGCAGCTATCGCGATTGCCAGCCGCAGTTGGCCAACCTCAAAGTCGATCCCCGGCTCGATGCCCTGCGGTCCGACCCGCGGTTCGTCGCGCTGGTGCGCAAGATGAATCTGGATAACGGATTGTGAAACGCCGTTTGCGTGCGCCAACACATACGCGCGTGATTCTGCGACCCCCTGTTACCTCTACCGTGTCAGGTCGGATGAGCTACTCACTTGGCCTCCATCGAGGGCAGGCGTCAGCAAGCATTCCCACCGCGACTTCTCCGCGCCCAGATCGGGAACCGGCGCCGTGGGTTTAACACCTCCGGACGGACTGCAAGCCAGACGGTGGGTTCCGGGCTTTTGGACTGGAAGGCGCACTTTCCTTATCATGTTTGGTTGTGGATATCGACGATAGGCTTGTGCGGGAGATCGTACGCCGGCTGCTCGGAGTCGTCCAGCCGGACCGCATCATCCTGTTCGGCTCGGCGGCGACGGGTCAGATGACCGGCGACAGTGACATCGATGTACTCGTTGTCACCGCGTCTCCCGCCCACACGATGGAGCAATACGGGAAACTGCACCAAGCCCTTCGCGGCCTGGGCTTCCCGTTCGACGTATTCCTTATCGAGACGGAACGGTTCGAGGAAACGAAGGATGTCTTCGGCGGGATCGCGTATCCGGCCCACAAGTACGGTCGAGTCATCTATGAGGCCGCCTGACGATCCTCTCTCGCTGCTGGTGAAGCAGTGGGTCGGCAAAGGTGACATCGACTATCAAACGGCAGGGCGCCTGTTGCGTGACG
>CAYZJD010000136.1:0-10696 GCA_964478455.1 uncultured Solibacteraceae bacterium | reverse complement strand
ATACGTGGTCACGCCGTAGAGCCCGAGCGGCCCGCTCGGGCTCTACGGCGTGACCACGTATAGCTTCCCCGGGGATTACGCTGTCAAGCCGGCGTACGTGAACGTGACCAGCGCGCGGAACTTCTTCGTCGCGAGCGGAGTGGGCCTAACGGAGAACGGCGCGCCGGCGCCCGGCCTGGAGGTGAGTGTGCTTGGGGGCTCGGTTGCCGTCATCGAGGACGGCGTGCAGGCCTACCCGCCGGCGCCATCGTTCCTGCAAGTGAATCTAAGCTTCAGCCCGTTCTCGGGCGAAGGCGCGCGGCACCTGATCTTCTCGCGCCACAACGATCTGTATGTGCTCCCGGCCGGCGTGACACAAGTCTTTCGCCAGCCGCCTTCGATCTCCTCAGTGACCAGCACGGTGGACGATACCGGAAAGCGCATTGCGTTGATCGCCGGCTCGGGCCTCTCCCGCGCATCGCGGATCTACTTCGACGGGCTGCCTGCGCCGGTTACCGGCGAGGATGAGGCGACCGGGACGCTGATCGTCCGGCCGCCGCAGGGGGCCTCGGAGCACCGCGCGGTTGTTACGGCGCTGAACATCGACGGCCAGACGTCGCTCTTCCTCGACGCGCAAGCGCCGCCCACGTATGTCTACGAGCCGGCCGGTACGCCGAGAATCGCGGTTTCGCCGGCTTCCCTGCCAGCCGGGACCGAAGCGATGGTCGAAATCACCGGCGTCGATACTCACTTCACTGAAAGGCTGACACTGGCCGGTTTCGGCTCGAGCGACGTGGTGGTTCGCCGCGTTTGGGTGCTTGGTCCGACCCGGTTGCTGGCGAACGTGCACATTTCCCGGTCCGCGCCGCTTGTCTCCGTGCCACTGACCGTCGCCACCGGTTTTGAGATCGCGAAACTGCCGCTGGCCCTCCGGGTCGGATACCCCAGGCCACAGGTTCCCGTTCCGGATCCGCGCGTGGTGAATCCGGTGACTGGACTGGCCAGCATCTACTCCGGGGGCCAGGCCGTGCTGTCGGTCGCCAACCTGCCCTCCGGGCTCGCCTCGTCCCTGAGCATCACTATCGACGGGCGGCCGGCCGCGATCCTCGGGGTGGACGGCGCAAAGGTCACCTTTGCCGTTCCAGGCGGCCTGGCCGTCGGGCCGGCGGTGTTGCGATTTGTGGCGGGTTCCGTTGCCGCGGCGCCGATTGTCGTGGCCATCGACCCGCCGCCGCCGGTGATTCTGTCCGTCACCGGCCTGTCCGACACGCCGGTGAGCGCCACGCGCCCGGCCGTCCAGGGTGAGCTGATTCGGATTGCGGTGGCCGGGCTGGCGGAACCGGCGGCCGTGGACGATCCGGGGCGGGTCCGCGTGAGCGTCGGCGGCATCGATCACCCGGCGACGCGGGTTATTGCCTCCCAGGCGGACGCGAATCTCTCCGACGTGCAGTTCACGCTGTCGATGAGCGTGCAGCCGGGCGACCTGGTTCCCCTGGCGGTCCGGGTGGGCGAGCGGATGTCCCAGACCGTGCACATCCCGGTCCGCAGCAACGACGAGGCGCAAGCTCAGAAGTACTCGCGCGGGCGGTAGATGCGGGAGAGCTTTCAGCGATCGGCGATCAGCGTTCGGCTTGTGCAGGAGCGCCGCTGATCGCTGGCAGCCCGCACCTGGCTGAGGGACGCATTCTGAGATGTTCCAGGCTAGAATCTATCCTTATGGGGTTTGCCTCCGAGAAAACGATGTTCGAGATCTACCGCGAGACGGCCTACTCTGGGCGCTACAAGGTCGTCTATTTCACCGAACTCCAGGAACACAACAAAGAGACCGAGATTAACCGCGCGCTCGCGGGAGACCACGTCTATGACGGCTTCCTCAGGAACTACCGGAGAGACGAAGCCAAGCAAATCATCGAAGACCTTCTGGAGCGGATGAACCGCGGCGAATCGCTCGGACCTCAGGATATCGAGCGAGCCCTCACGGGCCACCTGGCGTGAGACTGAAAGCGGGGGAACATGCGGGCTGTCCCCGTTGTTGTATCAGATCTGAAACTCCCCTATAGTATGCAAGGGTAGGCGTGTCGAGTGACGGCCGTCGCCTGAGGTGCGAGATTCGCATGAAGCCGACCGATCCCGATCCGCGTGAAATGATGAGACCGCCGGGTCGCGGTGCGCCGCCGGTTGCGGCTCAACCGCCTCGGGCCGGATCCCTTGCATCCCTGCTGAGCGAAGAGCCGGCCCAACTGGCGTCGGTGATCCCGGTGTTTCTCGCCATCATCGATCGCATCGCGGAAATCCACGCCTCCAACCAGATTCACGAGCCCCTGTGCCCCGCCCATGTTCGGCTCACGAAGCGACCCGGAGTGGAGATTGCGGCCCGCGCGCCGGAAGACAGCCTGTCTGCCACGCTCGTGGCGGAAGCGAAGTATGCCGCTCCGGAAATGTTTCAGGAGAGAGGCGGAGTGTTGAAGACCGGGTCGCCGGAATGGAGGACCGCCTCCGACATCTACGTACTGGGCTTCATGTTTTACGAGATCTTCCTGGGACGCAGGCTTTTCCGCCGCGCGCTGGCAGGCGTTCCGGAGGACGGAACGGATATTGCTTGGCTGAGCTGGCACTGCGACGTGGAGCGGCGTCCGCCCCCTTTGAAAACTCTGATCGCGCACTTCTATGTTCCTTTGTCCGACACTGTGGACCAGATGCTTGAGAAGGATCCTGCGCGGAGACTCAAGGGGCTGGGCGAGGCGCGCAAAGCGCTCGAACAGACAAAGAAGCGGATGGACCAGACCCAAGCGGTGCCGGTGATGGTGACACCGCCGACGCCGGCGCCAGCGGCACCCCGGCCTTCTCGCAAGAAGCGTGTTCTCTTCGCTGCGCTGCTCGGTATCGGCCTCCTGGCTGCCAGCGGAACCGGATTGGTCCTTTGGCGCGAACGCCGTTCCGCGCCCGCCCGGACCGAGTTGCGCCCGCCATCGCAGGAAGCTCGCAAGCAAGTGTCAGCGAAGACGAAAACAGCCCAGCAGAAGCCGGCCGCAGTCACGCCAGCGCCTTCGCGTCCGACGGCTGCTCCGGCCGCCTCCGCGCCCGCGCTGCCCGAACCAGTTGCCGTCGAGCCCGAGCCATCCGCCGCCCGCGAGCCAGAGCCGGCTGCCGCTCTTGAGCCCGAGCCGTCCGCCGCCCGCAAGCCAGAGCCGGCTGAGCCTTCCCGCCAGTTGGCGCCAGTCGCGAAACTCTCCCGGCAGGTGGGGATGGCGGGCTGGGAAGACCCGGGTGGCTGGGTCCGCGCCGCCGACTGGTATGTCCGGCGGGGCGGCGAATTCGTCCCCTTCCAGGTCACTCCCACCGCCGGCACTTTTGTGTTCACGGCAAGATTGCGGCACGGCAAGCGTCTGCAATGGTTTCTGCGCTACGCCGATTCGCGGAACTACGTCTTGTGCCAGATGGACAGGAAGACCTTTCACCGGAGGCTGATCGCGGGCGGGAGGATGACCGAGCTGGCCAAAGTCTCTCACGGGCTCCCGGACAGGGCCGTGCTGGAAGCGACGATTCAGATCGACATCTCGCCGAGCAGCGTCGATCACTCGATTCGCAAGGGGAACGACTGGATCGTCCTGGATTCGTGGGATGATCCGAACGGCGGCTTCGACAAGGGGAAGTTCGGTTTTCTCATCCCCGGCCAGGATGAATACGGCATCCTTCACTTCGCCTTCCACGCCAGATAGCGGCCGATGCGTGGGCGGCCGAGCGGGGAACATGCGGGCTGTCCCCGTCAGCGGCTGAGGCGGCGGAAGTACTCGGCGACGGCCTCGGCATAGCCCGGCGGCACCGGCTCGGGGGCGCCGGTCCGCGCGTGCCCTTGTAGCTCGTTGAGCTTGCGCTTGAGCAATAGTTCGAGCCGATCGAGGGCCGGCAGCAGTTGCGCGTTCATGCGCTCGAGCAGCCGCGGATTGCCGGGGAACCGGGCCGGATCCAGGCGCTCCATCTCTCGCATGAGGCCGAGCAGATCCCGCGCGGCGTCACGGTCTTCTGCGAGCGACTCCCGCGCTTCAGAGAGATCCCGCATCGTGTCGCGATACAGACGCTCGATGTCGGTCGCGCTCGCCGACCCCGGCTCCGCTCCTCCGGCAGGAGGCGGAACCTCCCCGCGGTTCATAGCAGAGGGCACCTCGCCTCCCCCGCCCCCGGGGCGGGAGGCTTCCTCCAGACGCTCGCGGATGCGCTCCAACTGCGCCAGCGCCCGCTCGGCGCCTGGCCTCCCCGCCGGCTCACGTTCGATGTCCGCCCGGGCTTGCCGAAGTCTCTCGCGAACATCCTCGAGCGCCCTGCTGACCGGGCCTTCGCGCGACCAGGCGTAGTGGCCCAGCCCGCGCCGCAACAGTTCCTGGCTTCCGCGCATGCGCAGCGACACATCGTTTTGCTGGAGGCTTTCGAGCCCCTCGCGAACCTTCGACGCGGCCGAAGGCCGGCTCTGCGCCAGATCGCGTGCGGCCGATTTCATTCCGTCCTCGAGGCGCGAGAGCGCTCTTGTCATGCGCTCCTTTTCCGAGGCAAGCTCCTGCGTTTCCGGCCTGCCAGCGCCCCGCGGCATCCCCCGAGGCTCGGGGTTGGGCCCGTAGATCTGCTCGAGCTTCTTGATGAACTCGCGCTGGCGCTGGGCGAGCGAGTCGGCCTGGCGCACCAGGTCGTCGAGCTGCCGCGAACCTTGCTGTTCGCGCAGGCCGCTCACCAGATCCTGTGCCTCCCGCAGCCGCCCGGCGGCCCGCTCGGACTCCTCTGCGCCTGGCCGCCCCGCGGCTTGCCGCGAGTTGGCGCGGCTCATTTCCTCGGCCGCCTCGCGGAGACGGCGGAGCGCCTGTTCCAGCCGCTGGCTTTCCTGCGAGCGTCCCCCCGGCTGCACCTCCGTTCCCGGCCGCGTGTCTCCCCTCACCAGTTGCTCCATCTGCCGGCGCAGATCTTCCGCCTCACGGCGCAGCGTTTCCTGCTGCCACCGCTGGTCGAAGGGCTGCTGAAGACTGCGGCGCCGTCGGGTGAGTTCCTGCTGCCGCCGGGCGAGTTCCTCCAGCTTGCGCAAGACCTCTTCCATCTCCTTCGAGCCGCGGTCTCCACTGAGTTCCTGTTGCCCGCTCTCGTACTGGTTCTTCTCCGTGTCCATTTCGAGATCGAAGAGGCTCTCGAGATCACGACCCAGGCTGCCGGGACCTCCCTGGCTTGCACCGAAAGCCATGCGGATTTGGCGGAACACCGCCTCGGCACGGAGCAAGTACTGGAGCGCTTTCTGCTCGTGTGGAAGCGCCTCCCGCCATTCGATCGCCCGCAGGCGCTCCGCCGCCGGCCGCATTGCCTCGGCCGCTCTCTCCATGTCTTCGGCGAAAGAACGGAGTTCTTCGTTGGCGCCCGCCAGCAGACGCCTTCGCATCCGGGCGGCGAGCCAACGCGCCTGCTCGGCGAGCCTGGTCTGGACATCGGACAGGAACCTGGCGGCATCGGCCGCGCCGCCGGCGGAGGGAGTCTGCCGCAATTGATTCCAGGTCGCGGCGATGATCTCCTTCTGCCGTTGCGAGATCCTTCCCTGGTCGTCCCCGGCGGGGCCGCCTCCGGCGATCTGCGACTGGCTGTATTCGCGCTCGAAGGGCTGCACTTCGATGAAGAACACGTCCGTCCGCGAGAGCGTGTGCGCATCGCGCGCGCTGGCGTGCAGGGCCACCACGTCGCCCGGCACGAGGCGGAAGTCCTCGAGCGCAATGACCGTGCGCCCCGCGGCCTGCTTTGGGCCCGGCCGCGCGAGCAACGCTACGGTCTGCTCCGGACCGCCGTTAACGGAGTAGTGCAAGCTCATATCGCGCAAGCCGAAATCATCGCCGGCTTCCACGGCGACGGTGACTTCCTCGATCGGGCTGACGCGCGCGTCGCGGCCGGGGCGCAGAATCCGCACGGCCGGCGGTGCGTCGGTGCGCACTTCAATGAAATAGTCGTCGGTCAACCGTACGAGTTCGCCCTGTTCGCGGACAGCAATGAAGTACGAGCCATCCTTGTCGATCCTGAGCCGGCCGGTGCTCCAGTTCCCCGCCCTCCCTTCCAGCGGCGCTTCGCCTCCTCCTTCGAGCACCAGCGCGCCTCGCCGCAGCGGTTTATCCGTTTCGACCGCGATCTCCGCTTCGCTTCCGGCAACCGCGCGCAGATCGCCGCCCGGATCCTCCACTGCCTCGCCCAGCCCGGTCCAACCGGGGAACCGGTAGGTCACCCGGAGCCGCCGGACAACGGGCACGTCGATCGCAGTCAGTGTGTGGGTCGGCGATCGCACGGCGCCCGCCTGCGCGTAGTAGTCCACGGTCTCCGAAACGGCGGCGAAGAGATAGCGATAAACGCCGGCGCCCTCCTGCGGCAGCATGGGCGCTTCTTCCCACTTGGATGTGCCGCGATACTTCGCCAGCAGGCGGACTCGCTCGGCCTCGAAGCCGATCACGCGGGCTGTGATTGCCTGGCTCGCGCCACGCCGGACCCTCCGGTCACCCGGCTCGATCAGGATGCGGTAGTAGGGCTGTTCGTCCCGAGGAGTTCCAGCCCAGACAAGCGAAGCGCCATGGCCGAGGAAACCTGGACCAGAGGCAATCAACCACACGAGCGCCGACAGGGCGGCCGCGCCCGCGGCGGCGCAGGCCGCGATGAGACCGCTGCGCACGATGCGCGCGGGCTCGGCCCGATGCGCGGCGCCAAGTGTGTCGGCGGCAAGCAACTCGAGGAAAGGATCGAGCTGCCCGGCGTCGCCCTTTTCGGCGAACGTCAGCAGGCGTTCCTGGAAGTCGGGGAACCTCCGCTCCGCGGCTCGAGCGGCGCTGCGACTGCCGAGCCGTATCAGCGGAATGGCCAGCCCGAGAGCAAACGCCAGCGCTACCGCGAGGAAAACGACGAATCGCGCCGCGGCGACGCTCGACGCCGAGAAGGTAAAGGCATTAGCACCCAGCACCGCCACCACTGTCGCTGCCAGCGCAGCCGCCGCCGTCGCGGCCGCTCCACGCGCCGCCGCCGCCGCACGGAAGCGCGCCTCCAGCGACCGCAAGTAGGAAAGCAACTGCTCGCGCGCGGTCACGCCGTCTCCCTCCGCGGTTGCAGATAGCGGCCGGCAAGCAGGGACTCGGCCAGTCCCAGAATCAAAGCGGCCAGCAAGAGCGGACGCCACAGAGCCCGGCGCGAAGCGCCGTCTCCGCCGGCGGCGGCCTCGGGTCGCGCATCTCCGCCCGAATCACTCCAGAGCGCCAACGCGTCCGCGCCGGCGGGTTCGAAATCGGACTCGAGCCGGTCTGGGTTCACCGCCAGCAGTTCGCTTTGGCCGCCGGGGCGGCGGATCTCGTAGAACCCGCCGCGGTCAAGGGTCAGCCCGGCTGCGCTCGCTGATTCGGACAGACTCAACTGCCGCCCCCCGTCCGGGCCGAACACTGCGACGCTCGTCTCGTCCGTCCGGCGCCCGCGCAACTCGACGAACGAGTCCACCACCAGCGCCGGCGGCCGGTCCTCCAGCCCACACAGGTAGATGGCTGTTTGCCTTACGAACGGCACGAAGGAGGCGTGCAGCGGAAAGTCGCTGGCGAGGTTGTCGAATGTCGATGTGAAGACAAGCACACGGCCCGCGCCCAGGCGACGTTCCAGCAGCAGTGGCGCGTCGTCGCCAGCGCGGGCCAGCACGCGGGCATCGTGCCCTTGCACGCCGGTGATGCGGTAGAACTTCACGTCCTCCCAGCGGCCTGTGTCCCGCAAAGCGGGGTGTGAGCCATCGATCCACGAAGCGGTGCGCCACCGCTGTCCGTTGAGCGCGGGCGAAGCCGGCCGCAACGGCGTCCAGCCCAGAACGGGTATGTTCGTTTGCGCCGTCCCCGATCCTAGTGCGATCAGCAGCGAACCGCCGCCATTGACATATTCGCGGAGAGCGTTCTCAGCATCGGCGGGCAGGGACGCCACGTTCGAGAGCACCACCAGCGCATACTTCGCAGGCGCATGCACCTGGGACGGCGAGGCGGATGTGACGCTGAACGCACCGCCGGCCGATGACTCGAGCGCCGCCCTGTAATACAGCAGCGACCTTGGGTCCGCCGGCTCGTGGACGAACAACAGCGCCAGCGGCTCGGCGCGCTCGACCGAAAACAGGAAGCGGTCGTCCTCCGGAAACGCATCGCCGGAATCGAGCCGCACCTCCGCACGCGCGAGTCCACGAGGCGCGTCGAGTGAGGTGAACTCGACATTCGCCCGTCCGTTCGCCGGTATCTCCGCCGACCTGGTTTCGACCACGGTGTCCCCGACGACGAGCGAAACGGGCCGGCGCACGGCCTCCGTCCCAAATCCTGCCACCGTCGCCCGGACTGTTCCCTTCCCCTTGCCGTGCAAGCGGCGCGGGGCGGCGACGCTTTCCACCGTCCAGTTCGGCAGGCGCTTGCCGACGGCGTGCGGAAACAGACGAGCGCCGGCGGGCGGCCGGAGAGCATCGAAGGAAGAGGGCAGCGAGTTCTTTTGGAAATCGCTGAATACGTGCACCTCGAGCAGCACGCGGGCCGACTGCGCCAGTGGACTCAGCGCGCCTGACAGCTCTCCGAAGGAGCTGCGCCCGTCTCCGGCCTCGATTTCGGCCACGGCTGCGCGCAGCAGGCCGGCGTCGGCGCTAGGCTCGGTCAGAACGCGGACGCGGCCGGCAAAGGCCAGCACCTGGGCCCGGTCGCCGGATCGGAGAGTTCTCAAGACCCCGGCCGCCTCGTTTCTGGCGCGCTCCATCCGGTCCCCCTGGCGCATGCTGAAGGACTCATCAATGGCCAGCAGCACGAGCTTCCCAGATCCGCCGTCCCCCGCACCGCCCGTGGTGACGAACGGCTCCGCGAAGGCTAGCGCCAGTAGCGCCAGCAGTCCAGCACGCAGCGCCAGCAGCAATAGATAGTCCAGCCGCCGCTGCCGGATCGAACTCTGCGATCGTTTCTCGAAGAACATGAGTGAGCTGAATCGAAGCGGCGGACTCCTGTGCTTGCGCAGCAAGTGAAGCCACACGGGCAGGGCGAGAGCGGCGAGGGCGGTCAGAAACCACGGTGCGGCAAGGCCCACGTTACATCCTCCCCTGGCGCACAGTCAGATACTCGCGCAACGCCTCGTCCAGCGGCCGGCTGGTGTCCAGCAGGAAGTAATCCAGCCCGGCAGCCTTCGCCTTGGTGCGCAGCGCCTCGATGTGCGCATCGATCTTCCGCCGGTATTCCGATCCGGCATAAGCGGGAGTCACCTCCAGCCTTTCACCGCTTTCCAGGTCCTCGAGCAGCACCGAATGACGGAAGTCCGGCGCGATCTCCGCCGGGTCGAGCACGTGGAACAAGATGGGCTCGTTGCCGCGGTAGCGCAGCGGCGCGACGGTTTCGATCACGGACTCCGCCCGCTCGTAGAAATCCGAGATCACCACCACGATGCCTGGCCGCTGAAAGAACTGCTGGAAGTGAAAGAACGGCTTGCGGAAGTCCGTGCGCGCGCCTGGGGTGGCCCGTTCGATGCCATGCAGGAGCCGCTGTAACTGGCCGTGCCGCCCCGAAGGCGCCAGGTAGAGGCGGATCTCGTGGTCAAAGACGATGAGGCCGGCGGCGTCGCGCTGGCGGTGCGTCAGGTAGAAGAGAGACGCCGCCAGGTAGCGTGCGTAATCGAGCTTGTTCACGCGGTGTGAGCCGTAGCTCATCGACGCGCTCGCGTCGAGGAGCACCGTCACTCGGGTATTCGTCTCGCCGCGGTACCGCTTGAGGAAGCACCGCTCGGTGCGCGCAAAGACGTTCCAGTCCACGTGTCGCAGGTCATCTCCTTGCGAGTAGGCGCGGTACTCGGCGAACTCCTGGCTGAAGCCGAAATCCGGCGAACGGTGCAGCCCGGCGATGAAGCCATCGACCACCGTTTTGGCGACCAGATCCAGGCCCGAGATGCCCGCGAGCACCGCCGGGTCGAGAAAGCGCTGCAACACGAATCAGTCTCCGCGCGGCGCCGGGCGCTCCTCGAGCAGGCGCCGCAAAATGTCGTCGGGCTTGAGCCGGTCCGACTCGGCGTGAAAATTCAGCAGGATGCGGTGGCGCAGAACCGGCGTCGCCAGCGCACGGATGTCTTCATAGGCGACGTGATACCGGCGCTTCATCAGCGCCCGCGCCTTGGCCGCCAGCACCAGGAACTGCGTGGCGCGGACGCTGGCGCCGAAGTTGACGTATTTCCTGACGTCATCGGGCGCACCTGGATCCTGCGGGCGGGTGGCCCGCACCAGCTCGACGGCGTGCCGCGCCACCGAATCGGCCACCGGCACCATACGTACCAGCGTCTGGAACTCGAGGATTTCCTCCGCATTGGTCACCGCTTCGGCCCGCGCCATCTCGGTGGCCGTGGTCAGCGCGATGACCTTCATCTCGTCCTCCACCGACAGGTAGTCGAGCAGCATATTGAACAGGAACCGGTCGAGCTGCGCCTCCGGCAGCGGGTACGTGCCTTCGAGCTCGATCGGGTTCTGGGTCGCCAGCACGAAAAACGGCCGCGAGATCTGGTAGTTGTTCCCCCGCACCGTGCAGGAGAGTTCCTGCATCGCCTCGAGCAGCGCCGACTGGGTCTTGGGCGGCGTGCGGTTGATCTCGTCGGCCAGCAGCACGTTGGCGAAAATAGGCCCCGGCACGAAGGTCCAGGTGCTGTCTCTTATACACATCTCCGAGCCCACGAGACAGGCAGAAATCTCGTA
>CAYZJD010000135.1:0-10708 GCA_964478455.1 uncultured Solibacteraceae bacterium | reverse complement strand
ACAGAGGAGGAGCAAGAGCAATAATGGAAGCAATGGCTACTGTCCACATGAGCGAAGCCGAGGTGGCTCGCGACTTTCACGCCGTGCTGGCCATGGTCCAACAGGGCGTCGAGGTCGTCATCGAGCAAGACAACCGGCCCGTCGCGGTCATCCGGGCGCAGCAGCGTACCGGACGGCCTATCACCGAAGTCCTTCGTGAAGCCAGGCAGCGCAACTCCCAGGTGACCCTCGACGAAGACTTCGGCAAGGACCTGGAAGAAATCATCGCCAGCCACCAGAAGCCATGGAATCCACCCTCCTGGGATTAGTGCTGGACTCCAGCACCGTCATCGCCGCGGAACGTAGGAAGCAGCCGGTCGCGGACTTCATCGAAGGCATCCTGGCGACGCATGGGCCGGTCGATCTCTCGCTGTCCCCCGTCACCGTGGCCGAACTCGTGCATGGCATCTACCGAGCTAAGACGCCCGAGGCATCCCGGCGCAGGCGTGAGTACATTGAGGAGCTTGTGAGCCTCTTGCCGGTACACCCGGTGACCAACCGGACCGCGTGGCTGGTGGGACAGATCGAGGGCCAGGAAGCCGCCAAGGGGAATGTGCTGCCCTTAAACGATCTGATCATCGCCGCCGCTGCGATCGAACAGGGCTACGCCGTGCTCACGGGCAACCTTCGCCACTTCCAACAGATCCCCGGCCTCGAAGTCCTCTCTTCCCTTTAGCCGCCGCCCCGGACAAAGACGGTTGCTACGGAGATCCTCAGCAAACCCATTGCTTCGTTTGTCGGATTGGGCCGAGCGCTGGTGAAACCGCTGTGTGGTGAAGCGACTGGTTGCCGCCTGGCTTGAGAGAGGGCGCCAGGCGGACCTCTCCACTTACAACCGCCTCTCCCGTTCCAGTTCGTCTAGCAGCCTCACCATGTGCGGGGCCGCCTCGCGGCGGCCGCCGTAGCGCAGGTCGTGGTAGGCGTCGGTGGCGCGGATCACCAGCGCCGACGTCTCTGACGGCGGCAGAATGCGGGCAAACTCCGCCGGCGTGAGCCAGGGCGGTTTCTCGAATCCGCGCTTCTTGAGGGCATCGAGCATGCGTGCGTAAAGCAGTGTCGCATCCGACGCGCGCGCTTCTCCTTTCCGCGCCCGCCGCACCCGCTGACGAGCCGCCGTCCACCGCCATGCCCTGGGCGCCAGGAACCACGCTGCCAGCGCCAGCAGCAACAGCGCCGCGGCGCCCGGCCCATACGCGGCGAGCCAGCGCCGTCCGCTTTCCCGCAGGCCGCCGATCGCCATGCCCAGCCGGTCGAGCCAGCGGACCCCGAAGGTCAAGCCCTCCTGCTCCATGTGCACTGCCAGCAGGAGTTGCCGCTCGCGGTCAAACTCAACCACCCAGTCGTGCCAAAACATCTCCGCCGCGTCCACGTAATGTCCGATGCGGCTCCAGAGCGTCGGCCTGCGCGGATTCGGATCGGCGGGCGTCGGGTCGAAGGTCACCCAGCCGCGTTCCGGCAGGTACGCTTCCACCCAACTATGCGCGTCCCACGCCCGCACCACGTGCCATCCGCTTACCGGATTCAACTCCCCGCCGTGAAAGCCGGTGACCACGCGCGAGGGAATTCCGGCGGAGCGGAGCATGACAGCCATGGACGATGCGTAATATTCGCAGTGGCCGCGCTTGCGCTCGAACAGGAAGTGCGCGAGCGGATCGGCCGCTGCTCTGGCGGGCAGCTCCGTGGTGTACCGGTAGTTGGCGCGCAGATGCCGCTCGATGGCGCGCGCGCGATCCTCGCCGGTGGCCAAGCCGGCGGTGAGTTCCCTGGCCAGCCTGCCGATGCGCGGATCGAGCGGCGGCAGTTCGAGGCATTCGCCCGGCTCGCAAGGCACCCCGGCTGCCGGCGCTGGGCCGCCAAGAAAGCTCGACGCGTAGTACATCGCTCCGGCTCCAGCGCCATAGCCGAGCCGGTAGATTCCCGGCCCCGAGCGTAAGACCACCGCCGCGTCGATCCACAGCACCTCCGGCACGCCGGCGAAGAACAGCGCGTCCGAGGCGATGTCTTTCAGGTGGACCTCGTAAGTCACGCGGGGGCCGCGCCGGCGGCGCTGATCGTCGTCGGCGAGGATCACGCGCCCGTTTTCGACCAGCAGCGGCCGGCTCTCGCCCGGCGGGTTGAACCAGCGCTTCCCATCGAACCGGTGCAGTGCGGCTCCTCGCCACAAAAGCGGCGGCAGCCGGCGGTTGCCCTCGAAGCGCACGTGCATCACCGGCGCGCTCTCCCGCAGCACCGCGCCGATCTCCCCGAGCCGTACTTCGTTCGAGAACCCGGGTAGATGCAGGCGATGAGAGACGAGCCGCTGGAACGCCGCATGCGCCGTGCGGGGCAGCAGGAAGAACAGCCCGGCGGTCAGCGCGAGAATCCCCAGCGCGATCGAGACGCTCATCAGCGCGAGCCGGAAAGAGAAGCGCCGCATGCCGCCCCGCGCGATCTTCACCGGCCGCGCGGCGGCGCGCCGGATCTCCGAGCTGGTGAACGTCGCCACCCCGAATAAGAGAAACAGCACCAGGAAGGCGAAGAAGTTGAGATTCACCGACAGGATCGCCGCCGCCACAAGCTGCATCAGCGCGATCACCTTGACGTACACGAAGTCGCGCCCCGTTTTCGCGGTAAGGATCTTCACCACCGCCAGAAACGAGACCAGGTGTACCGTGGCCCGCAGAAAGTCGCGCGATAGGAAGGCCCAGTCAACGGGATAGAAGACGATGTAGACCAGCGTCAGCCCGGCCACGACTCGGGGCGGAATCGCGAACCGGATTGCGCCCGCGATGAGGAGAATCCGCAGCAGGAGCGCCGCCGCCGTGACCACCGCGGTGGGCAGGTCCAGGTAGCCGGAGCCGGCCAGAGCGAGGCAGCCGCTCGAGATCAGGCCGAGCAGCGACAGCTCCAGAAAGCGGCCGGCAAGCCCCGCGCCGTCGGCGCCGGTTCGAGCCATGCTCCCATTCTCTCAGGATGCAGCCAGCCGGTTTCCGAGCTCCGCGCGTCCGAGCCGCGCGCGTGAGCAAGCGGTCCTCCCGCGTCACGTCACCCGCCCGGTTCGCCTCGGGGTTGTCTATGCTACAACGAGTAGGTGCTTCTCTCGCTGTTCCACGACACCCCTTCTTCGGAAGCTGCGTTCGCGCGCTTCCGCAAGGAACGGGTGCTGGAGAGACTCCGGGCGCTCGATGCCCGGATTCGCCGCGACGGCCTGGCGGGACTCGATCCTTGCAAAGACTTCCTGGCCGCCATCGGAACGGAGTACGACGTATCCGGGAAGGTCACCAAGAACTCCTACGGCGTCTTCAATCTGAGCTGGCAGGTTCCCGATCACCCGGAGTGGCCGGGCATGGTCGCCGCCGAGGTGGACGAACTGCACCGGCGTGTTCGCGCCGCCCACAACGTGCCGCTGCGCTTCCTGATCTGGGTGGGTATGGGCGGCTCGGCCGAGGACAAGTCGATGTACAACCTCGTCGGGCTGCTGCGCCGCGGCGTGCGGTGCTATGTGCTCGACTCGACGGACCCTGTAAAGCTGGCTTGCATCTTCGAAGATATCCGCCGCCGTTCGGGACTTTCCCTCCGGGAGGCCTTACGCAGCACGCTCGTTGCCGGCATGGCCATGGGCATGACGTCCTACGAGCCGGTGGTGAACCTCGAGAAACTGGCCGCTCTCTATGACAAGTACAAGATCGACAGCCGCGCCAACTTCCTCTACCTGACGCTGCCTGGCTCGCTGCTCGATCAGTTCGCCCGGAAGAGGAGCTACCGGCGGGTGGAGCTGCAACTCGACGGGGCCAACACCACGGCGGGCCGGCACAGCGGTCCGCTCACGCGCGGGAGCCTTTACTCGCTGGCCCTGGCGCGGGTGGACCTGCGCGCCTGGATCGCCGGCGCCGTCCTCTCCGAGGCCGACATTCACCACGCCTTCCGGCTGGCGGCGTTTCTCGACACGCAGGGCAGAGCGGGCCGCGACAAGGTGACGCTCCTGGTCCCAAGGGCGTGGAACGGCATATGCCTTTGGACCAAGCAGGATTTCGAGGAAAGCCTCGGCAAGTCCGAAGCCCTCGGGATCAAGATCGTCATTCAGGAGAAGGTGAAGCTCGCCGATTACCGTTCGCCCAAAGACTCCTGCCAAGACCGGGCGTTTCTAGCCGTGAAGTTCAAGGGCGAAGCCGGCCCGGAGTCCCGCAAGGCCGAACTCATCCGGCGCACCGGCTACCCGGTCGCTGTGCTGGCGCTGGAGCGCGGCACGCCGCTGTCGCGCTACATGCAGTTCATCCACTACGCGGTTTTCGGCCTGGCTTATCTGCGCCAGATGAACTTCGTCACCCAGCCGGCCGTCGAGCTTTACAAGACGATCACCAACCGGATCCACAGCGAGGCGGTGAAAGCCGGCGGCATCGTGCGCACGCGGGCGTGGAGGGAAATGGAAGAATCTCCTCGCCGGCTCGCCTGGCGCCGGGTTTTAACCCTGCACTACGGCCGGCTCCGGTTCCCGGTCAAGGCGGACGGCCTGGATGCGCCCGCTCTCTACGCCTCCCTGCTGAAACGCCTGGCCTCGACCCGGGAGGCGGAGTATGCGGAACTGACCTTCTTCGGCGACATGCGCTACTCGCATTCCGGACGCCGGATGCGGCGGTGCCTCGACCGCGCCGCGCAGCGGGTGTTCCGGGAGCGGTTGAAAATGCCGGTGGACGTCTACGAGGGCCCGGCGATGAACCACTCCTATCACGAGATGATCATCGGGCACGGACGCTGCTTTTCCACTGTGCTGCTGGCCGAGAAGTCCGAGCCGCTGGCGGCCGCCGGCTATACCGCGGACTACCATCACGCGCAGTTTCTGGCCACCCAAATGGCGCTGGCGGAGCGGAACCGGCCGGTGGTCGCCATCACGCTCAAGGACCTGGAGCCGGAATCGCTCGAGACGCTGGACAGTTTCTTCCACCAGGTCGCCGCGCGGTTAAAGGCGGGGAGAATCTGAACGAGCCATGGCCAAGTTCAAGCCAGCCAAAAAGGGCAAGAAAGGGAAGAGCAAGTTTCCCGGCGGCGCGATCCCCTGTTTGATCCTCGTGGTCTCCGGGATGGCCTTGATCACCCTGTTGTTCTATTCCATTCTCAAGTCCTCGGGTTGAAGCTATGCGAGCAGACCAACGGCAGCCGGGCGAGCTTCGCCCAGTCCGGATTGAGACCGGTTATCTCCGGACGGCGGAGGGATCGGCGCTCATCGAAATCGGCAACACGCGCGTGCTGTGCGCGGCCACCATCGAGCAATCGCTGCCGGCGTGGCTGCGCGGGAGCGGCAAAGGCTGGGTCACCGCCGAGTACGCGATGCTGCCCCGCTCGACCGTCACTCGCACGCCGCGGGAGTCGGCCAAGGGCAGGCTTTCCGGCCGCTCGCAGGAGATCCAGCGGCTGATCGGCCGCTCGCTGCGCGCGGTGGTGGATCTGAGCGCTCTGGGCGAGCGAAGCGTCATCCTCGACTGCGACGTGATTCAGGCCGACGGCGGCACGCGAACGGCGGCCATCACCGGCGCCTTCGTCGCCTTGAGCCAGGCGCTCGGTTCGCTCGTTCAGTTCGGCGCGCTGGAGAGGAACCCGATCCGGGATTATGTGGCCGCGGCCAGCGTCGGCATCGTGGGCGGCGAGATGCTGGCCGATCTGACCTACGAGGAGGATTCGCGCGCCGAGGTGGACATGAACGTCGTGATGACCGGCTCGGGCCGTTTCGTCGAAGTGCAAGCGACGGCCGAGCAAACGCCGTTCAACGACGCGCAGATGCAGCGGCTGCTCGAGTTGGCGCGAGGCGCCATCGGCGAGCTCATCACGGTTCAGAAGGGCGTGCTCGGAGCGAAGTGACCCTTTACTGCGCGACGAGCAATCCGGGCAAGCTCGCCGAGTTCCGCATGGCCGTGGAACGTTTCGGGGGCGGGGCGCTCCGCGTCGAGCGGCTGCCGGGACTCGCGGAAATACCTCCGTGCGCGGAAGCCGGGCTGACGTTCGCGGAAAACGCAGCGCAGAAAGCGGTTTACTACAGTCGCTATGCGCCCGGCCTCCTCTTCGCCGACGACTCCGGCCTGGAAGTGGACGCGCTCGGCGGCGCGCCGGGCGTGCTCTCGGCCCGCTTCGCCGGCGAGGGCGCGACCGATGAGGCCAACAACCGCCTGCTCCTCGCGAGGCTCGCCGGCGTCGAGGACCGCGCGGCGCGCTTCGTCTGCGTGATCACCCTGGCCGAAGGAGGGCGGCTCGTCGAGACCTTCCGCGGCGTCGTCGAGGGCCGCATCCTCCACGAGCCGCGCGGCGCAAACGGCTTCGGCTACGATCCGCTCTTCTTCTACCCGCCGTTCGGCTGCTCGTTCGGCGAGGTGGGCCGTGAGCGCAAGCTGGAGGCGAGCCACCGCGGCGCGGCGCTCGCGAAGATGTGCGCGTACCTTAACCGCAGAGGCGCGGAGAACGCGGAGAAGGCCCCAGACTGATGAGATGATCGGGCTATGGCCCGTGGGAGATCAGCTTCAGGCCGGGCACACCGAGATAATCGCCGCGATTGTGGGTCACGAGCGGCACATCGTGCCTCAGAGCTGTGGCGGCGATCCACGCGTCGGCGCATTCGACTCGGGAACCGCGCGCCTGGGCGGCCACGGTCACCTCAGCCCACATAGTGCAAAGCCTTCGACTGTAAGGGAGAATCACGAAGCGCTCCAGATACAATCTGAGCCAGCGGCGGCGAGCCTCTCCCCACTTCGACTGAATCGCCCACCGCTCCAGTTCGGCCAGGGTCATGAACGAGATCAACAGCGTCCGACCTGCGAGGTCGGCCTCGTAAAGGGCGCCGGTGGGATGGTTCTTGAAGATGAAGGAAACAACGTCGGTATCGACGACGACGCGACTCATGCGGCGGGGTCTGCCCTCTTGTGGCCGCGCCACTCATGGAGGGCCGCCAGGAAGTCCTCGATGGTTTCATCCTCGGGCCAGAAATCACCGTGCAGTTCGGACAGGTAGGTGATGGGACCCTTTCCTTGCTGGGCGATGATCTCGTCTAAGGACGGGTCGGCGTCGAAGTTATAGCGCGGATCATGGGAGCTGCCCATCTTGCACCTTCCCACTTCGAGTATAACCAGTCCGGTCTCAGCGTCTCCGCCGCTGATCCTTCCAGACCAGGAACCCGATCATCGTCTTGGCATCGATGATCCGGCCGCGGCGGATCATCTCGTCAATCTCCCGTAGGGTGAACCACCGGGATTCGATCCGCTCGTCCTCCATCGGGCTCGCCGTTCCCTCGGCCAGCTCGCTGGCGACGAAGATCGTCATCTTTTCGCAAACGTAGCCAGGACTGACGTAGAACGAAGTCAGCTTCGTCCATTTGCGCGCGCGGTAGCCTGTCTCCTCCTCCAGTTCCCGCCGGGCGGCGGTGAGCGGCTTCTCGCCCTCGTCAAGACGGCCCGCGGGCAACTCCCACAACTTTCTGCGCGCCGGCAGGCGGTACTGGCGGACGAGCAGAATGCGCCCTTTGTCGTCCACCGGCATCATGACCGCCGAGCCGCGGTGCTGCACGATCGCGCGGCGGATCTCGAAGCCGTCGGGATCGACCGCGTGGTCCTCGGTCACCCGGAAGATGCCGCTCCGGTAGCGCTCCTCGGACGCGATCAGCTTCATCACTCCGCTTTCATCACCGATGGCTTGCCGAGCTTTTCGAGCGCCTTGCCGATCTGGGCGGCGTCGCCCACCACCACGATGCCGGCCGTGCCGCGGTTCATGTACTTGCCGGCCACCGTCCGGATCTCGGGCGGCTCGACCGAGCGGATGCGCGTCGTGTAGCTCTCCAGGTAGTCATTGGGCAGCCCCATGAGCTTGACCATGCTGAGCTGGTTCGCCAGGCCGCCCTGGGTTTCCAGGCCGAGGACAAAGCTGCCGCTCAGGTAGTTCTTCACGTCGGCGAGTTCCTGGGCGCCGACCGGCTCCCTGGCCAGCCGGTCCAGCTCGGCCTGAACGGACTCGAGCGCGGGTTCGAGCACCTCATTCCGCACCTGGGTGACGGCGGCGAAGAGGCCCGCCTGCCGGCGCGCCTGAAGCGTGCTATGCGCGTCGTAGGCGAAGCCCTGCTTCTCGCGGATGTTGGTGAACATGCGCGAACTCGCGCCGACCCCGAGGATCGCATTCGTCACGACCAGCGGGAAGTAGTCCGGGCTCGCGCGGTCGACGGCGAGCTGCCCGACCCGAATGTCGGCCTGCACCGATCGCGGCCGGTCCACCAGGGTGAGGCTCCGCGCGGGCTTAGGGAACGGAACGGAAGGCGCTGGAGGCACGTCCCGCCGCTCCCACTTGCCGAACCGGTCCTGGATCAGCTTGAGCGTCTCCTCGCGTCCGGGCAGCGACCCCAGCAGGACCAACACCGCGTTGTTCGGCGCAAGGAGACGGTCACGGAAGGACGCCAGCATATCGTGGTTCAGCTTTCCGATCGAGTCCGGGGTCGGATGAATCCGCGAGTACGGATGCTCTCCGAAGACCACCGCGGCCAGCTTCTCGTCCGCCCAGAAGTCCGGCTCGGATCTTTCGGCGAGCAGCTCCTGCGTGCGCCGGTTCTGGTAGATCTTGATCTCGTCCCCGGCAAACGCGGCGTTCAGCGTGACATCGGCGGCCAGATCGAGCAGCCGGGGCAGGTTCTCCGAGAGGGCGTTGCCGGCCAGGAGGAGCGAATCGGCGCTGGCGTAGCCGCTGAGCGTGCCGCCGATCGAGGCCGCCTCCTCCGCGATCTGCCGCGCGCTGCGCGTTTGGGTGCCTTCGGTCAGAAGCGCGGCCGTCGCCTCGGCCAGCCCCGGCAGTTCCTTCGGGTCGAACTTCGACCCCGCCTGGAAACCGAGGCGCAGGGTCACCAGCGGAAAGCGGCGGTCCTCCACCAGCACCACCTGAAGGCCGTTGGGAAGAGCCGCCTCGGCGACCGGCGGCAACCGGAAAGCGGGTAGCGGCGGCGTCTCGGGAGGCTTGGTCCGGTCGATGGGTTGCGCGGGAATGGTCATGGCTGTGAACAGGATCGGGGCCAGGTGTCTCCTTGTCATTGTCAGGGTTTCTCCGCCTTCATGTCAGCGCTTGCCCCGGCTTGCTCCGGCTTCGGCGCGGGAACGATGGTCAGGACAAACCGGCGCTCCGGAACGCAGTACTTCCGCGCCGCTTCCCGGATCTGCTCCGGCGTCACTGCCAGGAAAGCGGCCAGCTCCGAGTTGATGTAGTCCGGGTCGCCGTCGAGCAGCTCGTACTGGCCCAGCAGCATGGCGCGCTGCATGGAACTTTGGAGCTGGCTGATGCGCGTCGATCGAAGGTACGTCCGGGCGCGGTTCAGCTCGTTCGGGGCGACGCCGTCCTTCTGGATCTTCGCGATTTCCTCCTGCGCCTGCTCGACGATCTGGCCGGCGGTGAACTTCGGGTTGTGGAGGAGGAACATGGCGTACTGGCTCGGATCCTTGTAGTCGGTGAGCGAAGCGAACGGCCAGCCGAGGTTGGCCTGGTATTGAATCACCGACTGCTTGCCCTTGACCAGGTTCTGCTGGAACCGCGAACTGTCGCCGCCCGTCAAGAGCACGTCCAGCATCCCGAGCGCGTAGAAATCCGGCGAACGCCGGGAAGGGCCGGGGTAGCCGATCACGACCCCGGGCACCTGCGCCAGGGGATCGTTGTGTGCCTGCGACTGCGGCTGCGCGTCCTTGGGCTCGGCAAGGTCCGGGTGGTCCGGCTGCGGCTGCGGCTCGATATCGCCGAAGTACGTCTCCACCAGCTTCTTCGCCTCGGGAACGTCGATGTCGCCGGCGAGCACGAGTACGGCGTTGTTGGGAGCGTAGTACGTCTTGAAGAACTTCGCCACGTCCTCGACCGTGGCGGCGTTCAAGTCCTCGAAGGAGCCGATGATGGAGTGCGAGTTGCTCCAGTTGCGGTAGGCGACTTCGGGCCAGCGGTCCACGATCGCCGTCGAGTAGGGCTGGTTGTCCAGCCGGAGCCGGCGCTCCTCTTTGACGGCTTCCTTCTGGTTGGCGAGGTTCTCGGCGGTGATGGCCAGGCCGCGCATCCGGTCCGCTTCGAGCCACAGGCCCACGGCCAGCTTGTTCGACGGGAGCACCTCGTAGTAGTCGGTGTAATCGGGGTGGGTCGAGCCGTTCAGCGTGCCGCCGTTGGACTCAACCAGCTTGAAGTGCTGGCCCTTGGGAGCGTTCGCCGAACCCTGGAACATCATGTGCTCGAACAGGTGCGCGAAACCCGTGCGGCCCTTTTCCTCCGACCGCGCGCCGACGCCATAGATGAGGTAGACGCTCACGACCGGGACCGACCGGTCGGGCGAGAGGATCACGCGCATTCCGTTCTTGAGCTGGTACTTCTCGAACGGGATCCGGAAATCGCCGGCGGCGGCAACGGCTGCGCACGCGCACAGCACCAGCAGCAATAGAAGAATGGATTTCATAGGGCTTAACTTCCAGTGTATTAAACCGGGGACAGCCCGCATGTTCCCCGCGCGTGCGCGCGGGGAACATGCGGGCTGTCCCCGGTTTTAGGGGTGGATTTGGCCGAGGACGACGGGGCGCCGGGCGCCGGTGGCCGAGGGGAGATTGGCGGGCCGGCGGTGCCAGGTTTCGTAGCCGAGCACGGCGAAGGCGATCGCTTCCTTGGCGTCGATGCTCACGCCGAAGTCGGCGGAGGTGGCGATGGCCAGGTC
>CAYZJD010000134.1:7137-10728 GCA_964478455.1 uncultured Solibacteraceae bacterium | reverse complement strand
CGCTGGCGGCGGGGCAGAAGTAGCGGAGGGCCACGATGAGCGCGATTGCAGCAGTGCCTGATATCGGGAGTCTCAAGTCGGTGCTGCGCACCACTTGGATGGCCGGAGACTACGATCGCTTCTCGCGCTACATGGAGAACGGCGCGCGGTCCTTTGATGAGCGTTTGGACGTGCCGGCGGGCGCGCACTTGCTGGATGTCGCCTGCGGGTCGGGCCAGCTTGCGCTGATCGCGGCGCGTGAGGGCGTTCGGGTCACCGGTGTCGACATCGCCGGGAACCTCATCGAGCGGGCCCGGACGCGGGCGGCCGCGGAAGGGCTCCAGGCCCGTTTCCAGGTCGCCGATGCGGAGGCGCTTCCATTCCCGGACGCGAGCTTCGATGTGGTGGTGAACTTGATCGGCGCCATGTTCGCGCCGCGGCCACACCTTGTAGCGAGAGAGCTCCTGCGGGTGTGCGTTCCCGGCGGGACCATCGCCATGGCGAATTGGACTCCGGGAGGGTTCGTCGGCAAGATGTTCAAGACGATCGCGAGGTTCATCGCTCCTTCGGGGATGCCTGCGCCGGTTTTGTGGGGTGATGAAGCGACGGTGCGGGAACGATTCGGTGCGCACGTCTCCCAACTGACTCTTGCGCGGCGGCACTACACGCTCAACTACCCTTTCCCGCCTTCGGACGTGGTGAAGTTCTTTCGGCTCTACTATGGGCCGACGAACCGGGCGTTCGCTTCGCTCGACCGCGCAAGCCGCAAGAACCTTCATCAGGAGTTGGAGACGCTATGGGCGACTCACAATCGAGCGCAGGGTGGCATCACGCTGGTGGAAGCGGAGTACCTGGAGGTGGTCGCCAGCCGGGCGTGATTCACGCGAGCCGTGACGCGGCCCACGTCATGCGCTGCTCGATCACGTCCAGAAGGCTATAGAATCGTAGTCGAGCCGGACCGGCCGAAGGCCGGGTGAACATGCCAACACGAACGGCCCGGATTGTCGCATACGCCGTTGCGTTGGTCACGGGCATGCTCGGCGGCGGATCACTGTTGCTCTTCGGGCTGTTTCTCTGGACCGGGCCCTTCGGCCTCGTTGACCTGTCGATGGCGGAGCACGCGACGTTGAGCTTGGACGCGGGACTCTGTCTGTTGTTCTTCTTCCAGCACAGCAGCATGATCCGAAAATGGTTCCGGACCAGGCTGAAGAAGATCGTGCCCGAATACTGCCAAGGCGTCGTTTACACGATCGCCTCCGGCGTCGCCCTCCTCCTGCTCGTCGGGTGCTGGCAACCCTCGGCGGTGAACATCTATGTGCTGGAAGGCGCGGGACAGTGGCTGATGAGGGCGGTATTGCTGCTTTCTCTCGCTGGTGTCCTGTGGGGCATTCGATCGCTGGGGGAGTTCGATGCCTTCGGCATCCAGGTGTTCCTGTCCCACGTCCGGCGGGAGCAGCTCCAGCCGCCCAAGCTGACGATCGAGGGGCCGTACAGGCTCGTGCGTCACCCCTTCTACAGCTTCGCCATCGTAGCGCTCTGGGCATCGCCGGTCTTGTCCCTTGATCGACTGGTTCTCAATTGTTTGTTCACCGCGTGGATCGTGTTCGGCGCAACCCTCGAAGAACGCGACTTGCTGGCGGAGTTTGGGGAAGACTACAAGCTCTACCAGCGCGCAGTGCCGATGTTTATACCCCGAGGAGCGGTATCGCGAGGGCGCATTGCTGCCTCACGCTCGTCAGTGGGAGGGCGACCCGTGTAGGTGTCGACGTGGTCGTCTGGCGCGACCACCGCTCCCTCTGCCCAGAACCAATCTGGATGCCCTGCCCCCGCAACCCGATGACGCGGCCTAACTCCTTCAAACACAATGAGTTCATTGCTTCCCCAATCCCGCCCCGTGTTATGCTCTGGCGTGGAGTCGGACGAGTCCCGGGTCTGCCCCGGCGCACCATTCCTCCGCTGGCATCCAAGCACCCGTTGCCCCGTGACGCATCTTGGCCCAACAAGGGCCCTCGATGCGTCACGGACACTGCTCTTTGACAATTGAATCAACAACTTGGAGCCTGCAACGCGCACCCCCCACCCCACGCCCCCGATGCGTCGCGCGCCGGCCCGGGACACGGCCTCAGCCCGTGCCCCTCAGGCCCTGTCGAGCCGCCCGGAGACACGTCCCTCCTCGATGGCGTGGTGTATGATTGAGAATCACCCACATGATTCCTGACGGTCTCCCCGAAGGTCTTACCTTCGATGACGTGCTCCTGGTGCCGGCGCGGAGCGCGCTGCTCCCCGCCCAGGCGGATACGCGAACCTGGCTCACCCGCAACATCTCGCTGAACACCCCCATCGTCAGCTCGGCCATGGATACGGTGACGGAATCCCACATGGCCATCGCGCTCGCCCAGCAAGGGGGCATCGGCGTCATCCACCGCAACATGCCGGTCGAGAAGCAGGCCGAGGAAGTGGACCGCGTGAAACGCAGCGAGAGCGGGATGATCGTCGATCCGGTCACAATGGAGCCGGAGCAGAAAATCTACGAGGCGCTGGAGGTGATGAAGCGCTTCCGCATCTCCGGCGTTCCGGTCACCAAGAACGGCAAGCTCGTGGGGATCCTCACCAACCGCGACCTGCGCTTCGAAACCCGCTTCGAGCTGCCCATCTCCGAGGTGATGACCAAAGAGAACCTGATTACCGTGCCGGTGGGTACGACGCTTGAAGAAGCCGAGAGAATCCTGCACCGTCACCGGGTCGAGAAACTGCTGGTGGTGGACGAGCAGTACAACCTCAAGGGGCTCATCACGGTCAAGGACATCCAGAAGAAGCTGAAGTATCCGAACGCGGCCAAGGACGAGCAGGGGCGGCTCCGCGTGGCGGCCGCGATCGGCGCCACCGGCGATTTCGTGGAGCGCGCGCAGGAACTGGTGGCCAGAAAAGTGGACGTGCTGGTGATCGACACCGCCCACGGGCACAGCGAGCGGGTCATGGAAGCCATCGTTGCGGTGAAGCGCGCCCTGCCCGACGTCGAGTTGATCGCCGGCAACGTCGCCACCTATGAAGGGGCGCGAGACCTGATCGCGCTGGGCGTGGACGGAATCAAGGTCGGCGTGGGGCCGGGTTCGATTTGCACTACCCGCGTGGTAACCGGCGCTGGGGTGCCGCAGATCACCGCCATTGCGGAAGCGGCGCGCGCCGCCCGGGGCACCGGCGTCCCGCTGGTCTCCGACGGCGGTATCAAGTTCTCGGGCGACATCACCAAGGCGATCGCCGCCGGCGCGGATACCGTCATGATCGGAAGCCTGTTCGCGGGCACCGACGAAAGCCCCGGGGAAATGATTCTCTACCAGGGCCGGACCTTCAAGAGCTATCGCGGCATGGGCTCCATGGGCGCAATGTCCCAGGGTTCCAGCGACCGCTACGCGCAGGACCCGAACGCCAAGCTGGTTCCGGAAGGCATCGAGGGACGCGTTCCCTACAAAGGCCCGATGGCCGAACTCGTCTACCAGTTGGTCGGCGGCCTTAAGGCCGGCATGGGATACTGCGGCTGCCGCACGATCGCCGAATTGCAGGAGAACGCCCGCTTCCTGCGCATCACGCCGGCGGGCTTGCGCGAGGGTCACG
>CAYZJD010000134.1:0-7127 GCA_964478455.1 uncultured Solibacteraceae bacterium | reverse complement strand
CCACGTCCACGACGTGATCATCACGAAGGAAGCTCCGAACTACCGCCTGGAATAACGTTCGTCACGCGAGCGCCCAGCCGCCCTTTTGCCAGCAGGATCTCAAGTCCCGCGCCGGTCGCAACACCGGCGGCGTCCTTGACGATTCTGCCCGCCTCGTCCCTGACGACGGCGTAGCCGCGCTCGAGCACTCTCAGCGGGCTGAGGTGTGAAAGCTGCGCGGCCAGCGAATCCAGCCGCCGCCGCTCGAGCTCGACGAACGTCCGCACCCGCTGCGCCACCGCCGATTCGGCTACTTCGAGACGGCTGCGGGCGCCGGCGAACCGCAGCCGCAGGTCCATCTTCCGCAGATGCGCGTCGAGGTCCTGCCATCCGAGACGCCGCGCGGCGATGAGCGCGCGGACGCGCTCGCGCAGCCGGTAGTCCAGTTCATCGACGAGTTGCAGCCGGCGCCCGATCGCGCGATTGAGAAGCGAGGCGGCGCGATCTACTCCGGCCTGGTGAAACCGCCGTGCGGCGTCGGCTAGCCGGTAACGCATGGATTGCTCGAGCTTGCGGACGGAGGCGGCGATCCCGTCGAGCAGGTCGTTCTTGGCGCAGATCACCATCTCGGCCGCCGCCGACGGCGTGGGCGCGCGGAGGTCGGCCACGAAGTCCGCGATGGTCACGTCGGTTTCGTGTCCAACGGCCGAGATGACAGGGACGGTGCAGCGCGCAATGGCCCGCGCAACCGCCTCCTCGTTGAACGTCCACAGGTCCTCGAGCGAGCCTCCTCCCCGCGCAACGATGACGACGTCGGGCCAGCCGGAAGCGCTGAACCAATCTAGCCCGGCGATGACCTCCTCGACCGATCCCGCTCCCTGCACCTGCGCCGGATAAATGAGGATATGAAGGCCCGGGAACCGCCGCTCCAGGATTTGCAGCATGTCGCGGATCACAGCGCCCACTGGCGAGGTGACAATGCCAATGCGGCCCGCGAGGCGCGGCAGCGGGCGTTTGCGGGCCGCGTCGAACAGCCCTTCGGCGGCCAGCTTCTTCTTGAGCTGCTCGAAGGCGAACTGGAGCGCTCCCAGGCCCTGCGGTTCGAGCGCCTCCACCAGCAACTGGTATTCGCCGCGCTGCGGGAACACGTCGATCCGCCCGCGGGCGAGCACGGCCACGCCGTCCTGCGGCTTGAACCGCAGCAGGCGCGCGGCGCTGCGGAAGCAGGCGCAGCGGAGTTGCGCCGACTCGTCCTTCAGCGTGAAGTAGTAGTGCCCGCTGCTCGAAAGCCTGACGCCGGAGATCTCACCGGCCACCCAGACGTCAGGGAACTCGCGGTCGAGCGTCGCCCGGATGGCCGCGGTCAGCTCGCTGACCGTGTACGTCCGGCGTCCCGGCGAGAAGTCCAGCAGGAACTGGTCCATGGATGCGCCGGGGGTCATGGGGCGCGCCTCACGGCCGTCGCAGCGAGCCGCGCCCGCCGATTCAGTTTTCTTTCCGGGCCGATCATTATTTTCTATTGGACCGGGCTGGGAACGCTTCGCTATCCTGAAGGTCCTAGGTGCGCTGAGCCACCCTACAGCAATTGTATCCACCCATGGAGGATAGATGACGCCGAAAGAGGCAATCGAGTTTTCGAAGAAGAACGAAGCAAGACTTGTGGACCTGCGATTCACGGACCTGCCGGGGATTTCGCATCACGTCTCCTACCCGATCAGCGAACTCGACGAGAGCTCCTTCGAGGAGGGCTTCGGGTTCGATGGTTCGAGCATTCGGGGTTGGGCCGTCATCAACGAGAGTGACATGCTGCTCGTCCCGGACCCGGCGACGGCGTTCATGGATCCGTTCACCGAAACGCCGACCCTGGTGATGCTCTGCGACGTGGTGGACCCGATCACCCGCCAGCACTACGAGCGCGACCCCCGCTGGATCGCGCAGAAGGCGGAACTCTACCTCAACAACAGTGGGGTGGCCGATACCGCCTACTTCGGGGCAGAGGCCGAGTTCTTCATCTTCGACAATATCCGGTTCGACCAGAACGAGCACTGCGGCTTCTACTACATCGACGCCGAGGAGGGCCGCTGGAACTCGGGCCGCGAACAGAACAACCTGGGATACCGTCCGCGCTACAAGGAAGGCTACTTCCCGGTGCCGCCGACCGATCACTACCAGGATCTGCGCAGCGAGATGGTCGAGGTGATGCTGAAGTGCGGCCTGAACATCGAGTGCCATCACCATGAGGTGGCCACTGGCGGCCAGGCCGAAATCGACCAGCGCTTCGACACGTTGGTGAAGTCGGCCGACAACATGATGCTGTACAAGTACGTCGTGCGCAACGTCGCTCACCAGTACGGCAAGACGGTCACCTTCATGCCGAAGCCACTGTTCGGCGACAATGGCAGCGGCATGCACACGCACCAGAGCCTGTGGAAGGGCGGCAAGCCGATGTTTGCCGGCGACGGCTACGCTGGCCTGAGCCAGCTCGCGCTCTGGTACACCGGCGGGCTGCTGAAGCACGCCCGGGCGCTGTCGGCGATCATCGCTCCGACCACCAACAGCTACAAGCGGCTGGTGCCGGGCTACGAAGCTCCGGTGAATCTGGCTTACTCGCGCCGCAACCGCTCCGCTGCCTGCCGCATCCCGATGTACTCGGCCAGCCCGAAGGCGAAGCGCGTCGAGTTCCGGCCCCCGGATCCTTCCTGCAACCCGTACCTGGCGTTCGCTTCAATGGTGATGGCCGGGCTTGACGGCGTGTTGAACAAGATCGATCCGGGTGAGCCCCTGGACAGGGACATCTACGACCTGTCGCCAGAAGAGATGAAGAACGTGCCGTCCATGCCGGGCTCGCTCGAGGAAGCGCTCACCTGCCTCGAAGAGGACCACGCCTTCCTGCTCAAGGGCGACGTCTTCACCGAGGAGTTGCTCGAGACCTACATCAGCTACAAGCGCAAGTCGGAAGCGGACGCCGTGCGGCTGCGCCCGCACCCGTATGAGTTCGCGCTGTACTACGACATTTAGGCTCGGAGCTTGCTGCTGGTGACCCGTGGATCTAGCCCCACGGGCCGCCAGCCACGAGCCACATGCAGGGCATCGTCCTTCAGATCAACATCTCGCCGGGCGGTGTTCCCAAGTACCCGGTCGCCGAGGCCGTGCTCACTCCGCTCGGATTCGAAGGCGACGGTCACGCCCATCCCCACATTCACGGCGGCCCGCAAAAGGCCGTGCTTCTGATTTGTGCGGAAGCTGTGGACGAACTCGCTGCTCGCGGCTACCCGGTCTTCTATGGTGCGCTGGGCGAGAACCTGACGACGCGCGGTCTGGACCGGCGTTTGATGCGGGCCGGCCAGCGATACCGTGTCGGCGAGGCCCTCATCGAGCTGACGAAGGTGCGCGCGCCCTGCAACACGATCCAGGTGTACGGCGCGGACATCCACCGGGAGATCTTCGATGCGGCAGTGAAAGCCGGCGACCCGTCTTCCCCGCGATGGGGTATGAGCGGCTTCTACGCGGCCGTGGTCCGAGGGGGCCGCATCCGGCAGAACGATATAATCGCACTGGTGGATGATCTGGCCTGACAGGTGGGGCAGACGCTTTCGTCTGCCGCGGACCGCGAGGCACAGGAAGTTCGCCATGGACTGCTGAGCGACCCCAGCTTCCACCAAGGCATGCAGCAACTGCTGGGAGAAGTAAGGTTCCGGGATCCCGCGCGCGCCGCCGAGCACGTGGCGCGCCTCGCCGAGGGTGTCCCCGCTCCCGTCCAGACTACGTTGCGCTTTCTGCTGGCCTCTTCGCCTGACCCCGACGAGGCCCTCCACCTGCTCGCGCGTCTCCACATCGAGAACCGAGACGCCTTCGACCGCATCACCGTCTCGGCCCAAGGGCTGCGGTACCTGGCGGCGGTTTTCTCCTACAGCCGGTTCCTCTCCGAAGCGGTCCTGAGGCGGCCGGAGTGGATCGAGGAACTGCTCGGCGATGAAAGCATGCATCGCGTACTGACGGCGGACGAGTACGAGCGCCGGCTGGAGGATCTTCTCGGCGAGTGCGGCGTCCCGGCGGCTGTTTCCCTGGCGGTCTTCCGCCGGCAACAGATCCTTCGGATTCTGCTGCGGGACGTGCTGGGACTGGCGACGCTGGCCGGCGTCACCGAAGAGCTGTCGAACCTCGCCGACGCCGTGCTCGAAGTAACGTACCGGCGAATCCGCGCCGAGCTCATCGGGCGCCACGGCGTGCCGCGCCTTGCGGGCGCGGGCAGCGGAGCCGAGGAGTGCGGCTTCTGCGTCATCTCGCTCGGCAAGCTCGGCGGCAAAGGTCTGAACTACAGCTCGGACATTGACCTGATGTTCCTTTACTCCGGGGCCGGCGAGACCGACGCCCCGTCGCCGGTTGCGAACAAAGAGTTCTACAAGAAAGTCGCCAATCAGCTCACCAGCCTGCTGTCCACTTACACGGTCGAGGGGATGTGCTACCGGGTGGATCTCCGGCTGCGGCCGGATGGCCGCTTGGGTGAAGTGTGCATTTCCCTGGACGGCGCCCGGGAGTACTACCGCAGCCGGGCGCGCGACTGGGAATTGCAGATGCTGATCAAGGGCCGGGTCTCGGCCGGCGACCGCAGGATCGGGCGCGAGCTTCTCGAGTTCGTCGAGCCGCTGATCTACTCGAGCACGCTCGACTTCCGGACCTTGGAAGCGGTTTCGGAAACCCGCCTCAGAATCAGCGAGAAGCTGGCGGCGCGCCGCGGTCCGGGCGCCGGCCTCGACGTGAAGCTGGCCCCAAGCGGGATTCGCGACATCGAATTCCTGGTGCAGTGTCTGCAAAGGCTGCATGGAGGGCGCGAGCCGTGGGTGCGTCAGGGTGGCACGCTGCTGGCTTTGAGCCGACTGCGCGACAAGGACTTGCTGTCCGATTTCGAGTACTGGCGCCTGGCCTCCGCCTACCAGTTCCTGCGGAACCTCGAGCACCGGCTCCAGTTCGATGAGGACCGGCAGACTCACACTCTTCCGGCGGACCCGGACGAGCTCGAGGTGCTGGCGCGCCGCATGCCGCCGGCGGAAACGGGCGGCAAACCCACTGGCCAGGCGCTGCTGGAAACGCTCGAACGCCATCTGGCCGAGGTGAGGGAGATCTACGAGCGCGTCATCCACGCCCAGAAGCCGATCTACTACACTGCGCCGCCTCACGCTTTGGAGAAAGCGGATTCAGCCGCGACGGCGGCGCCAGCGGTCGCAGCCGAACCTGCGCCGAGCAACCTGATCCGCTTTTTGGATCAGCGGGCGCCACGGCTGGCTGAGGTGGTCGCCCACGCCACTCTTCGCCGCGGGCAGCGAAGCTTCGAGCTGTTTCTCGAACGCGTCCTTTCGAATCCGGAATGGCTCGGCTGGCTGGACTCGGATCCGGGTCTGGCCGGCTACGCGATCGACCTGTTCACTCACAGCCCCTACTTTGCCGATGAACTGATCCGCAACCCCGAGTTGATCGCGCAACTGCGGCAGCTTCGGGAGGAGCCCGCCGCGGCCGGCGGCTACGACGAGATCGCCTCCCTCAGCACCGATATTGACGACTTGCGCCGGTCCTTCCGCCGCGAGATGTTCCGGATCCAGGCCGAGAGCATCTGTCTCCAGCAGCCCATCTTCACCACGCTGGAGCGCACCTCGGAGCTGGCGGACGCCGTCGTCCGCGCCGCCTACCGGATGGCGGCCGAGCACGTCCGGGAGTCGCATCCACCGGTGACAGCGGGCTACCAGCCCGCCAGCCAGATGACGGTGATCGCGCTGGGACGCCTGGGCATGCGTGAGTTCGACCTCGCTTCCGACGCCGATCTCGTCTTCGTGCTGCCTGACTCCGAGAGCGCTGAGCAGCGCTTCTGGACGCGTGTTGCCCATCGCACGATTGACCTGATCACGTCCTACACCGGCCACGGCGTCATGTTCGCGGTGGATCCGCGCCTGCGGCCGAACGGGCGCGAGGGAGCGCTGCTCCAGCTCGAGGGAAGCTACCGCGAGTATTTTGCCAAGCACGCGGAAGCCTGGGAAGGGATCACCTACATGAAGTCGCGCGCGGTTGCGGGCGACGTCGATCACGGCACGGAGTTCCTGCACGAGCTTCAAGAAATTGACTGGCGCCGCTACGGGCAGAGCGGCCGCTCGCGCAAGGAACTCTTGCAGATGCGGCTGCGCCTGGAGAAGGAGCAAGGGGCGGACAATCCGCTCAAAGCCGGGCGCGGGGGCTGGTACGACATCGATTTCGCGTTGATGTATCTCCGGCTAAAGGGCGCTGGCATCTTTTACAAAGTTCTCAATACCCCGGCGCGCATCGACGTCGTCGAAAAGATGGGGCACCTGGAACGCGCCGATGCCGAATTCCTGCGCGACGCCGCAACTTTCTATCGCGCGGTCGATCACGGTCTGCGCGTGGCCACCGGGTCCGCCGAGGGCAGCTTGCCGAACTCACAATCCCAACTGGAGAACCTCACCGAATTGGTGTGCCGGTGGACGCCGGCGCACCTGCATGACCAGCCGCTCGACATCGAGCTGGCGCAAATCCGGAACCGGACGCGGGAATATTTCGACCGCATTTTTGGCTCTTGAGGGCATTGTGGGCCTGTTGGAGGTGATGCTGATCGCGTGCGCGCTGCCGGCGGTGGCTTCCGCGGGGGACCCCGCCATCCCGCCCGGAGCGGTGGATCACGCTCTGGCGCGGATGTACAACTTCGATTTCCCGGAGGCGCAGCGGATTCTCGACCGGTACATCGCCGCCAATCCCGCCGACCCTGTTGCGTACGCCGTCCGCGCCGCGGCCTTGTTGTTCTCCGAGTTGGACCGGTTGATGATACTCGAAATCGAGTTCTTCACCGACGACGAGCGAATCAGGACAAAGACGAAACTTGCCCCCGACCCGGATGTGCGCCGCCGCCTCCACCAGGCGGCCCGGGAGGCGCAGAAGCGGGCGCGGGCGGTGCTCGCGGTCCGGCCCAACGACCGTAGCGCGCTTTTCGCTCTCAGTATGGCGACGGGCGTCCTGACGGACTACGCGGGTCTCGTGGAAAAGAGAAAGCTGGCGAGCCTTGCGCTGGCCAAGGAGTCGCACGGATACGCGCTCGAACTACTCCGGCACCACCCGACCTTCTATGACGCTCACCTCACCATGGGTCT
>CAYZJD010000133.1:0-10758 GCA_964478455.1 uncultured Solibacteraceae bacterium | reverse complement strand
CGCGCACACTGAGGGACTGGAGCAGCTTGGCGTTGCCGAAGTTCTTCATCCCCTGGATGCCGAGGCCTCGCTCGACGGCGACGGGCAGCACCTGGGTCTCGAAGCTCAAGTAAGACGGATCGGCCGCGTTGAGCGGCATGAGGATGGAATCGTACTTGTCGTAGCGCTTCAGCATCTCCAGGTGCACGCGCGGGTCGTGGTGACCGGTGAAGCCGATGAAGCGGCACTTGCCGGCTTTCTTGGCCGCCTCGAACGCTTCGATGGCGCCGCCGGGCGCGAAGATCTTCTCGACGTCTTCCATCTCGCTGACGGAGTGGATCTGCCAGAGGTCGAGGTAATCGGTCTTTAGCGCCCGCAGCGACAGGTGGAGGTCCTCTTCAGCCTCCCGGCGCGTCCGCCGGTAGCTCTTCGTCGTCAGGAAGACCTGTTTGCGGAACTCCGGCAGCACCGCGCCGTAGATCTCTTCCGAGCGGCCGCGTCCGTAGGCGCGGGCGCTATCGAAGTAGTTGACGCCCAGATCGACGGCGCGCCGCACGATCGCAACGGCCTCCTCGAACGGGATTAGGTCCAAGCGGCCGCCGGCCTGGCCGATGACGGTGAGCTGCTCCCCGGTCTTGCCGAAGGTTCGCTTCAGAATATCGCCGCTCTTCACCTTGGGCGGGCGCGCGAATGCTCCTGTCAAAGGCAGCCCGGCGAAGGCCCCGCCTACGAATGCACGTCTTCGCATGTGCTCCCTCCTTGTTACAGGCCATGATACGCGATGGGAGGCATCAAGCGCGCGCCAGGGCGATGACCTCGTAGTCCTCGACTTTGGGAACGGTGACCTCCACCACCGTTCCCTGCTGGCGGAAAGCGAGTTCCGTCTCCGCCCGCAGCGCGTGCACGCGCCGTATGCGCACGCCGGCGGGGAGTTCGATGCGCAGCTTCTGCGGGCCGATGGCGTAGTGACGCCGCAGCCAGCCGCGGAGAGCGTTGGGGTTGGTGTAGTTCAGGATGTGGACGGCGAAGCCGGGCTCGGTTTCCCAGGCGAACAGTTCGACGAGGCCGTCGCCCATGACGGTGACGGGACGCCGGCCCCGGAGGAGCCAGCCGACGGAGTTCCTGAGTAGAAGCGCGAGGTCCGTGTTGGAGGAGCGCCAGAAGCTGCGGTCCACGTCGCCGGGGAAGTAGAGAAGGCGGCTGCGGCCGCGCTCGGAGATTACCATCGCCGGTTCCGCGGTTTGGGCGGTGCGCGGATACACCATTTCGGGCGGATAGGCGGGATAGGGAGGAACGACGGTCAGCACCGCGCCCTTCTTCGCGCGAACGGGCAGGCGGTATTCGGCGCCCGGCAGCAGGCGCGTGTTCTCGAAGCCGGCGAGGATCTCGTGGGCGCTTTCGATGCGGGCGTAGAAGCTATTCCCCAACGGGCCTTCGACGTCGCCGGCAGCCTCGAAGCCGAACAGGTCCGCTAAGGCGGGAGCGGCGCGGCGATCGCCGGTCTCGTCGTAGCGGGCGGTTTCAAAGGTGGCGAGCAGTGAGCCGCCGGCTTCGACGTAGGCGCGCAACCGCCGGCACTGCTCGCCGCTCAAGAGCGCCGTGTTGGGGAGCAGCAGGGCGTCGTACTTGCGCAGGGTATCGGCGTCGAGGTCGTCCTCGTGGACGAAGTCGAACAGGAAGCGACCCTCCAAGAGCGCGTAGTAGAGTCCCTGCAAGAACTCGGTCGAATCCCCGCCGCCCGGGGGATTGTAGAACGCGTTGGCCTGCTGGGAGAACACGACGCCGAGGTTGGCGATGGAGCGGCGATTGACGAAGTGCTCCTGGTAGCGCGCGAGCCACTGGTAGAATGCGCGCCCCGTTTCCCGCCAGCGCAAATCTTCCGGCGCCCCACCGAGCCAGTGATACCACGGCACCATGCCGCTGGCGGTGGTTTGCGCCATCCACAGGGTGGCTTCGGCGGGCGATTTGGACGTGTGACGCCACAGCGGGCGCGTGTTGGCATAGGAGCCGGTGACGTTGGTAACGGTTCCGCCCTTCATGACGGCCCGGGCCACGCGCCCCTGCTGCGCGCAATCCCAGATGGGCGTGTTGCCGCTGCGGCCCTGGTGGTCGGCATTGAACCAGCCGGCGACGCCAGCGATCGCGCGCAGGTTGATGACCGCGCGGATGCCGCCGCCGAGGTTGCCCACGTACACGCTCTCCCACTTCTTCTCCTTGGCGGCGGAGTCCCACAAACGCCAGATTTCGAGCACGCGTTCAAGGTGCAAGCGATGATATGCGGGCCCCGTGCGCTCTGGCAGGCGCCGGCAGCTTTCGCAGTGGCACACGGGCGGGCGTCCGGGGCCGGGCCAGCCGTTGGTGAAGAAGCCGTCCACGTCGTAGAACGAGTTGATCTCGCGGATGATGGCCGGCATCTGCGTGGTGAAGTACGGAGAGAACATGCAGGTGGCGAAGAGCCACGTCGACTCGCCGTGGCGGACAGGCTCTCCTTCCTCGCGGCGCTGGAACCACTCCGGGTGCGCCTGGAGCGCTTCTTCGTAAGCCCAGTTGCAGTCCAGGCGCGCGATAACGCGGATGCCGCGCTGTTTTGCGGCGCGCGCGAAGTCGCCGAACAGGTCGCGATCCCCGAGGAACTGGCTGCGGTGATGGTACGGGATCTTTGTCGGATAGAAGGCGACGATGCCGCCGGCGTTCAACAGGAGTGCGTCGAGCTTGAGGCTGGTCCAGTAGTCGAGCCACTCATTGATGTCAAGCGCGATCGGGTCGCGTTCGTTGAAGTTGATCTGGCCGCAGCGGCGCATCGTGCGGTACCAGGGCGTGCGCTCTGTGCCGAACGCCCCGCCGGCCAGCGCCGCCCCGGACATCACCAGCACTTCTCTGCGGGAGGGATGCATGTCCGTAGGATAATGTCAGCACGCTATTTAACGCCGAGCTGCCAGAACAGGAACGCTTGCTCGGTCGCAACGTCCTCGACCACTTGTGAAAATGGCCGTCCGCCGGCGTGACCGGACTTGGTGTCGTAGCGTAGCAGGACAGGCCGTCCCGAGCCGGTGGCCCATTGCAGCTTCGCGGCCATCTTGCAGGCCTGCTGCGGCGGGACGCGCGTGTCGCCCTCGCCGGTGGTCAGCAGCACGGCAGGGTAGTTCGTTCCCGGCTTCACACGCTCATATGGGGAATAGGCATAGAGAAACTTGAATTGCGCCGCATCGGCCCCGTTGCCGTACTCGAGCAGCGCCGGCGGATTGTTGTTCTCCTTGTAGCGGTAGTAACGCACCATGTCGAGGTCCGGGTAGAGGCAGAGCACGGCCCGGAATAAATCCGGGCGTTGCGTGAGCGCCGCACCAACCAGCAGCCCGCCATTGCTCGCGCCTTCGATCGCCAGTCTTGCCGGGTTCGTGTATCTGTTGGCGATGAGCCATTCGGCGGCCGCGATGAAATCGTCGAACACGTTCTGCTTCTTGTCGAGCATCCCGGCCCGGTGCCACTCCTCGCCGAATTCGCCGCCGCCTCGAATGTTCGGCAGTGCGTAGACGCCATCACGTTCAGCCCACAACACTGCCGGCGCCGCAAAGTACGGCGTCATGCTGGCGTTGAAACCGCCGTAACCGGTTAGCAGCGTGGGCCTGTTCCCGTCGAGCTTCAGGCCCTTCCGGTGCACCAGAAACATGGGGACACGCGTGCCGTCCTTCGACGTGTACCAGACCTGTTTCGTCACGAACTTCGCGGGATCTACTGGCGCCTTGGATTCGAACCAGAGATCTCTGGCGCCGGTCCTTGCGTTGTACCGATAGCTGCGGAACGGCATCGTGAAGGAAGAAAAGTAGAGGATGCCCTCGTCGCTGTTCCAGCGTCCGGACATGCCGCCCGATCCGATTCCCGGCAGCGGGACCTCTCCGAGCGGCTTGCCCTCCAGCGAGAACGTCTTCACCTGAGTGTGAACGTTATGGAGATAGGTGACGAACAACTTGCCGCCGATGACGGAGAACCACTGGATCGGGTCGGCGGATTCGGGCACGATCTCCCGCCAGCGGCCGGGCGCCGGATCTTCGATATCCACGAGGAGCAGGCGGCGTTTCGGGGCTTTCCATCCCGTTTGAACCACTAGCGATGTCGGTCCGGCCCACTCGGGATAGAAGAGCTCGTCGATATCCTTGACGATGGGCCGGATGGGGCCGTTCTTTTCAAGGTCCTGCAAGTAGACCTCGTTCCTCGCCCAGCCGTGCTGCACCGTAATGAGCAGGTAGCGGCCATCTTCGGATACGCCGGCGCTCAGGAACTGACCCGGCCCGGTAGCCTTGCCGAACACCTCGACGTCTCGCCCTGGGTCGCTCGCGAATGCGTGGTAATAAATCCGGCCGCCCGCCTGCCGGTCACGGCGCGAGTAGTAGAAGCCGCGCTTGTCATGTCGGAACGACACGCCCGAGTACAGGCCCTTCGGAAGGCGGTCGGGCAGGTCCTTGCGCGAGTCGACATCATGAATGCGGAGTTCGACCTCGTCCTGGCCCGACTGCCGCACTGCGTACGCCATCAACTTCCCGTCATGCGAGATCCCGGACGGCTGGATTGTCGTGGAGCGATCCGGGAACAACGCATCGGGATCTAGCAGGACCTCGTCCTTGCCGTTCAGGCCGTCGCGCATGCACACAACGCGGCGATCCTGGTCTGCGCGCTTTCTGGAGAAGAAATAACGACCGCCTCGTTCTCGAGGCATTCCGATCGTGTCGATCTTCATCAACTCGGTGAGGCGGCGCCGAATGGCTTTGGGCGCCGGCATTCGACCGAGCATTGAGTGTGTATACGAGTTCTGAGCTTCAATCCACGCGCGGGTGGCTGGGCTCGACTGATTCTCCAGCCAATGGTACGGGTCGATCAGCTCGACTCCGTGCAGAACCTCGCGATAGTCCTCCCGAGCCGTAGGGGGAGGGCCGTTTGGCTTTTGTGAAACGGCGACGCCCAGTGCCACAGCGAGAATGCCGGCTGATGCCCTTGGGGCCAATCGGAGCGAGTTCATGGGGAGATTCCTCCAGCAGTGAATTGTCCACCGGGCGGAGGAGGAGCAGCAAGAGGGGAATCGCCGCTGGGATGAACCCGGCATCCGGTCGGCAGGCTTGCCAGCGTGGGCAGGTCATTCTTGGGAGCCGGTAGATGGGGATTGACACGTCACGATAACATCAATATGCTTATAATAGTTGATAGGAGCACGCTAAGATCATGGACCCAAGCCGATTCACCGAAAAGGTCCAAGCCGCGCTTCAGGCGGCCCACTCGCTGGCTATCCGCTTGAGCCATCAGCAGATAGACGTTGAGCATCTCCTGCTGGCGCTGCTCGATCAGGAGGGCGGTCTCGCCCCAGCGATCCTGAACAAAGGCGGCATTCAGCCTGAGACGCTCAAGCGCCGCATCGAGCAGGAACTCAACCGGCTGCCCAGGGTTTCCGGACCTTCAGGCCCCCCGGACCAGGTGTACGTCACCGGGCGCTTGAACCGGCTGCTGGCCCAAGCCGAAGACGAGGCGCGCCGCCTCAAGGACGAGTACATCTCGGTCGAGCACCTGCTGCTGGCCATGACCGAGGATGGGGGCGTCGCGGGCCGGCTGCTGAAGGAATTTGGCTTGAGCCGCAAGCGGTTGATGCAGGCTCTCCAGGAAGTGCGCGGCTCGCAGCGCGTCACATCGCCTGCGCCGGAGGGTACCTACCAGGCGCTGGAGCGCTACGGACGGGACCTCACGCAACTGGCCGGACAGGGAAAGCTCGACCCGGTGATTGGCCGCGATGAAGAGATCCGGCGTGTGATCCAGGTGCTTTCACGCCGGACGAAGAACAACCCGGTGCTGATCGGCGAGCCGGGCGTGGGCAAGACGGCGATTGTCGAGGGGCTGGCGCAGCGGATCGTGCGCGGCGACGTGCCCGAGGGGCTGAAGAACAAACGGGTGGTGGCGCTCGACATGGGCGCGCTGATCGCGGGCGCGAAGTACCGCGGCGAGTTCGAAGAGCGGCTGAAGGCGGTGCTCAAGGAAGTGCAGGCCTCCGAAGGCGAGGTGGTTCTGTTCATCGACGAACTGCACAACGTGGTTGGCGCCGGCAAGGCCGAGGGCGCGATGGACGCGGCCAACCTCCTGAAGCCCATGCTGGCGCGGGGAGAGCTGCACTGCATTGGGGCGACAACGCTGGACGAGTATCGCAAGCACGTGGAGAAAGACGCGGCCCTGGAGCGACGGTTCCAGCCGGTGCTGGTGGACCAGCCGTCGGTGGAGGACACGATTTCAATCCTGCGCGGCCTCAAGGAGCGTTACGAGGTTCACCACGGCGTGAGGATCAAGGACGCGGCGCTGGTTTCCTCCGCGGTGCTGAGCAACCGCTACATCTCCGACCGGTTTTTGCCGGACAAGGCGATCGACCTGGTGGACGAAGCCGGCGCGCGGCTGCGCACGGAGATCGACTCGATGCCGTCGGAGCTGGACGAACGCCAGCGGCGCATCATGCAGCTCGAGATCGAGCGGGAAGCGCTGAAGAAGGAGACGGACCAGGCTTCGCGCGAGCGCCTGGCGAAGATCGAAAAGGAGCTGGCGAATCTGAAGGCGGAAGCGGACGCGCTCCGGGCGCAATGGCAGGCCGAGAAGGAGGCCGTGCAGCGACTGCGCGGTTTGCGCGAGCAGATCGACCAGGTGAAGCACCAGATCGAGGTCGCCGAGCGCAGTTACGACCTGAACAAGGCGGCCGAGTTGAAGTACGGCAAGCTGATCGAACTCGAGCGGAACCTGAAGCAGGAGCAGGGCGCGCTCGAAGGCAAGCAGAACCAGGTGCGGCTGATCAAGGAGGAGGTGGACGAGGAGGACATCGCCGAAGTGGTCAGCCGCTGGACCGGGGTGCCGGTGACGAGGCTGCTCGAAGGCGAGATCGAGAAGCTGCTGCACCTGGAGCGAGAGCTGCACAAGCGAGTGGTGGGGCAGGACGAAGCGGTCAACGCGGTAGCGGAGGCGGTGCTGCGCGCGCGGAGCGGCCTGAAGGATCCCGGGCGGCCGGTGGGCAGCTTCATCTTTCTCGGGCCGACGGGCGTGGGCAAGACCGAGCTGGCGCGGGCGCTGGCGGAGTCTTTGTTCGACGACGAGCGGGCGATGATCCGCATCGACATGTCCGAGTACCAGGAGAAGCACACGGTGGCGCGGCTGATCGGGGCGCCTCCGGGTTACGTCGGCTTCGAGGAAGGCGGCCAGCTTACCGAGGCCGCGCGCCGCCGGCCCTACTCGGTGATCCTGTTCGACGAGATCGAGAAAGCGCACCACGATGTGTTCAACGTGATGCTCCAGATCCTCGACGACGGCCGGCTGACGGACGGCCAGGGCCGGACGGTGGATTTCAAGAACACCATCGTGATCATGACCTCCAACACCGGCAGCCACCGCATCCTCGGCTATCGCGGGGCCTTCGAGGGGGCCGAGTATGAGAGGATGAAGTCGGCGGTGCTCGAAGAGATGCGGCGCGCCTTCCGGCCGGAATTCTTGAACCGGGTGGACGAGATCATCGTCTTCCACGCTCTCTCCGAGGAGCACCTGAGGGAGATCGTGCGGATCCAGCTTGATCACTTGAGGGCGCGCCTCGCCGATAGACACATCGCGCTCGACCTGACGGAGGCGGCGGCAACTCACCTGGTGCGTGCCGGCTACGATCCGACTTACGGCGCGCGGCCCCTGAAGCGGGCCATCCAGCGGGAGATCGAGACTCCGCTCGCCCGCCTGATCTTGCAGGGTGAGGTGCGCGACGGCCAGCGGGTCCTGGCCGATGTGGACGCCGCCCGCAGCGGACTCGTGTTCACCGCCAGAGCCGAGCCGGAGCCCGTGGAAACGGTGGCCTGATCATGCCAATGCGAAACAGACCGAGACACATGGCCTTCTTCTTCCTGCCTGTTTCCCAGGCGGGCGCCGAGCCGCTCTGGCGGCCGCCGGTGGATGTTTACAGAACCCACTCGGGGTGGCTGCTCAAGTTCGAGCTCCCGGGGGTGCGTGCCGAGGACGTCGATGTGCAGACCTATGGCTCGACGCTCCTGGTGCGCGGCGCGCGGAGGGACCACAGCCTGGAGGATGTGTGCAGCGTGTACTCGATGGAGATTAGTTACAGCCGGTTCGAACGGGTGATCGAGCTGCCTTGCGACCTGGAGGATGCCAGGCTCACGCTGGAATTTCGCGACGGGAACCTTCTGGTACGCGTCTCACCTAAGGGGGAGTGCTTGTGACAACGGAACGCGTCAGGGTATTGCCCGTCCTCCCGTTGAAGAACAGCGTGTTGTTTCCTCACCTGCTGATGCCGCTGTCGGTCGGCAGGCCGGCCTCAGTGGCGGCGGTGGATACGGCGCTGGCAGGCGAGGAAAAAGAGCTGCTGATCATCGCGCAGCGCGACGCGTCGGTAGAGACGCCGGGGCAGGACGACATCTACACGATCGGCACGCGGGCGGTGATCAAGAAGATGTCCCGTTCCACCGAGAGCACGATGGAGTTGATCGTGCTGGGGATCGAGCGGGTGATGCTGGTTCATCTGGAGGCGACAGAGCCTTACCTGAAGGCCCGCGTGCAGGCGGTGCCGATGGTGGTGGAGCAGACGCCGGAAGTGGAAGCCTTGCGGCACGAGGTGCTCGAGCTTTCCTCGAAGGTGATCGCGCTGACGCAGCCGCAGGCGCCGGCCGAGCTGAACCGGCTTCTGGCGTCTACCGAGGACCCGCTGCGGCTGGCGTACCTGCTGGCCTCGATGCTCGGCCTGGAGCTGGACAAGGAGCAGGCGTTGCTCGAAGCGCAGACCGTCTCCGACGCGCTGCGGCTGATGCACACCTATCTCGCGCACGAGGCGCAGGTGCTCGAGTTGCGGAGCAAGATCGCCAGCGCGGCGCAGACCGAGATGAGCAAGGAGCAGCGGGAGTACCTGCTCCGGCAGCAGCTCCGCGCCATCCAGCAGGAACTCGGGGAAAAGAATCCCGAACAGGCCGAGGTGGATTTGTTGCGGGAGCGGCTGGACAAGGCGGACCTTCCGGAGGAGGTGCGCAAGGAGGCCAGACGCGAATTGACGCGCCTTGAACGGCTTCCCACGGCCGCGCCCGACTATCACGTGATCCGGACCTATCTCGAGTTTGTGCTCGAACTGCCGTGGCGCGTAGGCACCGAAGACCGGCTTGACATCGCGCTGGCGCGGCAGATCCTCGACGAAGACCACTACAACCTCAGGGAGGTGAAGGAGCGCATCCTGGAGCACCTCGGAGTGCTGAAGCTCAACCCGGGAGCCAAGGCGCCGATCCTGTGCTTCGTGGGCGCGCCGGGCACGGGGAAGACCTCGCTTGGACAGTCGATCGCGCGCGCGCTCGCGCGGAAATTCGAGCGGATGAGCCTGGGAGGAATGCACGACGAGGCCGAACTGCGCGGCCACCGGCGCACATACATCGGCGCAATGCCGGGCCGGATCATTCAGGCGCTGCGGCGGGCGGGGGCGAACAATGCGGTGGTGATGCTGGACGAGGTAGACAAGCTGGGCCGCGACTTCCGCGGCGACCCGGCCTCGGCGCTGCTCGAAGTGCTCGATCCCGAGCAGAACAAGACGTTCCGCGACAATTACCTCGACCTGCCGTTCGATATTTCCAAGGTGATGTTCATCACCACGGCGAACACGCTCGATACGATTCCGCGGCCGCTGCTTGACCGCATGGAGTTGCTGCGGCTCCCGGGCTACACCGAGGAAGAGAAGCTGGAGATCGCCGACCGCTACCTGATCCCGCGGCAGCTCAAGGAGACGGGCCTGACGGCGGAGATGTGCTCGCTGCCGCGCGAAGTGGTGCGGCGCATTCTCTCCGGCTACACGCGCGAGGCGGGACTACGGCAACTCGAGCGCGGCATCGGCCGGGTCTGCCGCAAGGTGGCCCTGCGCTTCGCCGAAGGCCGGACGGAGCCGGTGACGGTGCGCACGGAGGAACTGGCCGACATGCTGGGTCCGGAGAAGTTCTTCCCCGAACAGATGCGGAAGGACCTCCCGCCGGGCGTGGCCACGGGCTTGGCCTGGACAGAAACCGGCGGCGACGTGCTCTATGTCGAGGCGACGCTGCTGCCCGAGGGAAAGGCGCTGACGTTGACCGGCCACCTCGGTGAGGTGATGCAGGAATCGGCGAAAGCGGCTCAAAGCTGGATCTGGTCTCACGCCGACCTGCTCGGCATCGACCGGTCGCTGTTTAAGGAGGCCGGTGTCCACATCCACGTGCCCGCGGGCGCGACGCCGAAGGACGGTCCGTCGGCGGGCATCACCATGGCGGTGGCGCTGACCTCGCTCTATACAAAGCAAGCGGCCCGCAGCGACACCGCGATGACCGGCGAGATCACTCTCACCGGGCTCGTGCTGCCGATCGGCGGGCTCAAAGAGAAGGTGCTGGCCGCCCGGCGGGCCGGTCTCCGCCGCGTGATCATGCCCAAGCCGAACCAGCCGGAACTGCGCGAACTGACCGACGAGGTGCGCTCAGAGATGGAGTTCATCCTCGTGGAGCGCGTCGAGGAAGTACTGGCCGCGGTCATCCCCGCGCTGGCGGAGCGGCTGGCGCCGGCGGCGGTGGCATAACCACCCCCCGGCCGGCATCCCGCGGTTCCCGGGATGCCACATCTCGGTTCTGCTTTTCGAATCGAGGCTAACCGGACTTGGCAGGCTCTTCCAGCCTGTGCTTCGCTGCCATCTATGGCCGGGCTTCCTCCGGCAATCGCATAGCCACCGCGCCAACTGCCTCCCGCGCCAGTGCGAGGGCCTCCGAGACTTCTTCGCTC
>CAYZJD010000132.1:4443-10847 GCA_964478455.1 uncultured Solibacteraceae bacterium | reverse complement strand
CCGGTCGCCGGACAGGGTCCCCGGCCGGAGAGGGAAATGCGCGGGCCGCCCGCGCCACCCACTCTGCGGGCGGCGCTTCCGGCTGGGCAACGAACCGGCAGATGGCAGCGGTGCCGGCGCTTCTTGGTCCGCGAAACGCCTGGACAGCGCAATCGGTGTGCCGGCGGGCCTGTTCACGATCACCAGCGGCGGCGAGCCACGCCGCGAGCTGAAGCTCGGCCAGCGCCTTGAAGTCGCGGTTGTCCCGGCCAACCGCGAGCATGCGCCGAATCGCTTCTTCGCGCCTGTTCCGGGTATACAGCCAACCGGCCTCCAGGAATGGCAGGCCTGCGTGGCGGCGCGCAGCCACGGCACGGGCGACAAGCTGGTCGGCGCCCGCGGGATCGCCGGAGGAGAGCCGGGCGTGGGCGGCCTTCCAGAGGTGGAGAAAGGCCGCGTCCGCATCCGCTGTTTTATCAAAAGCTTGCAGATAGAATCTTACAGATTCGTTGAAGTGGCCGAGGTGGTAGTGCACGTCGCCGAGCGAGTCGAGAGGATTGGCATCGCCGGGCACCAGTTTCTCATACTCCCGCAGCGCCTTCACCGCCCCGTCGAGGTTGCGGGCAAAGGCTTCGGCGTAGCCGAGCTGGTTCCAGACCAGCGGATTGTCCGGCTCAAGGGCGGCGGCTTTGCGATACCAGGCGGCGGCCTCGGCGAAGTCGTGCTGTCCCGTGAAGGCCTGGGCAAGGCTCACGGCGGTTGCCGGATCCAGCGGGTTCTCCTGGGCCAGCGCCGTGAGCGCCCTGATCCTGGAGGTGGCGTCGCCGCGCTGCTCGGCCGTAAGCAGGTCGAGACGGATGCGGCTGTAGGCGTCGAGCCGGTCGCCCCGGGCCGCCGCGAGCGAGAGAACGCGCCGCTGTTGGTGGACGTCTCCGCGCCGGGCAAGCAAGTCTGCCCAGGCGACGTAAGCGAGGCCGAAATCCGGATCGACGCCCACGGCCTGCTCGTAGAGCTTCTCCGCCTCCCCGTACGCGGACGCGCGTGCTTTGACGAAGGCCTGGAGAGCTTGCTCGCTCTTCGTCGGGAATGGCCGGGCTTGCGGGTCGATCTCGCGCGCCAGGGCGGTGGCCAACGGCAGGATCCCATCCCGGAGAGGCCCGTCGAGGGCGTAGGTGTGGATCATCCGGTTGGAGGCGAGGTCTTCCATGGCGGCGCGGATCCTCAGCTTGCCGTTGTGAGTGGCGATGCAGCCGTGCAGGACGCGTCCGGCGCCCACGGCCGCGGCTTCGCGCCGGGAGGCAACGCGGCTCACCCTGAACGAAGGGCGTCCGGCCAGACCGTGGGCCAGCACATCGGTGACGGCCTGACCCAGCCAGTCGAGGGAGGAGTCGCCCGTCAGGTTTTCGAGCGGCGGAAGCGCGAGTCTGAACGCCGTCTGCCGGCGGCCGCCGGCACAAGCGGCGAGTAACAGCAAGAGGGCAACAGCCGCCCAGCGCTTACAGAACACGCGGCTGCTGGGCCATGAGTTCTTTGAACTCCGGCAATTCACGGAGAGAGGCGAACTCGGGCTCCTCCATGAACTTCTTCCTTTCCTTGAAGCCCTGCTCCAGCGCCTTCCGGATTTCACTGAGCGCGCGCTCGGTGTGGCCCGCCTGGGCGTACGTCTTGGCAAGGAAGTAGTGATACCTGGCGCGCTCCTCGACGGTCCGCTCTTGCAGCAGCACGCCGTAGGTGCTGCGGTGCTCGAACACCTCCGGGTCCAGGGAAAGAGCCTTCTGGTACGCCTGGAACGCATCCTTGTACTTCTTGCGGGCGAAATAGGCCGTGCCCAAGTTGCTGTAAATGGACGCAGAGTTTGGGCTGTACCGAAGGGCCTTCTTATAGAAACCGATGGCCTTGCGGTAGCTCCTTCGCGAGTAGTGGACTGCGCCCAGGTTATTGATCGCCTCGGGGTACTTCGGGTTCAGCTTGATCGACCTCTCGTAATGTTTCTTGGCGGTCGCCAGATCCATCAACTGGTGATAGGCGATGCCGACCTTGTTCCAGATGACGGCGTTGTCCTGCGGCGCCTCACGATAGGAGTCGATGGCCTCACGGTACATCTTCTTGGCCATGTAAACGTCGCCCCGCTTCTCGGGCGAGAGCGGCACCGGCTCCCGGGCGGCAGGAACCGGCTCAGTCGCGGGCTGTTGCGAATCGGACTGGCCAAGAAGGCAAAAAGAAGAGAGAGCAATGAAGACGGCCGGAATAAGAGGCAGGCTGCGGGGAAGAAACATCACCAACCTCCACCCCTATTTAAGCACATCCAGCATTCGGCGCAGCCAGCTTTTCTTCTCCGGAGGTTTTTGCGCCGGCCCACTGGGGGGCGGCGGTTGCGCGAGGGCGACAGCCGGCCCCTTGGGCCGCGCCGGCGGCGGGCTGGATGCAGGTGGAGCGGCCCGCACGGGGATCTCCGGCGTCTCCCAGCCGGCGATCTGGGTGGTGGGAATGCGACCGCCTCCGTGCAGGCGGCAGAGTTCGACAGGCTGTGTTCCGGCAACGAACACTTCGGAGACCGGGTTGGGGCAGGCCGGAGTCGCCAGCGCGCCCGAGAGCGGGTCCACCTCCACGGTGATCACGCCTTCCGGCGGCTCAAAGACCCTAACGCCGCGGTACTCGCGGCGCTGGTGTGCCCGCTTCATGAACTCCGTCCAGACCGGGAGGGCTGACTTGGCGCCTTCGAGCTTCAGCTCGCGGTTGTCGTCGAAGCCGATCCAAACTACGCACAGGAGCTTGGAGGTGAATCCGGCGAACCAGCCATCGTGGGATGTACCTGTCTTGCCGGCCGCGGGAAGCACAAAGCCGCGGCCGCGCACGCCGGCGGCCGTCCCGCTGCGGATGACCTCTTCCAGCAGGTTGACCATCATGTAGGCGACGCGCGGGTCGAGGACCGGCTGCTCGAACGGCGTGTACGTGTAGATGATCCTGCCTTCCTTGTCGCGAATGAGCCGCAGCCAGTTGGGCTTGACGTAGACCCCCTGGTTGGCGAACACGGTGTAAGCGCCGGCGACTTCAAGCGGCGTGACCTCGTACGAGCCGAGGGCAACCGCCGGAGTCGGCTGAATGCGCAAGTTCATGCCGCTCCGCACCGCCAGGTCCACCACGGCGCCATAGCCGGTCATCTCGGCCACTCTCACCGTCGGCACGTTCAGCGACTTCGAGAGCGCCTGCCGGAGAGTCACCTGGCCGCGGTACTCGTTGCCGAAGTTGTTCGGCGAGTAAGGCTTGTCGTCGAACCAGAAGGTGGTCGGCTCATCGTCCAAGGTGGTGACGGGCGTGATCGGGGCCGTGGCCGGGTCGAGCGCGGTCGAGAGCGCAGCCGCGTAAACGAAGGGCTTGAACGCCGAGCCCGGCTGCCGCTTGGCGAGGGCGCGGTTCAACTGGCTGACGCCATAGTTGCGGCCGCCGAGGAGCGCCTTGACCTCGCCCGTGCGCGGATCAAGCGCCACCAGCGCCACCTGCGCCTCGGGGAAATCCTGGGACTTCGCGCGCTTCTTCCGCCGGAGCTGTTCATCCACCTCCTGGATCCCAATCCGCACCGCCTCGGCGGCGTCCCGCTGCAAGTCCAGATCGAGCGTGGTGTAAATGCGGTAGGAGCTTCCCTGGAAATCGTGGTCCTGGAACTGGTCCTGCAATTCGTCGTTGACGAGGTCCACGAAATAGGGGGCGTCGGTGGATTCGGCGCCGCCCCTCACCAGGGTGAGCGGTGAGGCGGCGGCCTCGGTGTACTCCTGCTCGGTGATGTAGCCGTTCTCGCGCATCAGCGCCAGAACCACGTTGCGGCGTGCGCGGGCCCGCTCCGGCCAACGGATCGGGTTGGTGTAGCTCGGTCGCTGGATCTGGCCGGCCAGGCTGGCCGCTTCCGCCAGGCTCAGGTCCTTGATGTCCTTGCCGAAGTAGGCCTGCGCCGCTTCGCCGAAGCCGCGGATGTTGAAGCTGCCGCGGCGGCCGAGATCGATCTGATTGGCGTAGTATTCGAAGATCTGCTCTTTCGTCAGGCGGCGCTCGAGTTCGAGCGTGATCAGCACTTCGGCCGTCTTGCGCTTCCACGTCTTCCGCTGGTCGAGGAAGAAACTGCGCGCAAGCTGCATGCTGAGGGTGGAGGCGCCCTGCTCCATCCGGCGCTCCTTCAGATCGACATAGGCGGCCTTGATGATCCGCAGCGGGTCGAAGCCCGAGTGCTGGAAGAAGCGCTTGTCCTCGGCCGAGATCACCGCATTCACCAGCACCTTGGGGATGTCGCCGAACGTCACCAGCCGCCGCTTCTCGCGGTTCCGGTCGAACAGGTTGGTGATCAGCTCCGGTTCGAGCAGGTACTGCGTCCGGGCGGTGTTGTCCCGCATCGAGATGATTCCCGCCACGCGGCCGCCGGCGAACTTGATCACGCCGGCTTCCGGGTCGAAGTAGGAGTCCGGGCCGGGGAAGATCTCGATGGCGTCCTCGCGGACGTGGTACCAGCCGAGCGGGTTGGTGCTGGACTCCGTATAGCCGCTGCGCCGCAGTTGGGCCACGATGTCCTCGGGGCTGATCTCCTCGCCCAGCCAGATGGTCTTCGGCGCGCCGAAGATCATCGACGTGGATTGAAAAGGCCCGGCGCTCAGCTTCTGGTCAATGAGGCGGGAGAACCGCAGGTAGTAATAGGAGAACGTAAACAGGCCGGCGGCGCCAATCAAGAGCGCCAGCGCCAGCAGGATCTTTCCGGCGGGGTGGAGAAGAAACCGCGCGACCTTCGACTTGCGCGGGATGCGGAACCGGACGGCCACTCGTGTCGCCTCAACTGCTATTGTCTCATGCGCATGGGGCAAGTCCCTGAGCTGCCGGCCACCATCTCACCAACAGGGTCTCAGCGCGCGCCGGCCTTGGGAGCGAAGTGCAGGTCGACCGAGTACAGCCACAAGTCCACCGGCACTGTGTAGCGGACTTCGATGCGAAGGGCGGACGCGGAGCGCTTCAGCCGCACTTGCTCGCTTCTGACGGGCAGGCCCAGCCGGGCGGCCTTCTCGACGACGGCGACGCGGATCCTCTCCTCCTGCGCATCGCCGGCCGCCGCCGGGGCGGCGGTCTCCTCGAGAAATCGCTGCAACTCCAGGTTGCGCAGGTAGACGGGCGCGAGGCGAGCGCCGAAATACGCAAGTGCGCCGAGGACAGCGAACGCGGCGGCGGCGCGCCAGGCTTTCATTCTTTCTCTTTGCCGAGAGAGGACAACTCCTGCCACATGTCGCCGTGCTGCTCCCAATCGGGCTGCTCCCGGCCGGCGATCTGCACCTCGGGCACCTTCAGGGTTCCGTGGCCGTACGGGCAGATGTATTCGATGCGCGGCCGGCCGAACTGGAGCATCCGGCTCCAGGAGCCTGTTTCCACCGGCATCCGCAACCGCCGGACGCAGACGCGGCAGCGGTACATCTGGTCGAGAACAATCACGTAGAGCGCGCCGCAGCACAGCAGGAAGAACCCTCCCAGTGCGAGTGTCGAGGGAAGGTCGTGCGGGAACCGCGGCTGCCACATATACAGGAAGGGCTTGGGAGCGGGCAGCAGCCACAGGATTGCCTGCCACACGAGGAACAAGACGCCCGCGGCCAGCGCCAGCTTCGCGCAGAAGAATCCCCAGTACTTCATCTCCATATATATTGACTCCGTCGGAGGGGGAAAAGTTGCCGGCGGGCAGGGGCTCTCAACCGGCGTGGAAGACTTCCTCCATTTCGGCCCACCATTCGCCTTCCCGGCGCGTGGCCAGCGGCTCCTGCATCGGCATCATAATCCGCCACCACTCCTGCGTTTTCGGGTCGGCGGCCATCTTCCGCATGTCGGCCTCGAAGTCCTCGCCGACGTATTCGAAGTAGGCGAACAGGTAGCCATCCTTGTGGAAGATGGAGTAGTTGCGGATGTTGCAGTCGCGGATCTTCGCGAGCACCTCCGGCCAGACCTCAGCGTGGTACCGGCGATAGGAGTCAAGCGCGCCCGGGCGCAGCCGGATCACCTGTCCGTGTCGTTGCATCACTGCCTCCGGCGAGACAGTGTATCGCGGTGGCGGGAAGCAAGCCTCAGCCAACCAGGCCGCCGACAAACGCAGATTGCATTCTCCTCATCACATCGGCGCGCATCCACGTGGGTCTGGGCGGAGCTTGGCGCTATACTGTCAAGCATGAAGTTCCGCGTGGTCTTGGAGTACGACCCGGAAGCTGAGAGCTACTCCGCAGTCTGTCCTGAGCTGCCAGGATGTGCCTCGGCCGGCGAGACAGAGGAGGAAGCGAGGCGCGGGATCGAGGAAGCGATTCGACTCTACCTCTCGCCCGCCGAGATCGATCTGTCGCCGACCGCGAAGTTGCTCGAGGTAACGATTGGGTGACCGCGGAACGCCGCGCCTGACGGCCGACGAGGTGATTTCT
>CAYZJD010000132.1:0-4433 GCA_964478455.1 uncultured Solibacteraceae bacterium | reverse complement strand
AATTCGTACTTGCCGGTTCGGCCGGCAGCCACCAGAAGTGGCGCAACCTCTCAACCGCAAAGCAAGTTGTTGTGCCGTACCACCGGGGCGAATCCTGCCGCTGGGCACGATGCGAGCGATCATCGAAGGAAGTGGAATAGACCCGGCGGATTGGACCAAGTAGCAGGTGATCCGGCCCGCTGCTTGACCGCAGTCGAAGCCCAAGCGGCCGCAGGTGACTACGATCCTCGACACACAAAGGGGCTCGGAGGTAGCTGTAGTAGGATGACAGGGCCATGCCAACGGGCGCGGAGTTGTTTGTGGACACGATGGGGCAGCTCGGCCTGGGCGAGATGTTCACGCTGGTGGGCGATCACATCAACGAAGTGCTGGCAGCGGCGGCACGGCGCGGGATCCGCATCGTGGATTTCCGGCACGAGTCGGGGGTGACGCACGCGGCCGATACATGGGCGCGTCTGTGGCGGCGGCCGGCGCTGGCGCTGGTCACGGGCGGGCCGGGCCACACCAACGCGCTGACCGGCATTGCCACGGCGAACCTTGCCGGCAGCCCGCTCGTCGCGGTCAGCGGGAGCCGGGCGACGACCGCGGGTGAGCGGCAGGCGTTTCAAGACATCGACCAGGCCGGGATGGTGCGGCCGGTGGTGAAGTGGGCGGCACAGGTACCCGTGGCGGGAGAGATCCCCTTCTACCTGGGCCGGGCGTGCGCGGAGGCGGTGTCCGGCCGGATGGGAGCGGTCCACTTGACGATCCCGGTGGACGTGTTCCGCGGATGGTCGGATGCGCCCGCGCGAGCGCCGGTTCCGATGAAGCAGCCGCCGGCGGCACCGCCCTCAGAGAGCGTCGAGCGCGCGCTGGCCTTGCTCAGGGAGGCGGAGCGTCCGGTGGTGATCGCGGGCAGCGGCGTGTGGTGGGCGCGGGCCGAAGCGGAGCTGGCGGAGTTCATCGAGAAGACTTCGCTGCCGGTCTACACGATCGCCTTCGCGCGAGGCCTGATTTCCGACAACCATCCGTTGTGCATGGGGTCCGCCGACCCGGCGCTGAACAAGGCCGTGCACCGGGCGTTCCAGGAGGCCGATGTCTTCCTCGTGCTGGGCAAGCGCATCGACTACCGGCTCGCACTCGGAGGGCCGCGCCTGTTTCCGGCGGCGGCGAAATTCATCCAGGTGGACATCCATCCACAGGAACTTGGGATGAATCGCGCCCTCGATGTGGGTATCTGCGCGGACGTGAAGGCAACGCTCAGCGCCTTTCTGGGGGCGCTCGGCAAGGAGACGTGGCCGCCGCGGGCGTGGCTCGAGCGGCTGCGGTGTCTGCGGAGCGAGTGGGAGGCATCGCTCGCCGCGACGGCAGGCGATAGGAGTTCGCCGCCGCATCCCGCGGCGGTGTATTCCGAGGTGAAGGGGCTGTTGCCCGCGGGCGCGCTGTACTCCTGGGACGGCGCCGATTTCGGGCACTGGGGTAGGGCGATCCTGCCAGCGCTCGTGCCGGGCGGCTGGATACGGCTCGGGCCGCTCGGGACCATCGGCGCCGGGCTGCCCAACGCGATCGCGCTTCAGCTTGCGAATCCCGGAAAGCGGGTCGTGCTGTTCACCGGGGACGGCTCGCTCGGCTTCTACCTGGCGGAACTGGACACGCTGGTGCGGCACGAACTCCCGGTGGTGGTAATTGTCGGCAATGATGCTGGATGGGGGCTGGAGCGGGAACTGCAAAAGGAACTGAATCCCGGCGAGCCGGTCGTGGCCTGCGAACTGCGCGATACGCGGTACGACATCATCATGCAGGGCTTCGGCGGCGGAGGGGAAACGGTGGAGGCGCTGGAGCAACTCGGCCCGGCCGTGGCCCGGGCGCTTGGGGCCGGGAAGCCCTACTTGCTGAACGTGCGCATTCGCGGGGTGCGGTCGCCGTTCACCGAGTGGCAGATCGGCGGCAAGAAGAGACGGTAGGAAACCGGTGCGATTTCTGTGTAACCTTCAGCCGCACGCAAGTCGCAGGACGAAATCGGGGATTGCGTAGCCTGTCACCGGTTTGTTGTTAACGGCGGAGGAGGTTGCGGGCGATGAACAGGACGTTGGCCGGACGTTCCGCCAGGCGGCGCATGAGGTACGGGTACCAGGCGTCGCCGTAAGGGACATACAGCCGGACGCGGTAGCCGCCGGCGATCAGCTTGCGCTGGAGGTCGCGGCGGATGCCGTAGAGCATCTGGAATTCGAACCGGTCCGGCGCCAAGCCGAGCGCGGCGGCCGAGCGCCGCGCGGCCTGCACCATGTTCGGATCGTGGGTGGCGATGCCCGGATAGACACCGCGCTTCAGCAGTGTCTGCACCAAGTGAACGTAATTGGCGTCCACGTCGCGCTTGCTCCGGAAGGCGATGGAGTGCGGCTCCCTGTAGGCGCCCTTGCAGAGCCTCACAGGGATGCCCTTCTGGCAGAGCATGTCGATGTCGCCGGCGCTGCGGTAAAGGTAGGCCTGGATCACCGCGCGCACTGCGCCGTGGCGCTCGTGCATGTCCGAGACGAGACACAACGTGCGGTCCACGTACTCGCTTGACTCCATGTCCACCTCGACAAAACCGCCCAGTCCGCTGGCGGCGGCAACAAGGCCCTCGACGTTCTCGCGACACAGTTCTTCAGAGAGGTCGAGGCCGAACTGCGTCAGCTTGATGGAAACGGTGGCTTGCAGTCCCTCCGCGGCGATGGCGCGCAGGGCTTGGATGTAAGCGTCGCGGGACAGCCTCGCCTCCTCCACCGAGGTCACGTTCTCACCCAGGTGGTCGAGCGAGACCAGCAGTCCCTCGGCGTTCAGGCGGCGGCACACAGCAAGCGCGCGCGCCAGCGTCTTGCCGGCGACGAAGCGCCTGGTGAGTAGTTCCGCGGCGGGCGAGGTCTCCATCCAGCGCCGCAAATGCTTCTGCCGGGACAGGAACAAGAGCGCGCCGCGGAGCATGAGCGAGGGTCAGACCGTTTCAGCCATCCTCGGCGCGCGCGGCACGGCCTCGACGTGCTCGGGCGCTTCCGGCTCCTCGCCGGTCACGGCCCCAAGCTCGCGAATCCGCCGCAGCGAAGGGAGCAACCGCGCCTCCCAGGAGGCCACCGAACGATTATAGGCCTGGACCGCCTGCTCGAGATGCTTGCCCGTATCCGAATAGTATCCGTGGAGCGTCTGGATGCGCTCGTAGAACTCGGCCGCCACCTGCCGGATCAGCTCGGCGTTTTCCGCGAGCTGCTGCTGGCGCCAGCCGTACGCGATGCCCTTGAGCACCGAGATGAGCGTGGTCGGCGTGGCCAGCAGCACCTTCCGCTCGAGCGCGTCTTCGATGAGCGTCGGGTTGTGCTCGAGCGCCGCGCTGAAGAAGTGTTCTCCCGGAAGGAAGAGAACCACCAGCTCGGGGGCGGGCTGGAACTGGCTCCAATATTGCTTGGTGCTCAACTGCTCGACGTGTTTCAGCACCTGCTGGCCGTGGCGCATGAGCGCCTCGCGGCGGCGCGCCTCCTCGGCGGCCGAGGCCGCGTCCAGATAGGCGGCCAGGGGCACCTTGGCATCCACCACCAGCGTGCGGCCGCCCGGCAGGCGAACAACGAGGTCGGGCCGGATCCTGCCGTTGTCGCCCTCCTGCACCTCCTGCTCGACAAAATCGCAGTGCTCGACCATGCCCGCCAGTTCGGCCACGCGGCGCAGCGTGATCTCGCCCCAGCGCCCGCGAACGTGCGGCGACCGCAGGGCGGTGGAGAGGGTGGAAGTCTCGCGCGACAGGCTCTGCAACTGGTTCTGGAGGCTTCCGAACATCTCCTGCCGCGCGCGCTCGAGCTCGCGCACCTGGCTCTCCATCCGGTCCAGCATGGTCGCCAGTGGCTGGATCACCCCTTCGATGGCCGTTTGTTTCTGCGCGAGGTCGCCTGTAATCTGGGCCCGCACGGTGTCCAGCGTGCCGCGCGCGGCGTCCAGAAATGCCCCTTGATTGGACCGCAAGGCCGCGTCCGCCAGCGCCTGGAAAGTCTCGCTCATTTTGGAGACGGCCGCTTCGGTGGAGGCCAGTTTCGTTTCGGCCACCGTTCTCGCCCGATCGACCGCCGTGAGGCGCACCTGCATCCAGATGACGAGCACCAGCCCTCCGATAGCCGCGCCGAGGATGACGCCGGCCATGAAAAACATCAACACCGGAAATTCCATAAATATCCGCTCCTCCTTTTCCGGCAGTCTCCCCCGAGAATAGCAGAAATTCGGCCTGATGTTAACCGTTAATCTGCGGGGATTTGTTTGAAAAGCGGCGGGTGCTTCTATCGAAGCAGGCAGAAGGAAACGTAGCCGAGCAGCGCGCCGAGCAGGGAGCCCGCAGCGACGTCACTCAGGAAATGCATGCCGAGGAGAATGCGCGAGAGCGCGATGCTGCCGGCGGAAAAAAGGAGCAGCGGCATCACGAGCGGATAGAACAGGCC
>CAYZJD010000131.1:0-10871 GCA_964478455.1 uncultured Solibacteraceae bacterium | reverse complement strand
ACTCTACTGGGGCCGGTCGCGGGCCTGGCGCAGGAGGCCACGCTTGTAACAGAGTCCGGTCCTGTCGTGGTTGACCTCGGTTCGACCGCTTACATGGTCACGTTTATGCCCCATTTCGCGGGGGGCACAGTCATCCTGAGGCATCGTGCCGTAGCCTCCGAGCCAGCTTACTCAGTTTACTCGCGTGACGGCAATGTGGTAGCTCGGTTCCGAATCGACATACCAGAGGCTTCGGAAACCATCGGCAGCAGCGTAGCGCCCCTCCGAGACGGCTCCGGCTATGTGGCTGTCGCAATCGCCGTGAACGGCTTGGATAGGGTCTCCACACTCTGCTTTCTGGATCGCCGCGGAACGTTGAAGAAAGTCGTCCCTACGAGTCCGCTTTTGCCGGCTCACCTGACTATAGCCAATGACGGCACTATCTGGGGCTTTGGCGGCGCCGGCCCAGAGGACAGGCCGACGAGCGAGGACCCGGTCGTTTTCCATTACTCGGCTGACGGAAAGTTGTTGGGAACTGCGCTTCCCAGGAAGTTGTTCGGCTCCGAACCACCGTATGAAGTGTGGCGTCAATCGGGCCCGGCTTTTCTTGTGTCAGAGAGCAACCGTGTGGCAGTGTACTCGCCGCAAATGCGGCAGCTGTTCGAACTGGGGCTAGATCGCAAGGTGATCGGTTCGTAGGTGATCCCATTGCCCGAGCAACAACGAGCCGGACAGCATCTGGGCAGACCGATGGGCCTGACGGGCCTTTCAATCACCGACAAAGGTGTTATCTATGCCCGATTGAACGGCGGAGATAACACCGGACTTTACGAACTCGACCGACACAATCAACGCTGGGCACCTCTGCCGAAGCAGTTAATGGAGCAAGTCCGCGATTACTCACTCATAGGTTGCCAGGGCGAGGATCTGGCGCTGATTCCGGCCGGTGGAAGAGGCCAGCAATTCCAGCAGTTCCCGGTCAAGTGGATTCGCCTGACGCCGCGCTTCACCCCATAGCTGACGTCCGCTTGCTGACGCGCGCGTGTCCGCGCCTTCGGTTGCTCGGAACGACCCGCCACCGGGACGGGCGGGCGAACTTCTGGGGGCGCTCTTCCCCACTCAGGGGCCCTTGTCCCCGATGAGGGGGCCCACAATGGCTCTGGGTGAACCTGTGTTGGACGCAGCCACCCCGAGCCTCTGGTCGAAGTGGAGCGGGCAACCATCGCCTTTAGTCTTGGAGAGAAACGTGTACCCAAATGGTCAGGAAGGACACTATGCTTTCCGGGGCACCGTTCGCGATCCCTGAGGCGAACAGCGTGGAACGTGCGAGCTGAGGATCTGAATCCGCGTCCCAAGATGATCGGTCGCTTCAGCGCCTCCTGTGAGCTGCTTGGCGCGTATATCCCGCGCTCAAGTCTGCCGTCGAACGATCTGGAGCCGGTTTGGGGCGAGGCCGGCTATCCGGCGCCTGCTATACTGAAGTCGCCGTGCCGGTCGTTCGCACGCGGAAGCCCGCGAAAAACAACTACATCCTGGTCATCTTCGACAGTTGCCGCTGGGACTCGTTCGTCAAGGCTCGGCCGAGGGTGATCCGGAAGTTGGGCAAGGTGGAGCGCCGCTGGTCCTACGCTTCGTGGACGTCGCCCTCGCATTACAACTTCCTCATCGGGCTGATGCCGCACACGAGTCCGAAGCACGTGTTCGCCTCGGAGTACTACCAGCGGGAATTCGTGCAATTCAACGAGCGGTTCGGGACGAGCGACTTCGAGTTCAAGTCGCTGGTGCCGAAGCTGTACATTCCGTCGTTCCTGAAGGAGCAGCTCGGCTACCGCACGCACGCGATGATGTCGCTGCCGGTGCTGAATCCGAAGACCGTGCTCAACAACGGCTTCGACAGCTACAAGCTGATGGAGAAGCACAACGACATGCGGGCCATGCTGCGGGAGATGCGGTTCAGCCCCGAGCAGCCGTCGTTCTACCTGCTGAACATCGGCGAAACGCATTATCCCTACGCGCTGCCGGACGAGCCGCCCGAGACGTGGCCACGCATCCACGGGGTGCACGGCGTCTTCAAGCACCTGGACGATCACGTTGTCGGAGGGAAGCTGCGCCAGGGCAAGGAGAAGTTCTTCAACAAGAAGAAGCTGGAAGAGTTGCGCCAGCGGCAGATCGAGGCGGTACGGTACCTGGACGGCGTGGTCGAGGAACTGTTCGACCTGGCGCCGAAGAACACCTACATCACCATCACCTCGGACCACGGCGAGTTGTTCGGCGAAGACGGCTACTTCGGCCACGGACCGATCCAGCACGACAAGGTCTTCGAGGTGCCGTTCGTGGAGGGAAAGCTGCGGTGAGGGGAGGCCGCGACCCGCGGCAGCGGCTGCTGCGGGACCTCGCCGCGGCGCTTGTGACGCTGCTTGTGTTGTGGTGCGCGGATCCGGGCGGCAGCGGAGCGGACCTGGCCTACATCGGCCCGGGCGCGGGCTTCGCGTTCCTCGGCTCGTTTTTGGCGATCATCGCCAGCTTCTTCTTGAGCGCCGCGTCGCTGCTCGTCTGGCCGTTCCGGATGCTGTGGCGGGTCCTGCGGCGCAGGAAGGGCTTCCGCGACGCGCGGATCCGCAAGCTGATCTTCCTCGGCCTGGACGGCCTGGACCCGGAGATCACCGAGCGCCTGATGGCAGAGGGCAAGATGCCGAACCTCGCCCGGCTCAAAGAGGAGGGCTCTTACCGGCGGCTGCGCACGACGTTCCCGTCGCTTTCCCCGGTGGCCTGGTCCACCTTCGCCACCGGCGTCAGCCCGGCGCGGCACAACATCTTCGACTTCCTGAACCGGAACCTGAAGTCCTACCTGCCTGAGCTTTCCTCGGCGAAGGTCTGGCAGCCGCGCCGCGTGCTCAAGCTGGGCCGGCTCCGTATTCCACTTTCGCGTCCGCACGTCGAGTTGCGGCGAAAGAGCCAGCCGTTCTGGAAAATTCTCGGCGAGCACAGCATCGGCTCGACGATCCTGCGGGTGCCGATCACTTTCCCGCCGGAGAAGTTCGACGGGAAGCTTCTATCGGCGATGTGCACGCCCGACCTCAAGGGGACGCAGGGCAGCTTCGCGCAGTTCACCACACGGCTGGAGAAGGCGACGTTCGAGAGCGGCAGCCGTTATCCGCTGAAGCGCGCAGGCGACTTTCTGGAAGGGGCGATCGAAGGGCCGGAGGACCTGTTGCACGAGGGCGGAAAGCCGCTGGAGATCCCGTTCCGCATTTCCCGGAACAAGGAGAATGGCTCGGCCACGCTGCACCTCCAGGGCGAATCGCACGTGCTGAAGCGCGGCGAGTACACGCCGTGGATCCGCCTCACGTTCCGAACGGCCCTGGGCGTCAAGGTCACGGGGATCGCCCGGTTTTTGGTGATGGAAGTCGAGCCTGAGTTCTCGATGTATCTGTCCCCGATCAACATCGATCCCGAGAATCCGGCGCTTCCGATCGCTCACCCAACTTACTACGCAATGTATCTAGCGAAGTTACTCGGATCGTATGCCACGCTCGGGATGGCCGAGGACACTTGGGCGCTGAACGAGGGCGTCATCGACGACGAGGCGTTTCTCAAGCAGGCGTACCTGACGTTCGCGGAGCGCGAGGCGATGTTCTTGAACGCGCTCGAGAAGACGCGGCGCGGGGTGGTGGCGTGCGTGTTCGACACAAGCGACCGCATCCAGCACATGTTCTTCCGCTGCCTGGACGGCCGGAACGGCGGCAACGTCAAGCACGCGGCAACGATCGAGGAGATGTACCGGCGCATGGACCGGCTCGCAGGCGAAACGCTCCGGTACGCGGATAAGGACACCGTCCTGTTCGTGCTTTCCGATCACGGCTTCCGCAGCTTCCGGCGCGGCGTGGATCTCAACGCGTGGCTGCGCGACAACGGGTACCTGGTTTTGAAGAATGGGGCGGCCACGAGCGGCCCGTACTTCCGAGGGGTGGACTGGAGTCGCACGCGCGCCTATGCCCTGGGCCTGGCCGGACTTTATCTCAACCTGCGGGGGCGCGAGGCGGGCGGCATCGTCCAACCGGGGGCGGAAGCCGAATCGCTCAAGCGCGAGCTGATCACGAAACTCTCGGGCCTGCGCGATGATGAGACAGGCGAGATTGCGATCCGCCAGGTCTACGCGACAAGCTCGCTTTACAGAGGTCCGTATCTCGACGCCGCGCCTGACCTGATCGCCGGTTACAACGACGGCTACCGCATCTCTTGGGACGCGGCCGTCGGACGCGTCACGGCGAAGGTGATCGCGGACAATCCGAAAGCCTGGAGCGGGGACCACTCGATGGATCCGTCGCTGGTGCCGGGCGTGCTCTTCTCGAACCGCAGGATCGAGGCCGCGGATCCGGGCATCGAGGACCTGGCGCCGACGGCGCTTGAACTGTTCGGCATCCGGCCGCCCGCGTGGATGGAAGGGAAGCCGGTGTTCCGGTTCGCGGACGGCGGGCGCGCTTCATGAACCGGCGCGTCCTTGCCGCTTGCGCACTGCTCGCGCTGGCGCAGGCGGGATGCGGGCCGCGAAGCTCCGCGGGAGGCAAGCGCCTGATCGTGCTCGGCATCGACGCGATGGATCCCGCGTTCCTGGAGCGCCACTGGAGCGAGCTGCCGAACCTGGACGGGCTGCGGCGCGAGGGCGAGTTCAAGCGCCTGGCGACGGCGATCCCGCCGCAGAGCCCGGTGGCGTGGTCCACATTCATCACCGGGCTCGACCCTGGCGGACACGGCATCTACGACTTCGTCCACCGCGACCCGAAGACGATGCTGCCGTTCTCGTCGATGGCGGAAACGGAACGGCCGAAGTACACCCTGCCCATCGGGCCGTACGAGATACCGCTGTCCAGTGGCAAGGTGAAAAGGTTCCTCCACGGCCGTCCGTTCTGGCTGTACCTGGACGACGCCGGGATTCCCGCCAGGATCATCCGGGTGCCAAACAACTTCCCGCCGGTGGAGTCGAAGAGTCTCACGCTCTCCGGCATGGGGACGCCGGATATGCGCGGCACCTTCGGCACGTTCACCTTCTTTACCGACGATCCGATCGAACGGACGAGGTCGGTTCCGGGAGGCCAGATCGTCCGCGTGGATCTCGAAGGATATCGCGCGACGCTCACCGTGGACGGTCCCGACAACACGTTACGCAAGGACGGGAGGCGGACAACGGCGGTGATCACGGTGGACGTGGATCCGGACGCGCCGGCGGGCCGGTTCCGCGCCGGCGAGACGACGTTTGTGTTGAAGGAGGGCGAGTGGTCGGGGTGGATTCGCGTTCGCTTTCCGCTGATCCCGGGCCTCGAGAGCGCGGCCGGGATGTTCCGCGTCTACGCCAAGAGCTTTCATCCGCGGCTCGGGGTGTACGTGTCGCCGGTGAACATCGATCCCGGCGAGCCCGAGTTGCCCATTTCGACGCCGGACTCTTACAGCCGCGAACTGGCAGCGGCGGTGGGGCCGTTCTACACCCAGGGCATAGGCGAGGACACGGCGGCTTTGCGGGAAGGCGTGTTCACGCTGGAGGAATACGTGAGGCAGAGCCGCATGGTTTCGGCCGAGCACCTGCGGCTGCTCGATCACGAGATGGATCGCTTCCGCGAGGGAATGCTGTTCTTCCACTTTTTCGGCATCGACCAGGACTCGCACGTGCTGTGGGGCAAGCACGAAGACAAGCTGCTGGAGACCTACCGGCTGGTGGACGCCGCGCTCGGCGGCGTGATGAAGAAGGCCGGCGACGCAACGCTGATCGTGATGTCGGATCACGGCTTCACCAGCTTCGATCGCGCCGTGCACCTCAACACGTGGCTGTGGCGCGAGGGATTTCTCGAGCTGGACAATCCGGACAACGCCGGCGACGACGAGTTGTTCCCCCACGTGGACTGGTCGCGTACGCAGGCCTACTCGATGGGGCTTACGGCGATCTACGTGAACCAGGCGGGGAGAGACAAGAACGGCGTGGTAGCTCCGGGCGCGGAGACCGAGGAGGTGGTGCGGCGGATCAGCGAGCGGCTGCTCGAGTTGCGGGACCCGGCCAACGGGCGTCAGGTGATCGAGGCGGTCTATCCGGCGAGCAAGTATTTCCACGGAGAGGCGGCCGGGGCCGCGCCCGATCTAGTGGTGGGCTACGCGCCGGGCTACCGCTCTTCGTGGCAGACGGCGCTGGGCGCGGTGCCGAAGGCCACCATCGAAGACAACAAGGACGAATGGCGCGGCGATCACTGTATCGCTTCGGAGCGGGTGCCGGGGGTGTGGCTTTCGAACCGGCGGAGCAAGATCGCCGATCCTCATCTTCGGGACGTGACGGTGACGGTGCTGGCGGCCTTCGGGATCGCGCCCGGGCCCGGCATGCGCGGGCGCCCGCTATTCTAAGAGTGGCGCCGCATTAGAAAATGGACCAGATCAGGCTGACCCCTTTATGACCCCTTTATGAAGATAAGTAAGAACCTTTGGGAGAGGGTGAAGAAGGTGGCCGCGGCGGGCGGCTACAGTTCGCCGGAGGAGTTCGTGATTCACGTTCTCGAGAAGGAGCTCGAGAAGATTGAGGAGGCCGGCTCGGACGAAGAGATCGTCAAGAAGCTGAAAGGCCTCGGCTACCTGGAGTGAGATGACGGCGGCGCTGTACCTGGTAAGCGCGTCGTGCCGGGCGGTGCTTTCCCTGTTCGAAGGATGGCATCCACTGGCGAGCCTGACACTCATCAGCATTCTGACCGGCATCGGCATGCTCTGGGTGTTCCGCCGCGTCTCGAACCAAGCGGCGATCCGGCGGGCCAAGTCACACCTGCAAGCGCACCTGTATGAATTGCGGCTGTACGCCGATGAGCCTGTCTTGATCTGGCGGGCGCAGCGGGACCTGCTGGCCGCCAACCTGCGGTATCTCCGGCTGATGCTGAAGCCAGCGGTGATTCTCACGATTCCGATGGTTTTGGCGCTGGTCCAACTCGATGCGTTTTACGGCCGCCAGCCGCTGGAGGTGGGAGCGCCGGCGCTGGTGACGGTGCAGATGAAGGAGGCGATTGATCCGAGTGCGCCTCCGCCCGCGCTCGAAGTTCCAGACGGCTTCGCGGTCGAAAGCCCGGCGGTGCGCGCGCTGGCCGAACGCCAGGTGGTGTGGCGTGTCCGGCCGGTGCGAGAGGCTTTGGGCGTGTTACGGGTGCGCCTGCCAGGCGGCGTGGTTGAGAAGGACATCGTCTCCGGCGGCGGGCCGAGGTACCTGACCGCGCGGCGCGCGAGTTCGCGCGGAGACGTCTTCTGGGATCCGGGCGAGAGAGCAATCGAAGGCAGCAGCATTGATTGGATTGAAGTGGCATACCCGCCGGCCGAGGCCGGCCTCTGGAGTTTTCGGCTCCACTGGCTCGTCTGGTTCGTCGTGATTTCACTTGCCGCGGCATGGTTGTTGAAGGGGAGATTCGGGGTGGCGCTGTAGCTGGCCGCGGAAAAACGGTGATACACTTGTTGTTTCAGTCTTACTTCAGGACTCCCCGGACTGGATTCGACCGCCAGGCGCTGACGCCGTTCTCCCATGGAGGGGCGGAATTGCGCCCGGCGCAAGGAGGAACGATCACGTGGCCGCAGTCAGACATTTGTTCACATCGGAATCGGTGACCGAGGGGCACCCGGACAAGATCGCCGACCAGATCTCGGATGCGGTTCTGGACGCGGTGCTGAAGGACGATCCAGCGGGCCGAGTAGCCTGCGAGGTGCTGGTGACGACGGGCGTCTGCGTGGTGGCCGGAGAGATCACGACGCACACTTACGTGGACGTGCAGCAGCTTGCGCGCGAGGTCATCAAGGACATCGGTTATACCGACGCGGCCTTCGGCTTCGACGGCCACACCTGCGGCGTGCTGAACATGATCCAGAAGCAGTCCCCGGACATCGCGATGGGAGTGGACACCGGCGGCGCCGGCGACCAGGGGATGATGTTCGGCTTCGCCTGCGACGAGACGCCGGAGCTAATGCCGCTGCCGATCATGCTGGCGCACAAGCTGGTACGCAAGTTAAGCGAAGTGCGGCGCGCGGGCGAGCTGGATTTTCTGCGGCCGGACGGCAAGTCCCAGGTAAGCGTGGAGTACAGCGACGGCAGGCCTTCCCGGATCGAGGCGGTGGTGGTCTCGACGCAGCACAGCGACAAGGTCTCCATCGATGAGGTGCGGCGCGAGGTGAAGAAGCACGTGATCGATCCAGTGCTGGCGGAGTCGCGCGTGGAGACGGACTCCGGGACGCGGTATCACATCAACCCAACCGGGCGCTTCGTCATCGGCGGGCCCCATGGCGACACGGGCCTGACGGGCCGGAAGATCATTGTGGACACCTACGGAGGCATGGGCAGGCATGGCGGCGGCGCGTTCTCGGGCAAGGACCCGACGAAGGTGGACCGCTCGGCCTGTTACATGGCCCGGCACATCGCCAAAAACATCGTGGCCGCGGGGCTGGCGCGGCGCTGCGAGGTGCAACTGGCGTATGCGATCGGCGTCGCCGAGCCGGTTTCCGTGGGGGTGAACACGTTCGAAACCGGCCAGGTTTGTGAGCAGCGGCTGGCGGAGCTGGTCCGCGGCCATTTTCCGCTGACGCCGAAGGGCATGATCGACTACCTGAAGCTGCGCCGGCCGATTTACCGGAAGACCGCCGCCTTCGGCCACTTCGGCCGGACCGAGGAGAGCTTCAGTTGGGAAGCGACGGACAAGGCGGAACTGCTCAAGGAAGAAGCCCGGGCAACGACGACGGCCGCCCGGAGATGAGGGGTCACGGGCGGATTGCCCGGGCCTGCGGTTCCCTCTAACGAATCTCATGACTCCCAACACACAAGCTCCGATCCGATACGACGTACGCGATCTGTCTCTGGCGGAGGCGGGCAAGCGCCGCGTGGAATGGGCGTTCCAGTCCATGCCGGTGCTCCAGTCGATCCGCAAGCATTTCATCAAAAGCCAGCCGCTGAACGGAGTGCGCATCGCCGCCTGCCTGCACGTCACCACCGAGACGGCGAACCTGATGATCACGCTGCGGGACGGCGGCGCCTCAGCGGTGCTGTGCGCGTCCAACCCGCTGTCGACGCAGGACGACGTGGCGGCGACGCTGGTGCGCGACTACGGCATTCCGGTGTTCGCCATCAAGGGCGAGGACAACGCGACGTACTACTCGCACATCGAGGCGGCGCTCGACCACAGGCCGCAGGTCACCCTGGACGATGGGGCGGACCTGGTGTCCACGCTGCACACCAAGCGGCAGGACCTGATCGCGGGGGTGATCGGCGGCACCGAGGAAACGACGACCGGAGTGATCCGGCTCCGGGCGATGGCCAAAGACGGCGTGCTGCTGTATCCGATCGTCGCGGTGAACGACGCGATGACGAAGCACTTGTTTGACAACCGTTACGGCACGGGGCAGAGCACGATCGACGGCATCCTGCGCTCGACCAACGTGCTGCTGGCCGGGTTGAACGTGGTGGTGGCGGGCTACGGGTGGTGCGGCCGCGGGGTGGCGCTGCGGGCCAAGGGCATGGGCGCCAACGTTATCGTGACGGAGGTGGACCCGATCCGCGCGCTGGAAGCGATGATGGACGGCTACCGGGTGATGTCGATGGGCGAGGCGGCCGCCATCGGCGACGTGTTCATCACCGTGACCGGAAACAAGGGCGTGGTCGGCCGCGAGCACTTCGACAAGCTGAAGAACGGCGCCATTCTCTGCAACTCCGGCCACTTCAACGTCGAGGTGGATCTGGAGGCGCTGGAAAGGCTCTCCTCCTCGCACCGGCCGATGCGCGAGTTCGTCGAGGAGTATGCGCTGCGCGACGGCCGGCGCATTTACGTGCTGGGCGAAGGGCGGCTGATCAACCTGGCGGCGGCCGAAGGGCACCCGGCTTCGGTGATGGACATGAGCTTCGCCAACCAGGCGCTGTCGGTCCAGTTCCTGGTGGGACGGCAAGCGGCGCTCGATAAGCGCGTGTATCCGGTGCCGGAGGAAATCGACCGGCAGGTGGCGCGGCTGAAGCTGGAAGCCATGGGCGTGAAGATCGACCGGCTGACTCCCGAACAGGAGCAGTACCTGGCTTCGTGGTCGGAAGGGACATGAGCAGCCCAAGCGTTGAGCGGACCTGCAAGCGCACCCTCGAGGTTACCGTTCCGGCCGAGGAAGTGGAGATGGAGGCCGGGCGGGCGGTGGCGGAACTGGGCCGCCGGGTGAAGATTCCGGGCTTCCGTCCCGGCAAGGTCCCGGCGTCAATCGTCCAGTCGCAATTCGCCGGCGATATCCGCCAGAAGGTGATTGAGGCGCTGGTCCCGCGGTTTCTCCAGAAGCGTGTGGAGGACGAGAACCTGCGGGTAGTGGGCACGCCGGACATCACCGAGGTTCACTTCCACCTCGGAGAACCGATGCGGTTCAAGGCGGAGTTCGAGGTCGCGCCCGAGATCGAGCTGAAGGAGTACACGGACATCACCGTGCCTTACGGCGAGCCGGTGGTGAACGACGAGGACGTGGAGCGGCGGCTCGAAGAGCTGAGGGATCAGAAGGCGGAGTTCGTGAACGTGGACCCGCGGCCCGTCGAGGACGGCGACTACGCCGTGGTGATCCTGGAAAGAGCCGGGCAAGCGCCGCCCAAGCAGGATGAAGTGACGCGAGGAAACGCTGGCGGGATTTAGCGACAACATCCGCGGTCTTTCCCCGGGGGACGAGAAAGAGTTTGAGATCAAGTACCCGGAGGACTACGGCGATGAGAAGCTGGCGGGGACGACCGTCGGCTTCCGGGCCCGGGTGAAGGGGATTCGGCGCAAGGAACTGCCGGAGCTGAATGATGAATTCGCGCGCGACCTGGGCGACTTTCAGAGCCTGGAGGAGTTGCGGGCCGAGGTGCGCAGGGGGCTGCTGCGGGAGAAGGAACATTT
>CAYZJD010000130.1:0-10925 GCA_964478455.1 uncultured Solibacteraceae bacterium | reverse complement strand
GGCGTGGTCGGATCGGGTGGTGGCACCGGGATGCCGGCCAGGCGCAGCGGCGGCGTGGTCGGATCGGGCGGCGGCACGGGGATGCCGGCCAGACGCAGAGGCGGCGTCGTCGGATCAGGTGGCGGCACGGGGATGCCGGCAGCAATTGACTGCGGAGCCGGCAAGTCGGGGATGAGACCCACGCCGAATGCCGGCATCGGGCCTCCGGCAATCATGTCCGCGCAGATAGCCAGCACGAACAGAGAGCACACAGCGCAATAAACTACGGGATTTCCAACAAGCTTTGTCATGGTAATTTTCCTTTGCTCAAGAGAGAAAATGGAACACTACATTCGGCAAGGCTTAACTGAAAAGCCGGTGCTATGTAGTGGACCGAACCTAATTGTAAGGGGCAGGAAAACTGAGGCCCGCTAAGATCTTTCCGGATCTTAATCCCCGGCGGAATACCTTAGTTCCCCCAACGGGGTGGAGACGTACTACTGGAGCGACGGATGCTGCTCGCGGTGTGAATAGTTGAGATCAGTCGCCAGGCAGGAATGAGTGTGTGCGCGGCGTGTCGTTGTGGAACTCACGGGCGGGCCATTCGAGTCGCATGTCGGCCGTTACCTCATCGAGCATCTGGAAAGTGGCCACTTTGCTTGCGAGAGCGAATGCCGTCAGCAAAACGTTGTCGCAGATGATGTTGATGACCCTGGGAATACCCTGCGATCGAACGTGGATTTCCGACAGGAGCTGCGGCGCAAAGACGGTCTGGTCCGGCATCCCGGCCTTGGCCATGCGCCAGTTGACATAGTCGGCGGTCTCCGCTTCGCGAAAGGGCTTGAGACTGTAGCGGAGCACAACGCGCTGCTTCAACTGCCTGAGGAGCGGGGCATCCAGCTTTCGATCAAGTTCCGGCTGGCCAGCCAGAACGACCTGCAACAACTTGCCGGTTCTGTTTTCCAGGTTGCCCAGCATCCGGACCTCTTCGAGTACATCTCCCTCCAGGTCATGAGCCTCGTCGATGATCAGCGCTGTGGTGACGCCCTGCGCGGCGTTTGCCAGAAGGAGCTGATTCAGCGTGAACAAGACTTCGGTTTTGGTGAATTTCGAACACTGGAGTCCGAAATCGAGGGCCAACATCTCGAAGAACTGGTCCGCTGTGAGCCGGGAGTTGAACAAGAAAGCAAATGGAATTCCTTCCGCATCCAGATCGTCGCGAAGACATTCGAGCAATGTGGTCTTGCCGGTGCCGACCTCGCCGGTGAGGACAACGAAGCCCTTGCGGTTCTGGACGCCGTAGAGAAGATTGGCCAGAGCCTCCTCGTGCTGCGGGCTGCGATAAAGGAAGGCCGGGTCGGGACTTAGATTGAAGGGACTTTCCGCGAACCCGAAGAACGAATTGTACATGGTTAGCCCGCTGAGCGCGCCGGATCGGCCGCAAACCTTGCATCTTAGCATGCGCTGCGGGAGAACCGGGATTTCCTCGGGCCAACGCGAGGCGATGTGTTCGGCACGCTTACCGCTGGAATGCGGCCGAAACGCGAGGACGGCTTATCCGGAGAACGTCTCCAGCAGGGCCCAGCCTGGCAAGGTAGCCGGGCGGTTTTCCAGAAAGACGACGCGGCGCGTTTTCGGGAAGGGAAGTCCCGGTGCAATGCGCCGCCCGTAAAGAGGGGACTGGCGAATGATCTCGCGATAGGTGGGATCGTCCGTACGGAGCCAGGCCACTTTGGCGAGCAGCCCGCCACCCCATCCGAGGGAGAGGAGACAGGCGTCGCGCCGATCGGCGATCAGTCCGAGGCGCTCTTCGAGCTGCCGGAGGTGCTGATCCAGCAGGGACAGCCCGGCGCGATGTGCGTATTCCCTGTGCAGAGCCAGCAGGCGAGCGGCATATGCGTTGGCGCCGGCGAAGATGTCGGCGGTCGTCAGCGGCTCCCGCCAGCGCAGAGAACGGCGGACCTGCGGGTCCGACAAGAATGGGTTACTCCGGAATCGCCCTTCAAACACGGTTCCAGGCGATGCCATCTCGGCGAATGTCGGAGTGCTTTCCTCCGGCCGCCTGGCATTGACGGTGCCGCGCGGGCTCAGTTTCCACCCCAGCTCGAAGGAGTCGTGCCCCTTGGCTTGCAGGGTGGCGACGCGGAGCAGGTACACCTTCAGACAAGAGGAGGGGACAGGGGCCGAATCAGAGGCGCTGACGAGGCGCAGGCGGGAAGCGCCCAGCGCACCGAGGATATTATCCTCGGCGACCTCAGCCGGACGCCTTGGCGGCCGTTCGCCTGCGAACTGCGCGGCGACGGGCTCAAGCGATCCTTCCTTCATTCCGGCGTAGAGCATCCCTGTACGCAACGCACCCTTGATGGCGGTGCCGGGCAAGTAGGGGCCGGCCGGCCCCGAGATGAACGTCGGGATGTGAACGCTCTCCCCCACAGCACGCTCCCAGTGAACGGCGCAAGAGGGATGCTCGAACGGAATCCGCCGGCCGGCGAAGTTTTGCGCAAAACCGCCCCAGGAGGCGAATTCCAGCTTCTCGGCGCGCTTGAGTTGCGCCAAGTAGTTCTCCAGACGCGGCCCTTTCGCCAGAAGCTGGAAGATGCGCTGCTGGTCGAGGACGTTCACCTGATCCTTCCACACCATGTAATCGATGGGGGACAAGCGGCGGCCGTCGCCCACCAGCAGTGGGGTCAAGCAGGTCAGCCGATACCTCAAGCAGGCACCCTCACGAGCCACAAGCCACGAGCTACAGGCCGCAGTTTCATGTACTCACCCGCCACGGAACCGCCAGCGCGAAGGCGTATCCGGCGCAATACACCGGATGGGCGTAACCATCCGGCGCTACGTCCAGAGCCCTCCCCCGCACGCCGGCGGGCGCACAAAGAACCGAACCTTCGGCGATCATCCGCGAGGACCTCTTCATCTCACCCCAGCCGGCAGGACTCTCCACGCGGCCGCTTCGATTCAAGACGGAATAGTCGCCCCGCTCCCAGTCGATTTCATCATCGGGCGCCGGGCTCAGGAGCGAGAGAAGCCAGTAAGCGGTCTCCGGAGGTGCAGGAACCAACTCGCCCTCCGGCGGTGGAGGCGCCGCTGCGCATCTCGGAAGCAACAAATCGGGAAGGAACCCTTCCCGAATCTCCTGCATTTGGGAGCAGCCCCAGCCCGAACTCCGCCTGCCTCCGAAGCCGCTATCGGCCAGCAGACGCAGGGCTGCCACCAAGCGGTCGCGCCACACCGCCTGCGCTTCCTGGCCGGCGAACTCGGCTGCGAACCACATGCCAGCGCCTTCGCGAAACTCCAGGCAGGCGGCGGAGTGGACCGCGACATTCCCGCTGAGGCGATCCACCGCAGCCGAGGAGCGCACGGCGACCTGAAACGGACCGCGTGGCTGCTCCGCCGGAATGAGACATCCGCTCTGGCCGTCAGTTGCCCAGCGATTCTCATCGGGCGGGTTGTCCTGGAACAGCGCCGCGACAACAGCGAGCGGAACGAAGTGCGCGCCCCTCCAGCGGACCTTGAGAGACGCAGGGGGCGGCCAGAGATGTCTCGGCGGGACCACGAACAATGTGTCGTCCTGAAAAGGAAAAACCGAGGTGAAACGAACCGCCGGACCGGCGGGATTGCGAAAGACCGCCTCCAGCCACTCCTCCAGCCAGCCCAACTGCGCCATGGCCGCCGTGACCGCGGAGTACAGCCGGTCGCTGTGGAGCACGCGCTCGACGCGAGTGCGGGCGCCGGAGTCAGGCCCCAACCGCCACGGGCCAAGTGGCCGGAAGCGAGCGATGAAACCAGGATTCATGCCTGCAACGCGAGTTTGTCCGCGAAGCTTCGGTCGTTCACCAGCGATTGCAGCGAGGCGGTGTCGGCGCCGGCCAGCAACTCGGCTTCCGGTCCGCCCGAGACGTAGAAGCTCCGGGGCCGCCAGGTGAGCTTGAGATTGCCGAAGCGGACGCGGCCACTGCCGCGTGAGCCGCCGCCGCCAAGACTGTCGTCCTCAAGCAGCCGGAGGCTTTCGGTCAGCCGCGGGACGAGCGCCCTGTCCTCCTCGCAGAGCAAGTCCAGGACGAGGCGGACCTTGAAGCGCGCCCCGGCCGGCACGCGCTCCAGCGTGCGTGGATTGGCCTGCGAGGTGATCCGGTCGATGGCGTTCTCGCTCTTCACCTCGGTGAGCTCGTCGTCCAGGTTCTCTCGCATCTGCGGCGTGACGCTGTCGGGATTGAGAGGCGCATCGTAAACGGTGAGACGCGCCGGGGTGGCGTTGAGGCTATCCAGGCTTTCGCCGTCCACACGCTCCATCCGCCCGGGATTGCGCCCGAACAACAGGCAGATTTCGTCGTCCGGCCGGTCGCTCTGGTGGATGCGAACCTCCTGGCCCTTCCTCTTGGAGAGGTAGACCAGCTCGCTTGGCACGGCCAGGCCCGCGGACTGTTCGAGCAGCGAGCGCAGCCGGCCGCGCAAGGAGCTTCCCGGCACATAGGGGCGGCCAAAGGAGTCCTTCACCACCGGGTTGTCGGCGCCCCCGATCTCCAGCGATCCCTTGCCCGCGCCGATGTGCAGGCCGGTCTCGCAGTGGAGTTCTCCCTCGAGGATCAGCTTTCCGATCAGTTTCAGTGCAGTTTGGGCAGTGTGGGCGCTCATGATTCCTCGCTATTCGTTGTAGGCAACGATGGCCTCGAACAGATCCCGGAACCTCTCGTAGCCCCGCGGATCGTTCTTGCGCGTGACTTGCAAGAGGAGTTTCTCCAGCGTGTCCAGGCTGCGGAGACCATGGCGCGCGATGGTGTAGGCCAGGCGCGCCCGCAGCATGACGAACTGGTGCTGGCGCTCGTTTTCAGGGGCGCGGCAGGCTCGCCGCACGGAGTTGTACAGGCGTCGCAACTGGCTCTTGGTGCCCGAATCCATGTCGCGCATCCGGCTGACCACGCTGTGGGCCTGGTTGTCCAGGTACAGGCTGTCCGAGATCAGCTTGTCCAGATCGATTTCCGGCGGGCCCTCCGGGCGTCCGCGGTCCTGCCGGCGGTCCTCTCCGCGGCCGCCTGCTTCGCGCGGGCCCCTGGCCTCGCGCGGCCCACGAGCTTCTGTTCTTTTCGCTTCCTGCTGTACTTCGGCCATGATCTATACCTCTGCCAACAGCCTGGTCCATTCCAGCGCGACTCGCCCCGCAGGGCGGAGCTTCACTTGCACGGCTCCCTTAGCGACCATCTCGTTCGTAAGATGGGTCCGCAGCTTCTGCGGCACCTTTTCCTTGGTCGCCCCCAGCGCCCGGTTCAGGCGCCCGTAAATCTTCCATGGTTTCGGGGTGGACCTCTCCGGCCCCGAAATGGCGCCTCCGTCCCTTCGATAGAACGCGGTCAGTTCCCGAAGGAACGTTTGCGGCGAGCCGATCTCGGCCGCCACCCGCAACATCGTCTCGCGCAATTCCGCCGCGGCCGACAATTGACGCCATTCGAGCGTCCTGCCCAGCACATGAATGCAGTCTCTGTCGGCGCACTTGGCGAACTCCAGTCTTTGTCCGGCCTCCTCGAATACCTGGGCGAGAGCGGCTTCCTCGTCTCTGGCGAGGGCCAGCGCCATGCTGATCGTCTTGCCCTCCGGCCCGGGGAAGCCCTTCAGGTTCTCCTCGGAGAAGCGGTGGAAGAGGCGCTGAATCTCCCGCGCCAGCGGGATCAGCGCGTCCCAGGCGCCGAGCACGGCGAAATCGTCCCCGCCGGAGTAAAGGATTGTCACCTTCTGCCAGAACTCCGGCAGCGAGCACAACAGCTCCAACTCGCCGGCGAAGAACTGCTTGTACAGCACCGAGAGCTGGAGATGCTCCTCGATGGTCTGAGCGCGCCGGAGGCGGACGCCGACGTCGTCAGCGTCGCCGCGCAGCACACCCCACGTGCGCCGTCCCTCGGCCCGCGCGGCCAGCGTGGCCAAGCTTGCGGGTGACCGCTTGTCGTCATCCAGCGCCGTGTGCCTCGCCATCAGGATTCCCTCTTGAGACAAACTGGAGGTCAGCGGCCAGACGTACTTGCCGCCCGAGGGGATCACCGCTCCCGGCCTGTCTGGCGACCAGCCGGCGCTGTCAGCCGCCAGCAAGTCCAGCCAGTAGCTGTCCGAGAAGTCGTCACGCTGCGCCGGCGCCGTGGAATCCCCGGACGGCTCGAACGCGCTCAAACCGGCGCCCGCCAGCGGAGTCCCGCGTTTCCTCTGGATCTCCTCGCTGAGACGCTTGCGAACGACACTCCAATCGCCGAGGTTCTCCGTGATCGCCCACACCAGCTTCATCGCGCCGCCGCTCAGGGAATCGATCTCGCTCGCCGCGGCGCTCAGGAAACTCTCAGCCTGTGCTTTGGCCTCCAACGGCAGAACGACAAGGAACTGCCCCCCGCCGCCCGTGCCGAGCAGGATCCTTGCCAGGCCGAGTTCCGCGAGCAGCGCCCTGGGCAACACCTCGCTCAGTAGCGCGGTGTAGCGCGACCTCCCGGCCAGCAACCCTGCACCCGGGTCGGCCGGTCGCGACTCGCGCCTGGCCGACAGCAGGAACTCTTCTATGCCGAGAAGTTTGCCCTGAAGGAAGATTTGGAGCGACATGCCGGCAAGAATACTTCCGGAAGCCGTCAGTCTATCACACGCCACAACTAAGAACACTCGCGTGCGGGCCGCAAGCCCGCTGACAGCGGGCGAGGGGGGCCGGCGGCCGCCTCGGGGAAACATGCGGGCTGTCCCCGGTTTTATGCGCTGGGGCGGGGGCGGTAGCCGGGCCGGGCGCGGACGCGGTACTTCTTACCGATATCGGAGACGATCTCCACGGTGATCTTGCGGAAGCCCTCGTTCGGGTTCCTCGCCGGGTAGTAGGTGATGGTGTAGGAATTGCCGAGGTCCTCGCGAACCGACTCGAAAGCCTCCACCTGTTTCTGCCAGGTCTTGGCGAAATACGCTTTGCCGCCGGTTCTGGCGGTGAGCCGACGGAAGACGGCGCTGGAGATGGGGTCTTTGTTGACCTCGTTGGTCGAGATGACGTAGATCGGGATTCCCTCGTCTTCGGCCACGGAGCGGACGTCATCCGGGGCGACTACGCTGGCGTTGTCGGGGCCGTTTGAGAACACGACCACGACTTTGCGCCCCGGCACCTTGGCGGCATCGCGCAGCACGAGGAGCAGCGAATTGTACAACGCCGCATCATCGCCCGCTACCGCCTTTCGCAGCCCTTGGATCGCGTCGTTCCGCTCACGTGTCAGCAGCGCGGCACGACTCATATTCCGGCTGAAGGTGTACATCGCGATCGAGTCGGCGCGGTCGAGGCCGCGAATGAAGTCGGCAATGGCGTCCGAGGCATAGACGAAGCCGCGGTACATATAGTTACTCGTGTCGAAGAGGACGAAAACGTTCGTCCCGACGAGCGCGTCGGCCCGTCCCTCGAGGCCGGCGGCATCCGAGCTTTCCGGCAACAGCGGGCGCGTGCTGCCGTCCCCCAGGACTTGCAGGGCGGGCTTGTTGCCCTCCGAGAAGGTGGCGACGCGCTGCAAGATCCCGTCTTCCAGGATGCGGAAATCACCCGGCTTGAGGCCGTTGATGTAGCGGCCCTTGCTGTCGGTCACGGTGAAGGTCAGCACCACCATGTCAACCTTCACGCGGAACACGGGCCGCTCCTGCGCCGGCAGCGCCGCCGCGGCCGCCAGGGCGACTCCAGCGGCTGCCTTCGCCCTCCAGTTGTTGTGGAATCTCATCGCGTCCTCCCCCCGCTATTCAAGCGACGCTTTCTGCTCGGACGCCGTCTGGCGCCGCATCTTGGTTCGGAAATCCTCTCCCACCGTGCGCAGCGAGCGGAGAACAGCGGGCCAGTCCTCCAGGTGCGTTGCGAAGATGTGCTCGACGGTTTGCTGCGTCCATTCGGGGATCATCACGTTCAGCTTGGCGGGCGCCAGATGCATCTCGTCGGCCAGCGCGGCCCAGTACAGAGTGTTCGATTCCCAGCTCTCGGCCATGATGCGGCTCGAGTATCCCATCAGGGTGGGAAACGTTCGAAGATAGAGCAGTTCGGGCCGGTAGGAATTGGTCAGCGTGGGCTTCGGTGTGCCAAAAGCCTGTGATATGGCTTCGTAGCTGATCCCGCTGGAGACGTCGGCCGCCATCCGCCGGATCTCCCCGGCCGCCATTCCGCCGGAGCCGGGCCTCTCCGACAGATCGGCTTTTGCCACGGCGAACGCTTCGGCCGGCGTAATGCTCTCAAGCGCCCTGCGGACATCTCCCGCTTCGAGCAGTTGCCCTGTTCTGCGCACCCGGGCCGGCACCGAGTGGCGCGCGAGGTGGTCCAGCAGGCGCGCTCTACGCGATGCATCCAGAGCTGCCTCGGCGGCCAGCGATTCGGCGTGGCGCATGTGCAGGCCGACCCAGTGCATCTGGGCAGGGCTGACGTTCCACCAGCGCGGGATCTTCGCGCTGAGGATCATCTGCGGCGCCAGGTCGCCCCAGATCAAGGCCTGCTCGCGCGTGGGGACCATAAAGTTCTGCTCCGCCTCCGCCAGCGCGTACGGAAGCCCGGCGAGAGAGCCGACCAGGCGGCCTCCGGCGTTGGATGGCCAGCCGCTGCCGAACACCTCGGTGGTGCGCCAGGTATTTCCCGTGCCCTGGATGCCCAGGAAGTCGTGCGTGCGCACGAACAAGGGGTTCGTCAACAGGAGCTGCGCGCCCGGGGGTGCGTAGTGCAGGTAGTTGTAGCCCACCAGGGTATCCCGCAGGAAGCCCGCCAGCGAACCGCGCGCGTCCCGAAGTTTCTCGGCGTCGCCGGCGGCGCGCTCGATGGTCGCCCGCAGGTTCAGCTTGCGTTGCGCCTCCACGTGCTTCTCAGTCCAGAAGCCGAACGAGAAGGCGTTCTTTTCCACGCCGGTCAGAGACGCTCGTGGAAGCTGGATCTCGGAGATCCGCGACGTGAACCGGTTCACCAGCGCCGAGTTCAGCTTCTCGCCGCGGCCCAGGCCCTCCAGGTGGTCGGCAATTTCCAGCAGTGTGTTCAGCGGCAGGAGCCGCTGGGATTCGAAGATCCGCGACATCTCGTCCACTATGCTGGCATGCGCCTCGTGGTCGGCCGGGTTGGATGTGCCGGCCAGCAGTTCGAGCAGCCGGTCGTGCGGCGAGGCGACTTCCGGCGTCCGCGTCGCCTTCAGCAGCAGAAGCGCGCTGGCGCGGCCGGCGTCGAACAAGCCGCGCGAATTGCGGATGTCGGCAAAGCCGCTCAGAATCCCGGACAGGGTTTCGTCCGCGTCCTGCGGGCGGATCGATTCCTGCCGGCAGAAGATCTGCCACAGACCCACCAGAGCCTGCATCATTCCGGCGGTGTCGGCCCGCAGATTCGAGTTGTTAATATCGTCGATCCGTGCCGCGATATCCAGAAACTGGAGGATCGTCTTGTCGCCGGCGGATGGTACGTCGCTGAAGATCGCGTATTGTGCCCCGAACGCTCGAAAGCTCCTGGCCAGCCGGTCCACCGTTGCCGCCTCGAGCGGCCGGCTCCGGCGCCGGTTCATATCGCTCAACGCCATGTAGATGCGCAGCGGCTCGTTCTCCACGGCCTTCCTGCAAAGGGCGAAGAGCGCCTCTAACAAGTCGTCGGGTTCTCTCCACGTCGTGGCCAGTTTGGTCAGCCGGCCATCGTACTTGCCGTGCGGGTGATTGATGAACAAGTTCTTCCAGATTTCCAGCGTGCCTGGAATGTGCGGTCTGCCGTCAGGCTCCAGCCGCAGGCGCGTTGTCAGCAGGATCATCTCCGTGTTGGCGCGGAAGACCGGCCGGGCCGGGCCGGGGCTGGTCACGCGTCCGCGGATCGCTAGGTAGAAGCGTTTCATCCGCTCCGGCTCGGTCAGGTAATCCTTCACGGGCCCTTCGATTCTGGCCAGCGCATCGAAGAAGCTGGCCATCCACCCGTCGTCCTTCGCAATGAGCCGCTCGAAGAAGGTCGCTCCCTGATCCGCGGGCACACCGACCAATTCCTCCCACGCGCGCGCCGTGCGGGCGCCGCCGGGAACCACCGCTTTGCCCTCGCGGATCTCAAACATGCCCCCATAGAAATCCAGGACGTGGGCGAACGCCTTGAGCCGCTGGAACGGCACCGCCTTGCGCAGTTCGTCCGCCGTCTTGCGGTCCAGCTTCGTCAAGGCAATGTACAGCCGGCACAGCGACGGGTCGGCCAGGAAGGCGTCGATGAAGTCCGCGGTCTGCTTCTCCTTTCCCTCCAGCCAATAATCTGCGCCGTAGAGCAGCGGCGCCTGCGTCGGGCTGAACTGGTAGGAGAAAGGACGATCTGTCCGGAGGGCCTGCTCCAGCTCGGCCAGCGGGAAGCCGGAATCGATGGTGAGGAATGCGCGCGTGGCATTCACCGTCTCGAGCACGAGATCGCCTCCGCAGGCTCCCCGCATTCTGTAGCCGAGGATGCGCAGCAGCTCGCCCGTTTGCTCCGATTCACAGCTCCGTATGCGGATCGTCTTCTCGGGACCGGCCAGGCGGTCGAGTTCACGCGCCTGTGACAGGTAGCGGACGACCAGCTTCAGATACTCGGTCTGATCGAGGCCTTCGTTGCTGCTGGAGGCCTGGTAGCCGTTGGTGATGACGTTGCGCGCCACCGAGGGCAGCAAGTCGGGCAGAGTCACCTCCTGGCTGACGGCAGCCATGCGCGCGAAGGAGCTGAACGGTCCCGGAATCTCGATGAACGATTGCGGCTCGGCGGCCGGCGGCTGGGGAATCACAGCCCCGCTCCAGTCCGATCCCCCCGCTGCCCGGTACTCTTCGAGGTACCTTGAGGCGGCGGACCGGTCCCCGGCGATCAGCGACAGCAGCACGAGCCTTCGAGCCGTGGCAGCGAGCCGCACTCGATCTCCGGCCCGCCGATGCAGATTCAGCAGCCTGTCATAAACCTGCCGCGTCTCGGGGTCGTTGTATCGATCGAGGAAGTCAGCGTACGCCGCCAC
>CAYZJD010000129.1:0-11004 GCA_964478455.1 uncultured Solibacteraceae bacterium | reverse complement strand
CCCTGTTCGTACCGCCCGAGCGAGTAGGGGATGACGTCGTAGCGGCGCGCGCCGCCCCGTTCGAGTGCGAGGCCTCGCAGCTCACCGTATTGCGACACGCGAAACGGCGACTCCAGCGGCCCGGCCCAGAAGGCGTGCTCGAGGTCGCTCGGGCGCGTGCGTCCGATGTTAATCCCCCAGATGCGGTCCCGGCCGGCCCGAAACATCAGGATTCGCAGCGGGATGGCGAACTCGGCCACCCAGCCGTCGGCAACGATGCGGGCCGCGACCGACCAGGCGGCATCCCACGTCACATCCTGAACACGCCCATCGTCTTGAACGCGCCCGTCCGCCTGGGTGCTCAGCGGGTTGACGGAGAAGAAATAGCAGGTCCGCCGGTCGTGGAACGTATCCAGGTAGACCGTCACCGAATCATCCTGGTTAAGCTCCCAATCCCGGCTGTTGATGCGGGCCTTGATCCGGGCCGGCTGTGTATCGTAGGCGTGAACGGCGAAGTACAGGTTCTCTTCGTCGTACAGAAACCAGGCGGCGGTGCGTTCAGTGGCCGGCTCGCCCTTGCGCGGCTCGAACTGGATGAAGTTCTCCAGCCGCGCCGCCTTGTCCCACTCGCCGGCGCTGAGGACCCCATCGATCCGCGGAGGGCGCTCAGCCTTCACGGCGGTGACAGACTTGGGCTCGGCCTCGAGCGCCGTCCCGCCGGCGAACAGCAGGACTGCGCTCAATACTGCCGCCGGCAGCCGGCCGCGCGCTATCCGAAGATCCCCGCACACCGGAGGCCTGCCTTGGCGAGCCGCGCCCGGTCAAGAAATAGGCGCCCGTCGAGCACGAACGGAGTCCGCATCTCGCGGGCCAGCCGTTCCCAATCCAGCTCGCGGTACTGCGGCCATTCGGTCACGAGCACCAGCGCGTCGGCGTCTTGCGCGAGGTCCTCGGGCTTGTCGCACCAGACGACCCCCAGGCCGGCGCACTCGCGCTTGGCCCGCTCGAGCGCCACCGGATCGTGCGCCCGCACCGTCGCACCGCGCTCGATCAGCTTGCCGGCGATGTCAAGCGCCGGCGCCTCGCGCAGGTCGTCGGTGTTCGGCTTGAAGGCAAGCCCGAGCAGGCCGATCACACGGCCCTTCAGGATCTTCAGCTCCGCCAGCAGTTTCTCCACCACGCGTTCCCGCTGGCGGTAGTTCACCTCCCGCGCTGCCGCCACGATCGGCATCGTCAGCCGGTACTCCTGAGCGGTGGAAATCAGCGCCGAGGTGTCCTTGCCGAAACAAGAGCCGCCCCAGCCCGCGCCCGCCTGCAAGAACCGCGTGCCGATGCGGGAGTCCAACCCGATGCCTTTGGCCACCTGGCTGATGTCGGCCCCCACCTTCTCGGCAAGCTGCGCGATTTCGTTGATGTAGCTGATCTTCAGCGCGAGGAACGCATTGGCGGCGTACTTGATCAGCTCGGCCGAGGCCAGGTCGGTGGCGATCAGCGGCACCGCCGCCAGTCCCTCCGGCCGCGGCAGGAACGCCGGCGGCGTAAACGACTGCTCGAGCAGCGGCCGGTAGAGCGTGTACAGCATCTCCAGCGCGCGGCTGTCGTCGGAGCCGATGACCACCCGGTCCGCGTACAGCGTGTCGGCGAGCGCCGTCCCTTCGCGCAGAAACTCGGGGTTGGAGGCCACCGCGAAGCAGCCTTCCGGCTTCTTTCCCTTGCGCGCTATGTACGCTTCGCGGACGATCGCGTCCACCCAATTGCCGCTCCCGATCGGCACCGTCGACTTGTTGACTACCACCGTGTAGTCGCGCACCAGATGCGTCCCCACTGACTGCGCTGCCGCCCGGACGAACGACAGGTCCGGGCTCCCGTTCGGCAACGGCGGCGTCCCCACCGCAACAAAGACCACCTCGGCGGCGGCAATCGCCTCCTCGGCTCTCGTCGTGAACCTCAGGTTCGATCTCGCCACCAGCAGAAGCTCTTCCAGCCCCGGCTCGTAAATGGGGATCTTACCCTTCTTGAGCGAGTCGATCTTCGATTCATCCGTATCCAGGCAATCCACCTGGTGGCCCAGGAACGCGAAGCAAACGCCCGTCGTCAGGCCGACATAACCCGTCCCAATGATCGCGATTCGCATGAAATCACACTATCGTAGCAGCGAGTGGGGCAGAGATCGGGAAACATGCGGGCTGTCCCCATCCTAGCGCCGGAACGCCAGCTCGGGGGCCTGCTGCTTTTTCTTCGGCACGCCCTTGGGATGGCAGTCGATGCACTTCACGAAGTGGATGTTGTGCTTGCTCTTCGTCGAAAGGAAGGTTGTGTCCATCTTCTCCACGTCGAGGCCGCAATTGGACATGCGCGGATGGCACGTGCCGCAGGAGGAGCGCGTCGTCTGCCGGTGCTTCTGGTGGCAGGCCAGGCAACTGATGCCCTCGTGGACGCCGATCGCCGTCCGGTCGTCGCCCGAACCCACCTGCATCGTGGCCAGCGGCGCGTGGCACTGGTAGCAGAGCGCCTGTCTCGTGTCGGGGCTCATTCGCACCACTCTGGCGCCCTCGATCATTCGCGGCAGCGGCAACTGCGCCGCCGGCAGATGGTCGAACTCGCGCCGGTCGAACAAAGCCAGCGAGGGCCGCGCAATCTCCTGCCCGGGGCCCGGGCTGACCGGCTTCTCGAGCGGCTTGGCGAGCGGCTTGCCCTCCAGGTGCATGGCGTGGCACGCCAGGCACGGGACCGTCGGCTTGCCGGCTAACCCGGGCTCTTTCAGCTTCCACGGCCCGCGCGTGTCCACCGGCGTCACCAGGTCGCGGATCGAGCCTTCGTAGTGCATCCCGTGGCAGCGCAAGCAGTCATCCATCAGCAGCCGCTTGGTGTTGTGCTCTTTGTCGAGGAAAATCTCGGCGTAGGTGATACTGTGCGGGCCGGCCTCCCAGTCGGCGAACTCCTGCCGGTGGCAGGACCGGCACCGCTCCATCAGCCTGTCCATGTCCGCGCGGCGAGTGCGGATCTGCTCCGGCACTTCGCCGCCTACGTGCGTCACCAGCCGGTTCAGGTTATTCATGTGGAAGCCCACATCGGCCGTCAGCACGCCGCCATGGCACGACTTGCAGTTCACGGTTCTGTGCGTAGAGGCCCGCCACACGTCGAACGACGGGCGGATCTCGTGGCACCGCGCGCAGGACTCGCCCGCCGAGGACTCGTACACGAGGCTTGCGCCGGGAAGAACCAGCAGAGCGAACAGCACCGCCGCGCCCCAAACGACCGCGGGCCGCCTTAGTTTTTCGATCGTCATTGCTTGCCCCACTGCCTCACGAGGTTTGCCGAGGCGTAGTACGCGATCGCCATGATCGTCAGTACGGGATTGAAGCCGCCGTTGGTCACGTGCACGCTCCCGTCGATCACGTAGAGGTTGTCGATGTCGTGCACGCGGCAGTAGCGGTCCACGACGCTCGTCTTGGGATCGTTGCCCATGCGGCAGGTGCCGGCCTGGTGCTGACCCCCGCTCAAGCCAGGCCGCGCCGGGTTCGTCCAGGTGTAGGCCGCGCCGGCCGCCTTCAGCCATTGCTCGGCCTTCTCGGCCATGAAGTTGCCGATCTCGATCGTGTGCGGATGCTTGTCGCCCGACAGGCGCGCCACCGGAATGCCCCAGTAGTCCTTCACCTTCGGGTCGAGCTGGACGCGCGATTCCCACACCGGCATCTCTTGCGTCGGCCCCTTCACCGGAATGCTGCGCCGGTAGAACTTCCGCATGTAATCCTTGTGCGCTTTACCCCACCGCGGCACATCCGGCGGCCGCACCGCCACGAACTGGTAGGGCAGCCGGATGAATTCGTTGGCCAGCATGCCGCCGCCCCGCAGGCCCGGGTTGCCATGGTTGTAATCGCAGACGGCGATGCCCGCGCCCGGGCCGAGATCGTCGTAAGTGTCGAAGTCGAACAGGCCCGTCGCGCCCGTGTAGGTGTGTCCTTGCAGGTTCCGTCCCACCCAGTCGTAGCGGTTGCCGAGCCCGTTCGGGAACAGCTTGCTCTTCGAGTTGAGCAGCAGCCGCGCCGACTCGATGGCGCAAGCGGAAACCACCACCAGATCGGCGGACTGTTCGAGCAGCCGGTCGGAAGCGTCGTGATAGGCGACGCCGCGCACCCGGCCCTCGGAGTCGGTAAGGATTTCGCGCGCCACGCACTCCGTCCGCAGTTCGCAATTGCCGGTGGCGCTCGCTTTCGGGATCACGGTGTTCTGCGTGCCGCACTTGGCGTCCACTTCGCAGGCGAAGCCCACGCACCAGCGGCAGCGCATGCACGCCGGGCGCCCGCCGTAGGGCACGCTGTTGCGCAGCATCGGGATATCGAACGGATGCAGCCCAAGCCGCTCGGCCGCCGGCTTCAGGATCTGCTGCTCGCGCGTGGGCGGCAGCGGCGGCATCGGCAGCGGCTTCTTCCTCGGCGCCTTGAACGGATTGTTCGAATCGTCGCCCGAGACGCCAATCTCCCATTCGGCCATTTCGTAGTAAGGCTCCAGGTCGCCGTAGGTGATGGGCCAGTCTTCGAGCGTGCTCCCCTCCGGCGCGCCGTAGATCGATCGCATCCGGAAATCCTGCTCCATGAAGCGCCACGCCATCGCCCCGTAACTGAAGGTGCCGCCGCCCACACAAGCAGCGTTGTTGTGGTAGCCCGGCTCGCTCGCCTTCAAGATCCGCTCGCGCCCGTTCAGATCCACGATCACCCGCGGATTGCGATCATCGTCGGGCCCGCTCCCGTTTCCAAGCACGCTGGTCCGCTGGTTGCGCAGATCATCCTTGCGGCAGTCATAGGCCGTATACCACTTACCCCGCTCCAGCAGCACCACGCTCAGGCCCGCTTCGGCGAGCTCCTTGGCGACGATGCCGCCCGCGGCCCCGGCTCCGATCACAACTGCGTTTCGGTGTGGAAGTGCCATCACCCCTCCCTCAACCCTTCCTCGGCAGTTCGTAGAGCAGCCGCCCGCGCACCGGCGCCGGCGGCACCCCCAGCATCCGCCAGCTCGCGTGGTAACGGTTGCCGCCGTGCCGCGGCATGCCGTAGAAACCTTGCATGGTGTGGGCGAGAAGCAGATCGAAGAACTCCCGCGGTTCAATGCGCTGCCAGACTCCCGCCGGCGCTTCGTTCTTCTCCAGGCCCGCCAGCAGCCCGGCCTGCTCGGTTGCCGCAAGCTCCGTGAACCGTTTCCCGTGTTGGGCCTGGGCCGTTCGCTCCACCGCTGCAAGGCCTGCCCGGTAGTCCGCCTGGTAACGCTTGAAATGTCCCACAAGCTGCCGGTCCATGTAGTTCACGACGCCTGCCCAGGCAGCCCCGGGGTCCTCGTCGGCCGGGATGAGTTGCTCACAGATGGCAGAGAGAGTCTCCGCTTCGGCGTGGGTGAAGAACCGGTACGGGCTCCTTGGGCCGCCACAGGACGCTCCCGCGCCACCGGCGGCCATGGTCGCCGCCACTTTGAGGAACTTGCGCCTTTTCATAGGATTAGGTCTGTTCACCGGTCAGTCGAGAACAATCAGCACCGAACAGGCAGTCCGGGCTTCCTGACGCAAGTAGCAATCAATGGGCCAATGCGGACGCGCTTGTGTTCAACATTAGCCCGCCATCCCCTGCGACTAAAACCTTATCCCACTTCCGCCGATAGTCCCGATTGGTGATGCCTGCCACGAACGCGTCGGCCGCGAAGGATCCTGCCGTCGAGGACCGGGCCGAGGAGTTCAAGCGCCTCAAGAGCCAATTCCTCGCTAGCCTGAACCATGAGATCCGCACGCCCCTCACCGGCATCGTCGGCATGACGGATCTACTGCTGGAAACCACGCTCGACGACGAACAGCGGGGCTATGTCGATTCCGCCAGGAAGTGCGCCGAGTCCTTGCTCGCCATCCTCAACGCCACCCTCGAGTTCTCGGATCTGGCGGCGGGCGCCGTGACTCTGGACGAGATGGAGTTCGATCTGCCGGACACGTTGCGGGCCGTTGCCTCGTCGTTCAGGGAAAAGGCGGAAGCAAAAGGCCTCCAACTCGATCTCCGGCTGGACCCTGGGCTCCCGGCCGTTGTCGTGGGCGACCCGTTCCGCCTCCGCCAGCTCGTTTCCTACTTGCTGGACAACGCGGTGAAGTTCACTCACCACGGCAAAGTGGAACTTGAGGCCTCCTGTCGGGCGGCGCGAGACGGCGCGGTCGAGCTGGTCTGCAAAGTCGCTGACACCGGAATCGGCATCGCCCCGGATAAACTCCTGCGCATATTCGAGTCGTTCGAGCAGATCGATGACGGCCTGGCGCGCAGCTACGGCGGCCTCGGGCTGGGCTTGGCCATCGCGCGGAAGCTTGCGCGGTTGATGGGCGGCGACATCCAGGTGGAAAGCGCCCCTGGCCAGGGCAGCCAGTTCTACGCCTGCGCCATGCTGCGGCCTCCCAGGGACACGCGCGCTTCGCCGGATCGCTCGTTCGCTTCCCGCGATGCGCGGGGCGAGTGGGCCTATGGCAAGCGCGTCCTCGTGGTGGAAGACAATCCCATCGCGCAGCGCATTGTGCGGCATGTGCTCGAGCAAGGGGGCTACGAAGCCTGCTGCGCCTCGAGCGGCGCGGATGCTCTTCGTGAGGCATCTTCGAGCACGTACGACCTGGTGCTGATGGACCTGCAACTGCCCGGGATGGACGGGATGGAAGCAGCCCGCCGTCTGCGCCGCTTGCCGGGTTTCGACCGGGTACCCATTCTCGCCCTCACCGCCGACACTACCGACGAGTATCGCCGCCTCTGCCTCCACAACGGCATGCAAGGTTTCCTCTCCAAACCTGTCCAGTCCGAGGAACTGCTTTCTGCACTGTCAAGGTTCCTCCACTAGCATTTCGGGGTGCAGAACCTCGTGGGTGGAGCGGGCCGCCAGGTCTGCAATGCCGGCGGTCGCGCCGGCAGGACTGCCGGCGTCGCGCGCAAGACTGCGCGCTCCACACCCACCCCGGGCAGACGATAGTGTCTGCCCGCCCCGCCGTGCCTTGAGGTCATCCGGCAGGTGTAACCTTGATCCATGCCGTCCGGGTTCCGGCTGTTCGGCCCGGTTCACCTGGCGATCATCGCCTCGATTCCGGCGCTGGCCGGCGCTCTTGCCCTGTTTGTCCGGCGCCGGCGGCCGGCCGCGCGCGCGGTTCGCCTGGCGTTTGGATGGTGCCTGCTCATCAATGAGCTCATCTGGTACGCGTACCGGCTCGACACCGAAGGCTTCCGGTTCCCGGAAGCATTGCCGCTCCAGCTTTGCGACCTGGCGCTGTGGATGACGGCGCTCGCCGCTCTCACGCTCAAGCGATGGTGCTTCGAGCTGGCTTATTTCGCGGGCCTCGGCGGAAGCACGATGGCGGTGCTTACCCCGGAACTTTGGGCGCCGTTTCCGTCGTACCCGACCATCTACTTCTTCCTGGCGCACGGCGGCATCATCGCGATCCTGCTGTTTCTGGTCTGGGCGGATATCCTGAGGCCGCAGCCGGGTTGCGTCCGGCGCGTGTTCATCCGGTTGAACGGCTTCGCCGCGCTGGTCGGCCTGTTCAATGCGGTCTTCGGGACGAACTACATGTACCTTTGCCACAAGCCTGCCAGCGCCTCTCTGCTGGACTACATGGGTCCGTGGCCCGTCTATATTCTCAGCGGCGAACTGCTGGCGTTCGGCCTCTTCACGCTGCTGTGGCTGCCGTTCCGGAGGGTGAGGCCGCGCGATGACAGCGGGAGCGGATAGTACAATGGGTGTAGCGCCCCCTCTATGATCAACGACCTCCTCGCGAAGATTTTCGGCACTCACTACGAGCGCGAGCTGAAACGGATGCGCCCGACGGTGGCGACTATCAACGAGCTGGAGCCGGCCATGGCGCACCACAGGGGGAGCAGGGGCAGTAAACAGAGACAGCGAATGCTAGCCCGGCGTTGACGAACTTAGCAGTCGCGAGATATCAGCTAATGCTGCTCCTAAACCTTCAGACTTGTAGATGTGAAAGAGTCGGTCCTTCGCCGCTCGCTGGGAAATTGTTTCCTTCCCTCGTCGCGTGGAAAGAGTCTCCACGAACTTATCAGGACCATCGTTGTTATATGTAGCGAGCAGGTGCCGGTATGTGTTGCGAAACTCCTCTCTCCGCTTCTCGAATGAGGCCGCTGCCTGTGGGAAGCCGGATATTGTGCCATCGGCGAACTCGACATAGGCCACAGTGGCGACCACCTTGGTGATTGGCTTGTTGGAGCGATTTCGTATGGTAATCGCTCCAATGGTGTCATGCTGGAACGTTCCTGGCGGTAGAATGGCCGGTGCTCCGCCCCAGGTGTCCTCCCACGGGCCGAGACGAAAGAATAGGCCGTCGGCCGTATAGAAATCCCACCAAATCTCGATCGCAACAAGGCCACTTCTGGCCGCGTTGTGAATTGTGTAAGCGGCGTCCTCTAACGCGCCTTCAGTTTGGGTGATCTTGACGTCCGACAGCGCGACGAGTTTGTCGGAATTGACAGTTATCACCGGCTCCCCGGACTGAGTTGCACGAGAGACCACACTGACTTGGGGAGTGGACCCGCTCCCGCAAGAGACAGGAGTGCACCTGATGCTGCCATCGGGGCGGGTGCAACAGCAGCCACCGGGCGCTGAGCAGGAGGGATCGTCGCAGGCGCAGGATGTGCATTTCTTGGGGCCCGAATAACACTTGCAACTTGCTTCGAGCGGGATCGTACAAGACGCCCAGCAGTCAAAGCTTACAGTGCAGTCAGCAAGAAGTGCTGGTTGAGAAAACACCCAAAGGAACAGCAAGAGAACCGCCATCCTCAGTAATTGTGTCTTCATTTGCGTGCTCCCTCTTCGAATGGGAAAAAGTACTTTCTCTGTTATTCTAGCGGCAGCTCCGCCTGGTGTCAAGGACCTGATCTTGCTATTCGGAACCCGTAATTGCTATTAACCCACTCCTCTGAAGACGCCGGACCTCCGGCGAGCGCTGACGTCAGACGGGAAGTACCGTGAGCCTTGCGGAAGGCCCTGGCGAAATGGCTCGAAGTCGAATAGCCTGCCAAGGCGGCGACTTCTTTTACGGTCATGGAGGTGGTATCTAGCAGCAGCCTGGCCCTCTGCATCCTTATGTCTTGAAGGCGCCTCCTGATCGTGACTCCGGTTTCGGCCTTGAAGAGGTGGCAGGCCCTAGAGACAGACAGGCCTGCCTCCCGGGCAATTGGCACCAGGGAGGGCCGTGCTTCCGCTTCCTGCTCCAGGAAATGGCAGATTCGCCGGACCCGGGCTTCCACGCAGGCCGCACCTCTATACTGGTAGTGCAACTAGAAGGACATTCGTTACACGGTGGAAAGACTATTTTAGCGAAAATTCCCGCGGGCAGACGGGGCGCCTAGCCCTCCTCGGGTCCAAGTTGCACCGTCTCATCACGCACGATGTCGCCCGATAGTACAATGGGCATAGTGCCCCCTCTATGATCAACGACCTCCTCGCGAAGATTTTCGGCACGCACCACGAGCGCGAGCTCAAACGAATGCGCCCGACGGTGGCGGCGATCAACGAACTCGAGCCGGCCATGGCCCAGCTCACCGATGAGGAACTCGCCCGCAAGACCGTCGAGTTCAGGGAGCGGCTGGCGCAGGGGGCGGCGCTGGACGATCTCCTCATCGAAGCCTTCGCAGTGGTGCGGGAGGCCGGCCGCCGCATGCTGAACATGCGGCACTTCGACGTGCAGTTGATCGGCGGGATGGTGCTGCACAAGGGCGGCATCTCCGAGATGAAGACCGGCGAGGGCAAGACGCTGGTGGCGACGCTCCCCGTGTACCTCAACGCGCTCGAGGGCAAGGGCGTGCACGTGGTGACGGTCAACGACTACCTGGCCAAGCGCGACGCGGAGTGGATGGGCCGGATCTACAAATTCCTCGGGCTGTCGGTGGGAGTGATCGTTCACGAACTGGACGACAACGAGCGCCGCGACAGCTACCACTGCGACGTCACCTACGGCACCAACAACGAGTTCGGCTTCGACTATCTGCGCGACAACATGAAGTTCCGGCTGGAGGATTGCGTCCAGCGCGGCCATCATTACGCGATCGTGGACGAAGTGGACTCCATTCTGATCGACGAGGCGCGGACGCCGCTCATCATCTCCGGCCCAAGCGAGGAATCGACGGACAAGTATTACAAGATCAACCGCATCATTCCGAAGCTGATCCGCGGCGAGGTGATCGAAGGCAAGGAGCCGGGCGAGAAATACACGACCGGCGATTACACCGTGGACGAGAAGCACCGCGCGGCGGCCTTGACCGAAGAGGGCATGGCCAAGGTGGAGAAGCTGCTGAACATGCCGGGGCTTTACGAAGGCGCGGACTTCGAGACCATGGTCTTCCGCCACCATGTCGAGCAGGCGCTGCGGGCTCACGTGCTGTTCCACCGCGACAAGGACTACCTGGTCAAGGACGACCAGGTGGTGATCGTCGATGAATTCACCGGGCGGCTCATGCCGGGCCGACGCTGGAGCGACGGTCTGCACCAGGCGATCGAGGCGAAGGAGACGGTCAAGATCGAGCGCGAAAACCAGACGCTGGCCACGGTCACCTTCCAGAACTACTTCCGGATGTACAAGAAGCTGGCGGGGATGACCGGCACGGCCGAAACGGAAGCGCCGGAGTTCGCCAAGACGTACAACGTGGACGTAACGGTGGTTCCGACGAACCGCACGCTGATCCGGATCGAGAATCCGGACATCGTCTATCGCACCGAGGAGGAGAAGTTCCGCAACGCGGCCAAGGAGATCAAGGAGTGCCAGGCGCGCGGCCAGCCGGTGCTGGTGGGCACGATCTCGGTCGAGAAGTCGGAGAAGCTGTCGGGCATTCTGAAGCGGATGGGCGTGAGGCACGAAGTGCTGAACGCCAAGAACCACGAGCGCGAGGCCTACATCGTGGCCCAGGCCGGCCGCAAAGGAGTGGTTACGGTTTCCACGAACATGGCCGGCCGCGGCACCGACATCCTGCTGGGCGGCAACCCGGAGTTCATGGCCAAGGAGGCGTGCCT
>CAYZJD010000128.1:0-11053 GCA_964478455.1 uncultured Solibacteraceae bacterium | reverse complement strand
CCAGACGTTGCAGAAAGAGAACGAAGGTAAAAAGCAGCGCGCCCAGCATCGCGGCTGTCACGATCTCTCGGAAGATCCTCCGGCTGAGAATCCGCATGCGACTACCTCGCGGCTGCACTCGCGGCGGTTTCTTGACCACCACAGAGACACAGAGGGCACAGAGGAAACCCAAAGGATCTCTGCGGAGATCTCTGTGTCCTCTGCGCCTCTGTGGTGAATGGGTTTCGTTGCGGCTCGCCACGCTGTACGGCAGACGCTTCACGGCCTCTCAACGGCGGCGGGGGCGCCAGCGGAGGCTTCGGGACCTCCTCGTCCGACCGCTCGAGCTGGAGTTCTTCAAACAGCACCGGCGGCGCAACCACGGCGCTTTCGGCCACCAACCCGCCGGCGCCCATCCACGCGAACGGCGCCAGGTTGTCGAGGAACTCGAAGACCGTCATCTCCTCCGAGGCGGCCACAATATCCCGCAGAGAGCGACTGGAAAACGCATGGAACCGGAGCCCGCGCACCAGCTCTTCGCGCCCGTCCGGGTAAAGCCGGTAAGCGAGCGCCGGCGAGCTGATAACGCGGCCGGCGCCGCCGCTCTGAGCGAAGCGTGAGGCCAGTCGCCGGAACGCCTCCGGGGGCGCCGATGACGGAAAGTCCATCTTCTTCACCACAATCCCATAAGGTCTGTCGAGCTGCCTCGCGAGGTCGAGCAGCCTCCGGCGCAAATCCTCCCGCGAGACCATCTGGGACGCGCGCACGAACAGGTTGCCGAATCCGGCTGACTTCGCGCCAAAGCCGCCGGGGAGGCGAGCCCGGCCGTTGCTCGAAAGGCCGTCGCGAACCGGCTGCCTCGTGCGGAGCAGGCTCTTGAGCACGCCCCGCTCGACCAGGACGACGGGACGCGCGGGCAGGCCTTCCAGATCGACGCGGTAGTGCCCCAACAGCGGCCGGCCGCGCCATTCCGCCTGCGTAGGATCGTCCACGACATCCATCCACTCCGGCAAGATCCTCGATCCCAGGCGCCCCTCGAATTCCCCCTCCACGAAGGGAAACGGCCGGCCCGGCTCGGAAACGGGACGGCGCCGGGCGGCGAGATTCCGCCCGAGCGCTTCGGCGAACAGTTGCGCCGCGGCCTCGCCCTCGAACAGCACCGGCCCGGTGTAGGATTCGGCGAGCGGGGCTTCGGCAAGAGCAGTGAAGCTCGCCGCGAGATCGCGGATACGTCCTGCAATTTCCGCCTCCCCCGGCGCCTGATCGAACTCCCTCGCATGGATTGCCACCGCCTGCCGGACCGGCATGCCGTCAGCAGCGAGCGCGCCGGCCCGCACGCGGAGGTGAAGCACGCTTTCCGGCGCTCTGGCCTCATTGCCTTCTGAATTCACGTAATAGAAGGCCCCCTGCACCGCCTCGAGATCTACGCTCGAGTGGATGATCTTCGGGTATTCCTCGAACAACGCGGAAAGCCGGCGCAAACGTTCCTTCCACTCTTCCTCGTCGAACGGCTGCCGGCGGGCATCGAGGATCGTTCGCGCGGTCTCGGCCTTGGCGAAGTCCGGCAGTTCCTGCGGAACCGTCACGTTTTGCAGGGCGGCCCGCTTGCGAGCCATCGCCTGCAACGCGTTCTTGTAGCCGGCGTCGCTCGCCAGCCAGAGATGATGACGCAACGACGCGTAATCGTCCTCCACCGTCATCGGGCCCGCCTCCAGGCCTCTGCCGGAGGGGAAGTCCGCCAGCACGTAGTTCGTGTTGTCGAACTGGTAGCTGCCCACGCGGACCTGGACTCGCGGCAGCCGGACTCGGTTTCGCTGTACGCTCACCAGCGCGCCCAGTGTGGCCGAAATGGAGACGCTCTCGGCGGCGTGCAAGCCGTACTCGATGAAGTATGGCGGCTCTAGGTTGGACAGCCGAAGCGCGGTTGAGCGCTTCATCTCGTCGCGCATCGCCCGGAGGATCACGTCATCGGCCTGAGCCCCGGCGTGGCCCGCCGCCAGCCATAGGATCGACATCGCCTGAAGGACGGAGGCAAGCTTGCGGCTCATCGGTGCGCCTCCTCGCCGGACAGGTCCGGGCGTGGCAGCAGCGGCGGGCGGTCCTGCGACTTCTCCTTTTTCTGAATCTCGATCTCGGAAATCAGCAGCGCCGGCGACACGGCGGAAACCGGCACGCTGCCCGACTCGGCCCCGCAGAAGCCGTTGAAGACCTCTACGCGGTCCGACGTCGCCACGATCTTCGCGAAGCTCGCCAGCGGCGTGCCTACAATTTCCACTCCTCGCACAAGCTCGTCGGGCCGCCCGTCTGGATACACGCGATACACAAGCAGCGGAATCACCGCGTAAGCCTGGAGCCCTCGCCGCGCGGTCTGCGTGAAGCCCCCGGTGACTTGCTCGAAGTAGAGGCCGTACGGCTTGTTCCTGCGCCGCACTTCGTCGATCAGCATCTCCCTCAGGCGGGCCTCCGAAACCTTTCTCGAGGACTCGACGATCAGGTTCGATTGCCGCGATACCACCTCGTAGCCCGGCTGGCGGCGGCCGTGCCCGTTCGAGCGGTCGAAACCTTCCACCGGCGAGCGCGATAGCAGGAAAGTCCGCAGGACCCCGTTCTCCACCACCGTGACAGGGCGCGCCGCTACGCCTTCGTCGTCATAGAGGTAGTGGCCGGCGAGCAGGACTCCGCCCGTGTCTCGGCGGGTCGGATCGGAAACCACCGACAGGAACTCAGGTAGCACCTTCGTCCCCACGCTCTTGGTGAACGTCTGCCCCTCCGTCTCGTCCTTCTGCCGGTGCCCCTCGACGCGGTGGCCGAAGATCTCGTGGAAGAAGACTCCGGCAGCGCGGCCGGAGAGAATGGCCGGGCCGGCGTAGGGTTCCGCTTCGGGCGCTTGCCGGAGAGCGGCGAGGTTCCGGCTCACCCGCTCGACCTCCGCGAGTACCGTTTTCTCGCCCGGCAACCGCCCCGGCTCCTCGGCTTCGAAGCTGGCAGTGGCGGCTAGGTCCATGCCGTCGTCGGCTTTCCCATGCGCGCTGATCACAATGCGCGCGAACCCACGGCCCTGGCGCAGCCGGGTGCCTTCGGTGTTCACCAGGTACTTCGTCTCGCGCCGGGCTAGGACGCTGACGCTCGAAACGAGAACCTCCGCCGGGCGGGCCAGCGCCGCCGACCACCGCCGCGCTCGCTCCTCCCATTCGCGCGCGTCAAAGCGCAAGGGCGTCGCCTCGCCCGAGAACCGGCTCGGTTCTTCGCTGGTGAAGTCCGGCGAGGTATCCTGCTCGCTCACCTTCACCTGGGTGCTGGTCTTGATCTTGGTGAGGCGCTCCGCCGCGAGCCGGTAGGAGCGATCCGTCTCCTGCCACACGCGCTGCCGGATCGCATTCTCCTTGTCCTCGAGCGGCAGCAGTGAGCCCGCGGTGAAGTGCGGCCAATCTCCCGGGAGGCGGTGGTAATTGTCGAGTTTCGGACTCCCTACCCTTACGGAGACATCGAAGTACCGCACCCTGCCGGGGTTGCTCGCCTGCAAGGCGCCCATGGACGCCGAGATGAAACGCGACTCCACGTCGCTGACCGCATAAGAAATGAAATACGGCGGCGGCGCGCCGCGCTCCCGCAGCACTCGGAAGTTACGGTCCTGTTCGTCCGCCAGGATGTCCAACAGGGAAAGAGCTTGGGCGTAACTACACGCGGCCAGCAACCCGAGCGCCCCGGCCCGGATCAGACGTCGCACGACCCCAGGATAACGTAAAACCGGGGACAGCCCGCATGTTTCCCCGCGCTTGCCCATGCGTCCGGCTGCGCCACGGAAACGTGCGGGCTGTTTCCCGATTTTGGGCGCTTACACCCGAGCCACCTCCATGAAGCTCTTGTCCTTTAGGCCCGACAGCGCCAGCCCGTAACGGCCGCGAATGCCCGTCTTCTCGAAGATATGCTTCAGATGAATCTTCACGGTGCCGGGACGAATGCCCAGCTCGCGGCTGATGTCGGTGTTCCTGAGTCCCTGCTGCACGAGTTCGTACACCTGCTGCTCGCGGGGCGTGAGACCCGTGTGGGCGACGCGCGCATGCCTCGGCGTGTCGCGGAAGATCGCTTCCTCCATCCAGGTGGCGCCGGCCGCCACGGCTCGCAGACAGGCCAGCACCGTCGACGTTTCCGCCGATTTCCGGAGTATCCCCTTCGCTCCCGCCTGCACGAAACGCAGCGCCTCTTCTTCGCTGATCGTGACCCCCCACACCGCGATCGCTGTGGGTGACAACACCGACCGCAGTTCGACCAGCCATTGCAGCAGCCCGTGAATCCCCAGGGCCTTGTCGGCCAGCACCACGGCTGGGCGCAGGCTGCGCACCATTTCCGTGCCCCCATGCAGGGAGTGGACCGCGCGCACAAACTCCATCTCCGGGCTGCTGCTGACGAGCGCTCGCAGGCCCTCGGCGGTGACCGGCTGCGTCTCGCACACGCCCACAGTGATCTTCCGGGACGGTTCTGTCATCAGTTCCTTCCGCCGTATGCCGGCAGAGCGGCTCTTTACACCTACGGTTTCAAGAACTTTAGTTTTCCCGCCGGGTCCGGCCTCTCACGTTTTCTTTGATTTCCGACGATATGGGTTCACGGAAGCCCAAAAGGCGATCCCCATGGAGCCGGGAAGCCAGGCACCTTTCGCCGCCGATCCGACCGCCCTCGCAATCTGCCCCGACCTTGGCATGGCCGCCGAGCTGGACGAATTGCTGGCGAAGGAAACCGCCGTCGCCCGGGTTGTGCACTGGAAGGTCTACCCTGACCCCAGGGAGCTTGAGAAGCTCGTCGCCGCCGCTCCGTTCCGCCTGTGCTTCGTTGACATCGACAGCGACCTCGAACAGTCCTTCCGCGTTCTCTCCCAGCAGTTGGCCCTCGCGGGGCGGATGCCCATGGTTGCGCTGGTCAGCCAGAACAACCCGGACCTCGTGCTGCGCTGCCTGCGCCAGGGCGCGAGCGGCTTCCTGCTGCGGCCCTTCACGGCGGATCAACTGCGGCAGGTCGTTGATCGCATCCTGCACCTTCATCCCGCTCCGCGGGACGCAGCGACCCCGGCGGGCCGGGTGATCGCCGTCCTTCCGGCGAAGGGCGCCTGCGGGGCTACCACCGTTGCGCTGAATCTCGCCTGCCAGGCCAGGCGCCAGGGAGCGAAGAGAGTCCTTCTCGCCGACATGGACCCGCTCACCAGCCCGGTGGCCTTCCTGTTGAAACTGAAGTCGCAATACAGCTTTGTCGACGCCCTGCTGCACGCCGCCGACCTCGATCAGGACCTCTGGAAAGCGCTCGTCACCTCCCACCAGGGGGTGGACGTTCTGCTCGCGCCGGAAAGTCCGACCGACACCACCGTCGAGAGTCACGATGCGGCGGTGCTCATCGAGTATGCCCGCCGCCGCTACGAGCTGGTTGTGCTGGACTGCGGGACCGCCTACGGCAAGTGGAACTCGCGCCTGGCCGCCTTGAGCGACGAAGTGCTGCTGGTCGCCACCAGCGAGCTGCCGGCCCTGTTCGGCGCGCAGCGCGCGCTCGCCTACCTCCAGGCCAACGGCGTCCAGCGGTCCGCGATCCGTCTCGTGGTCAATCGCTTCCGCAAGGACGTTGGCCTCGATCCGGAAGACATCGCCAAAGCTTTACAGTTGCCCGTCTCGTACCTCGTGCCCCGCGACGACTCGGCCATCGAGAACGCCCAGATCGACGGCCGCAGCGTCGCCGCCGACAGCCAGTTTGCCGCGAGCCTCACAGCGCTGGCCGCGCGAGTCTGCGGGAGCGAAGCCATGCCGGCCAGGCCCGGGCCCCGCCGCGGCCTGCTCTCGCTCTTCTCGCGCTGAGGGTGTGAATTGCAGGCCCGCTACTTGGCCACCCTGTCTACAAGCATCCAAACCTCGGACCGGACAAGCTCTCGAAGCGATTCACTCCCCGGGAGACGAGGTTATCAACCACCTCGTCACGGGTGCACGAGCTCTTGCCATCGATTCATGTCATAGAATCCGGCCATAGCCATATGGCATACTAAAGAGAGAGGGCAACATGAAGAACTTCCATTTGCCGCTGCCGGAGCAAGCCTATGCGCTGCTCAGGGCAGAGGCCGAGCGGGCGCAGGTGCCAGCTACGGCGCTTGCCCGCGAAGCCATTGACACGTGGCTCCGGGACCGGGCGCGGAAGGCGAGGCACGACGCCATCGCGGCCTACGCGGCAGAAATGGCCGGCACGGATCTCGATCTCGATCGTGAACTGGAGTCAGCCGGAGTCGAACATCTCGTGAAGGCCGGCCAAGTGCGGAAATGAGGCGCGGAGAGGTCTACTGGGCCGATCTGGGGCCGAGGTCAGGGTCTGAGCAAACAGGACGTCGTCCTGTTGTAGTCGTGTCCCATGACGCCTTCAACCAAACCCCAGGCTGGATGTCGGTCATCGTAGTTCCCGTATCGAGCTCCGTGTTGCAGGCCAAGCGCGGGCCCACCGTGGTTGCGCTCCCGGCCGGTGCAGCAGGGTTATCGAAGGCGAGCGTCGCCGTGTGCCATCAGGTCACCACGCTCGACCGCGCAAAACTCACCAAGCGGATAGGCGCGCTGCCTGTCGAACTCCTCTCGGATGTGGAGAGTGGCCTGAGGGCCTCTATGGACCTGGACTGAAGTGTCCTTGGGCAACGAGGTTGTCAACAAACGAGGCAGTGGTTGGTTGGAATGTCGCGTTTCTGAGGGCCCAAGAATTGGCTCCCCGGTCTTGTACTGGCGCGAACGCAGCAATGAACGGGCGGATTTGCTCCGCGCGGGACAGCAGCCGGTTCAGCGGGTCGTATTCGAAGAAGCTCGCCTGCCCGAGCGGGTTGGTGACGCTGCCCAGCCGGCCGGCGTAATCCGACACCCGGGTGGTGGTCCGCAACAGCGGGTCAGTGACCGAAGTCAGGTCGCCGCCGCTGTAGCCGAACTGCCAGCTCTTGCCGAGCGGGTCGGTCAGCGAGAGCGGCTGGCCGGCGCCGTTGTAAGTCAAAGTGGTGGGCGGGATGCTCGGGATGGGTCCCTGAAGGCTGGTCAGGTTGCCTTCCAGGTCGTAGCCGAAGGTGGTGAGATGATTCAGCGGGTCGGTGACGCTGGCAAGGCGGTTGAAGGTGGCCACGCAGGGGTAGGTGGCGCCGTCCCGGCTGTGAACTCACCGGCTCGCGAGGTTCAGATAAACATCCAGCACCGCGATCGCGGCGGGGGTAACGCCCGGAATGCGCGAGGCCTGGCCGAGTGTTACCGGTCGCACGCGGCCGAGCTTCTCGCGGATTTCCCGGGAGAGGCCGGGGATCTCGGCGTAGGAAAAGCCCGGCGGGATGCGGCGGGCGTCGGCCTCCTTGAGGCGCTCAACCTGGCGCTCCTGCTGCGCGAGGTAACCTTCGTACTTAATCTCCGTTTCGAGCGTCATGAGTACGCCGCGCGCCGGCGCCTCGCCAAGCTGGGCGGCGGCCCAGTCACTTAGCGCCTGGATGCGGGCCTCGGGGCGCTTGAGCCATTGTGCGAGCGTGGGCCGCTCATCCGCCGGCAACTCAATAGCGGGAAAGAGGGCCCGGTCCACGCGCGTCTTCTCAACCAGCGTCTTCAGTCGCTCTTTGTGCTCCCGCTTCTTGAGATAAAGGTTCCAGCGGTCGTCGCGGACGAGGCCGGCGCGCCGGCCGATGGGAGTGAGGCGCTCGTCGGCGTTGTCGATCCGGAGGTGGAGGCGGAACTCCGCCCGCGACGTGAACATGCGGTAGGGCTCGTCGGCGCCCTTGGTGATGAGGTCGTCGATGAGGATGCCGGTGTAGCCGTCCGTGCGGCCGAGGATCACGGGGTCCTTGCCGCTGAGCAGGCAAGCGGCGTTCAGCCCGGCGATGATGCCCTGGCATGCCGCCTCCTCGTAACCCGAGGTGGCGTTGATCTGCCCCGCGAGAAACAGACCGCGAATGGACTTCACTTCGAGCGTGTGGTCCAGTTCGCGCGGATCCACCGCGTCGTACTCGATGGCGTAACCGGGCCGGATCATATCGGCGTTCTCCAGGCCCGGGATGGAGGCCACCATCGCTTCCTGCACGTCAATGGGCATGCTGGTGGACATGCCGTTGACATACACCTCGTAAGTGTCCAGGCCCTCGGGCTCGAGAAAGATCTGGTGCCGCATCTTGTCGGGGAACTTGACCACCTTGTCCTCGATGGACGGGCAGTAGCGTGGCCCGATGCCCTCGATCTGGCCGCTGTAAAGGGGCGAGCGGTGGATGTTCTCGCGCAGGACGCGGTGCGTCTCGTCCGTGGTGTAAGCGATGTGGCAGTGGATCTGCGGCTGATCGATCTTCTCGGTAAGGAACGAGAACGGCGTCGGCTCGGGATCGCCGGGCTGGGGCTCGAAGCGCGACCAGTCGATGGTCCGGCCGTCGAGCCGCGGCGGCGTGCCGGTCTTGAGGCGGGTCCACTGGAGGCCGAGCGTGCGGAGCTGGTTGCCGAGGAGCTGGGAAGGCGCCTCGCCCGAACGGCCGCAAGTGTAAGTGTGCTCGCCTATGTGGGCCAGCCCGTTCAGGAAGGTGCCGGTGGTCACTACCACGGCGCCGCTCGCGATCGAGCGGCCGTCGCGCAACTGGACGCCCCGGACGCGGCGCGGCGATCCATCGTCGATGAGGAGGGCGCCCACCTCGGCTTGCAGAATGCGCAGGTCCGGCTCCTGTTCCAGCGCCTCGCGCATGCGGATGCGGTAACTCTTCTTGTCGCACTGCGCGCGCGGCGACCAGACCGCCGGCCCGCGCGAGGTGTTCAGCAGGCGGAACTGAATCCCTACGGCGTCGGTCACCTCAGCCATGACGCCGCCGAGCGCGTCCACTTCGCGAACCAGGTGGCCCTTGGCGATGCCGCCGACCGCCGGGTTGCAGGACATCTGCGCGATGAGGTCGAGATTCATCGTCACCATCGCCGTGCGCAGGCCGAGGCGCGCGCAGGCGCGGGCGGCTTCGCAGCCGGCGTGGCCGGCGCCGATGACGACGACGTCGTACCTCAACTCGCGCTGTTGTGCGGGCATGAAACGCTGTGTGGTGCGCCGGCGGCTGATCGCGCCGGCTATTTGGTTCTATTCTAAGAGATCGACGCGAACTGGAGAAACCGGCGTGAACGTCTTCGTGATCGGCAGTGGCGGCAGAGAACATGCAATCGTGTGGCGGCTGGCGCAGAGTGCGGCGGTGAAGAAGCTGTACGCCGCGCCGGGCAATCCCGGCATGGCGCTGGTGGCGGAGTGCCTCAAACCGCCGCAGAGCGGCCCGGCGGGCTTCCTCGCGGTCGCCGAGGCCGTAGGCGCGGATCTCACCGTCGTTGGACCGGAGGCGCCGCTCGTCGATGGCGTGGCGGACGCGTTCCGCGCCCGCGGGCTGAAGATCGTAGGCCCGTCAGCCGCGGCGGCGCGGCTCGAAGGGAGCAAGATCTTCGCCAAAGAAGCGATGAAGCGGTTCGGCGTGCCCACGGCCGAGTTCGTCAAAGTCGACAACGTAGTGGACGCGAAGACGGCGCTGAAACGGTTCGGCTGCCCGGTCGTGCTGAAGGCGGATGGTCTTGCGGCGGGCAAGGGAGTCATCGTCGCGCGGGACATGCGGGAAGCGGAGTCGGCCGCCGAGGGGCTCCTCGCCGGACAGCTTGTGGGCGATGCGGGAAGGAAGCTCGTGATCGAGGAGTGCTTGGTCGGGGAGGAAGTCAGCTTTATCGTGCTGAGCGACGGGAGGAACGTCGTGGCCCTCGCGCCGACGCAGGACCACAAGCCTGTGTTCGACGGCGATCGCGGACCGAATACGGGCGGCATGGGCGCCTACTGCGACCGGCGAATTCTGACGCCGGAGCAGACCGCGTTCGTGATGGATCGCGTGATCCGCCCGGTCATCGACGGGATGAACTCCGAAGGTTGTCCCTTCGCCGGCTTTCTCTACGCCGGCCTGATGATGACGGCGGACGGGCCGAAAGTGCTCGAGTTCAACGTGCGCTCTGGAGACCCGGAGACGCAGCCGCTGATGACGAGCCTGGACTGCGATTTCGCCGAGGTGCTGTCGGCCGCCGCGCATGGTGAACTCGGCGGCGTGTCGCTCAAGTGGAAGCCGGGGCCGTCGGTGTGCGTGGTTCTGGCATCGGAGGGGTATCCGGGAACGCCAAAGACGGGCAACGTCATTCACGGCATCGATGAGGCGGAGCAGCTTGGCGCGACCGTGTTCCACGCCGGGACGAAGATGGTTGACGGGAACCTCGTCACCTCGGGCGGCCGAGTGCTGGATGTGACCGCGGCCGCGGAGACGTTGCCCCAGGCCATCGAGCGTGCCTACGCCGCGGTCGAACTCATCCATTTCGACGGGATGCACTGCCGGCGTGACATTGGACAGAAGGGATTGAAGAGGTGGTAGAGCCTCGGAACGGAGGTGAGCTATGCAGTTCAGATTCTCAGCAGGCCGACGCGCGGCCGTCGCGGCCGTGTTGTTGGGTTTGTCGTGGGGGAGTGCAAGCGAGGCCCGCGCTCAAGAGCCGGTACCGACTCCCACGCCGTCACCGGTAACGACCCAACTGACCGGGCAGGTGGAAGACGCGAGCGGAGCGGTGGTGCCGAACGCCACTGTCACACTGCGCAATCTAACGACCGGCGTGGAGAGGCGGACGGTGACCGATAGCCAGGGGCGGTTCGTCGTGAGTGGGCTGGCAGTTGGGGAGTACCAGGTGAAGGTGGATGCCGCAGGGTTTCGTACAGAGGTGGTGGACCGGGTGCAGGTGAAGCCAGGCGCGCTGCAAACCCTGATGATTCGCTTGGGAGGCGGCCCGGTGCCCGTCCCTAGTCCTGGGCCGGTACCGCCGCCGGTGCCAGTCCCCAGTCCTTTGCCTCCGGAAGCTCCCGACTTCGCAGTGTTCGATTGGAAGGCGTCTGCCGAAGAGGAACTCCGTCAACTCCTGGAGTCCGTGACGGCAATGGGATGGGGGCTGGTGTCGGTGATTCCCGTTGGCAACCAGCGCGGGTTCTTCTATTTCGAGAAGGCTTCGGGAGCCAGCTACGAGATCGTGAAACAGAGCGAACCGGCGACGGTAGAGCAACTCCGGCGGCAGAT
>CAYZJD010000127.1:0-11065 GCA_964478455.1 uncultured Solibacteraceae bacterium | reverse complement strand
GGCGAGTCCTTCCGAGACGCGCTGAATGCGAACCGGTCGCCGGCAATGAAGTTGGCCAGCGAGCAAGCGGCGATTGTGGCGACGTTTGCCGGCAGGTAGTGCACGCCGAGCTGGCCCGCCAACAGCCGCATCAGCAGGACGTTGGCGCCGATGGAAACCATGCCTGTACTGACGTTGAACTTCAGCAACCGCGCGACGGCACGCCGGAGGCCGGGGCGCCCGTTTGTGCGGTCCGCCCAGGTCCATCTCTCATGCCACAGAAAGTTGTGGAGGATGGCCGCCTCCACCGCGATGGCCGTGGCCGCCAGGTAGTGCAACCCGGCTCCGTCCCGGGCGATCGCCAGCACCCCAAGCTGCACAATGACACCGAGGCCGCCGACGGCATTGAACCGCAACCACCGGCTGCCGAGGCCGGGCTGTGCACGCCACCCGCTCATGACACCCGTTCGGCCCGGTACAGGCAGGCCGTGTGCCTCGCCACCGCGTAAAGCAGCATCGCCGCCATGCCGGCGATGGCAATCGCGCCGCCCACGTCGAACAGCCGGAAGTGACTGCCGAACAGGTTCACAACGGGCCGGAAGGCCAGCGTGGCGTTGCCCAGGATCAGCAGAACCCGCAGCTCCGTCGGACTGAACTTCCAGCGGGAGAGTTGAAATGTGCCGACGGTATACGTCGCCAGGTACGTCTCGATCGACAGCATGTAGAACGCGATCAGCACTCCAGCCGCCACCCACGCGCCGATGTAACCGGAAAGCGCCAGGCCACCCAGGAGAAACAACGCGCCGAAGGTATCGATCACGTGATCGACGTAAAAGCCGTACCTCGGCCGCTGCTTGTCACGCACCCGCGCCAGCGTGCCATCCAGGCTGTCGCCCAGCCAGTTCAGCGCGATGAAGATGGATGCGAGAACCAGTCCGGCTTTGCTCCGGCTCGCGTACCAGTAGCTCAGCCCGACGGCCAGTTGCGCCGCGATCCCGAGGGCCGTCAGGTGGTCAGGCTTGATCCACGGAGGTGTGCGAAGTGCCAGGTAAACCAGACACCTCTTCTCCAAACCTGACAGCAGGCTCACCTGCTCCCGGCCCGCCTCCTTGAATCTAAGTCGTTGATTCTCCTGCGTATTGGCCGCCAGGCCGGTTGATGCCGCGAATTCGTCTCTTTGCACGGATACTCGCACGTCTGGTACTACAGCAGGAGGATTGCCACGTAATGAGTTGGATCGCGCGCCTCGCCCCCCTGCTATTCCTCGTTCCGCGGCTCGCGGCGGGACAGAGTCTCGTTCTCGCCAGACTTACGCCGGAGGCCCGGAACGCTTTTGACGTCTACATTCGAGGAGTCGAAGCCAAGGTTGAGGACCGGCTGAACGGGCGGCGGAGTTTTCTGTGGGCGGACGAGTCCCCCGAGCGGCGCGCGGACTTGCTTCGCGGCGAGGTGCTGATTCAACAAGTCCCGGCCAGCATGCAACCGGCGGGCGGTCTGATCCACGACTGGATCGGCGCCGTTTTCCTGCGCGGCGCCTCGCTCCCCGGCGTTCTGCGGCTGGTGCAGGACTACGACAACCACCGGAGCGTCTACCGTCCGGAAGTCACCGGCTCCCGGCTCCTAAGCCGCAACGGCAACGACTACAAGGTGTTGCTGCGCCTGAGGAAGAAGAAAGTCATCACCGTGGTCCTGAACACCGAGCACGACGTGCGTTACACCCCCGCCGGCCAAACCCGCTGGGTGAGCCGCTCTTACAGCACCCGCATCGCCGAGGTGGAGAAGGCGGGCTCGGCGGACGAGCGCGAGTTGCCGGCTGGCCACGATCACGGCTTTCTCTGGCGGCTGTACTCTTACTGGCGCTTTGATGAGCGGGACGGCGGCGTTTACGTCGAGTGCGAAGCAGTGTCGCTGACGCGCGACGTGCCCGCAGGCCTCGGCTGGCTCATCCTCCCGATCGTTCGCGACCTGCCGAAGGAGTCGCTTGAGCAGACGCTCCGTGCAACCCGCGCGGCCGTGGCGCAAGCGGGCGGGCGGACGGCGGCGAAAGAATAGGACTTGATGTCACGCCTCGGTCTACTGGCTGCGCTTCTCGCAGTGCCCGGTTTGCCGCAGCAGCCGGTTTCGATCATCCGTGGCGATCCCTTCGCCTGTTTCTCGATGCACGGCGCGCCTGCTTCAAGCCTCGCGATCATCGGCGTGGACGGCATGCCGTTCACCCGCGCCTGGCGCATCCGCACCCCCTGGCTCTCGGCCAATCCGTGGGACATCCGCATCCGCTGCTTCGACACGCTGCCGGTGAAGCGGGGCGACACCATCCTGGCGACATTCTGGATGCGCACCGTGACTTCGCAATCTGGCGTTGGCCTCACCACGCTTGTTGTCGAGAAGGGGAAGGAGCCGTGGACGAAATCCGCCGAGTGGACAGCGGGCGCGGGCACGGAGTGGAAGAAGATCGAGATCCCGTTCACGATGGTCGAGACCTATTCGACGGCCGGCAGCGAAGGCTACAACATCAGCTTCTGGGTCACCTTCGACCCGCAGGAGATCGAGATCGGCGGGTTGTCTGTTCTGAACTACGGGCCGAACTACCCTTACTCGCAGCTCAACCTGGAGAACTCCCCGTACGAGGGGCATTCGCCCGGGGCGCCGTGGCGCGCTGCCGCTCGCGAACGCATCGAGGAGATTCGCAAGGCGGACATCGTGGTCGTGGTCCGTGACGAGGAAGGCAGGTCCGTGAGGAACGCTCCCGTCCGCGTCCGGATGAAGCGGCATGCCTTTGGGTTCGGCAGCGCGGTAGCAGGCGAAGGGCTGATGGACAACTCGGCGGACGGCGAGATGTACCGCCGGACGATCCTGGAATTATTCAACAAGGTGGTGCTCGAAAACGACCTGAAGTGGCCATTCTGGGAAACGTGGAGCCGCTCCTTCGCCGCCTACGCGCTCGACTGGCTTCCCGCTTACGGCATCACCGACATTCGCGGTCACAACGTCATCTGGCCGGACCGCAACAACTTGCCGCCGGACGTGGTATCGCTCTTCGGCAACCCGGGGGCGCTGCGCGAGCGGATCAACAACCACATCCATGAGGTCATGACCTGGACCAGGGGCAAAGTCACGGAGTGGGATGTGCTCAATGAGCCCTATACGAGCAAAGACGTACAGGTGATTCTGGGGGACGCGGAAATGGCGGAGTGGTTCAAGAGGGCCCGCGAAACCGACCCGGCCGTCAAGCTGTACATCAACGATTTCAACATCGTCGAAGCCAGCGGCTGGGACATCCGCCATCAGAACTTTTACCACGACACGATCCGGTTGATCCTCGACAACGGTGGACCCATCGACGGCATCGGCTTGCAATGTCACTTCGGGGCGAACCTCACGTCTCCAGAGCGGGTCCTGGAAATTCTTGACCGCTTTGCGCAGTTCGGCAAGGAGCTCTAGGTGACGGAGTTCGACATCAACATCGCGGACGAGGATGCGCAAGCACAATACACCCGGGATTTCATGACCGCCGTGTTCAGCCATCCTTCCGTTACCGGCTTCCTGATGTGGGGATTCTGGGAGGGGCGCCACTGGCTGCCGAGCGGGGCCATGTTCCGCCGCAATTGGAGCATCAAGCCGAACGGCGAAGCGTACAAGGAGCTCGTCTTCAGGGAATGGTGGACCGATGTGGAAGGCGTCACAGGTGAGGACGGCATCTACCGGACACGGGGCTTTCTCGGAGAGTACGATGTCGAAGCGACCCTGGGCGGTCGGATCCAGACCGCGTCGCTGACCGCTGTCCGCGACCCGGCCCCCAACTATGCGGTCATCGGAAGACTGGCTCCGGGAACCATCACGGCTGAGGGCGTGGTCAACGCCGCCAGCTACGTCGGCGGAGCGGTGACGCCGGGCGAAATCGTCACCATCTTCGGCGCGGGCTTCGGCTCGCCGGCGCTCGCCCTGGCAAGCTACGACGCTGCGGGTTATTTGCCCCGTTTCGTCGGAGACACGCGCGTGCTCTTTGATGGCGCCCAGGCGCCGATGATCTACATGAACGCTCGGCTCGGCGGCACTATCAAGTCGATCGTCGCGGTCTTCGGCCGATTTCTCTTCATCGAGATGCCTGAGGCGCTTGTAGCCGCTCGTGGGCGGCGGCCAGGAGCCGAGCCAAGTCGGTAATCACATCTTGTGCCAAGGTTCTCTCCACTCTGGAAGGAGGGCTTGGGTCGGGTGCGCGATGGGGTCAGCGGGGGCGCCAAAGATTCCGAAACTCGCGTGGCCAGTCGTCCGTGTGACCGCCACCCACAACGAGTTCCGCCGTGCGTCCTCCCCGCTATCTGGTGTCGTCGGGCCGATTCATAGAATCGGTCCTGTCAAATATATACCCGGGCGGAGTTCGAAATTGTGCAATCCCAGTGGAGGCGGGCAGTGTGGGCCGCCGCCGAGGGTTCTCCATCCAACACGAAGGAATGCCGGCCCCAAGCGGCAAAGGATGACTTCGAGGAGCGGGCGTGCGGCGAGGCTTGCCAAGGAGGATCGCACTATGAGCTTCCCGAAATTGACACGGTGGCCCTTCTCTCAACCCTCGAACGTTCTCCACTCCGGGGACCCGGGACTCGTAACGAAACAGCCCCTTCGTTGGAAATCCACGACGAAAGCATTGGCAGAAAAGCCTCCCGGCCCTGAACTCAGCCTCTGCGCTTTGCTGGTTTCGAAGGGATCGGGACACCGCCGACAAAACAGGCAAAGGTGGCGTGGGTCAGCTTCAAATACGACTAACTGTCAGGATGGGCGAGGGCGGCCCGACCCCGTCCCACCCGGCGCCGGGCTGCAAGGAAGAACGTCCTTCAGTAGAGGAAAGCGGATGGAAACAGTAGTTCCTTTTCCAGGTTGGCTGTCTATGGAAACGGAAGCCCGGTGGTCGTTCAGGATCTGGTAGGTGATGTACAAGCCGAGGCCGGTACCCTCGCCGGGAGGCTTGGTCGTAAAGAAGGGTTCGAAGATCTTGTCCAGGTTTTCCGGCGGGATCCCCTCTCCGCCGTCGGCTACGAAGACCTGCACCTCTTTATCCTGGCCTCCGCTGATGGTGCTCACGATGTAGATCTGTCCCCCGGGTGAGGAAGCGTCCATGGCATTCGTGAGCAGATTCACGAACACTTCCTCGAGCCGGTTGGTATTGCCGTAAACCCGGGGCAAACGGTGAAGCAGGTTGAGGTTCAGGGTCAGATGGCGGTTTTTCAGGCGGTGCTCAATCAGCGGGATGCTCTGCTGGATCACTTCATTGATATCCAGGGGCGAGAATCCCGAAGAGTCAGATCTGGAGTAAGTAAGCATCTTCTGCACGACACCGGCCACGCGTCGCGCGTGATTTCGCAAAGTTTCCAGATCCTGCTTCAGTGCGGCGGAGTAGCCGTTTTCTTCCGCGGCCAGCAGCATGCGCTCCAGCCTGGTTAGGACCACCGCCGCCGGGTTGTTGATCTCATGCGCAATCCCGGCGGTGAGCCTCCCGATCAGAGCCATCTTTTGGGCCTGTTCCAGTATGCGGGTGGTATTTTTCAGTTCCGCCAGCAGTTCTTCGGCCCGTTGCCTGGCCAGCCTTTCCCGATCGGCCAGCAGACTGGTGGACCATGCGGTGGCAAACAGAAAGCCAACTTGCGCCAGGGAATGAAACCACGGCTCTGGCGGAGACGTGTCCAGACCAGCTAAAAGCAACAACAGGGATGCGATGGCGGCGACCAGGATTCCGACTTGCCGTCCAAAGTAGAAGCTGTGGAGCGCCACCAGCAGGTAAAAGCCGAGGACAAAGACGCCGCTCGCTGCGCCCGCCCACTGGACCAAGCCGAACAGAAAGAACAGGTCGACGAAAGCGGTGACAAGGTAAATGCGGGCGACGGGCCAGCGGGCCCGCAGAATCAAGTAGTAGATGAAGAAGGTATAGATTACGGAGGCGGTCAACAGCCCGGCGAGCCGGGCGCGGTGCGGCAGATGCGGCGCGACCAGGAGCCACGCGACGCCCACCGCGATGGTGGCCAGGCGCAAGGCCGCAAACAATCTGTCCGTCGCTGAAAGGCGAGAAACGCCCCCCTTCACCCAGGTCAAAAATTATATCATAGGGCCGAAAGACGATGGCCATCGGACAGCAGCCGGGAACAAGCGGCAGCGTCTGCATTCTGCTGATCGATGACGAAGCCGATTTCGTTGACGATTGCGCCGCGATTCTCAGGCGCCTCGGCTATTGCTGCTTGAAGGCCAGCTCGGGCAGGCTCGGCCTAGAGGTCTTCCGGCAGTCCCGCCCCCCAATCGTGCTGACCGATTTGAAGATGGCCGAGATGGACGGCCTGGCCCTGCTGCGGTCGATCAAGAGCCTCGGTCCGGAAACTGTCGTCATCCTGATCACCGCGTATGCGACCATCGACACGGCCATCGAAGCCACTCGTGCCGGAGCGTTCGACTACTTGCGCAAGCCCTTCACCACCGAGGAACTCCGGACGATCCTCCAGCGGGCCTGTGAACACCGGGCGCGGATGTCGCAGCAGGAAGCATCGGTCGCGGGCAGGGCAGCCACGATGGATTTCAGCGCCATCGTAGGCGCGAGCGAACCGGTGAAGGAAATGCTGCGCAGCGCCGCATGCGCCGCGCAGGGTGACGCCAGCGTCCTTCTAGTGGGTGAAACAGGCACAGGCAAAGAGATGCTGGCGAAGGCCATCCATGCCAACAGCCTGCGGGCCGCCAAACCCTTCATTCCCGTCGACTGTGCCGCCCTGCCCGAGCCGCTGCTGGAAAGCGAGTTGTTCGGTCACGAGCGGGGCGCCTTCACCGGGGCGGTGACTCTGCAACGAGGGCTTCTGGAGCTAGCCAACGGTGGCACGCTGTTCCTGGACGAGGTGGGGGAATTGAGTCTCTCCACTCAAGCGAAGCTTCTGCGCAGCCTGGAAGAAAGGCAAATCCGACGCGTTGGGGGGGGCGAGTTTGTCGGCCTCGACATCCGGATCATGGCGGCAACGCGTCAGAAGCTGGATGAGATGGTCGCCACACAGAAGTTCCGCGATGACCTGTATTACCGGCTGAACGTGCTGGCGATCCGGCTGCCGCCTTTAAGAGAACGGGCCGGGGACATCCCCCCGCTGGCCAGCCACTTCTTGCACGCCTGCGCCCGGCGGGCGAAAGCCAGGGTTCTTGGCATGTCGTCGGCGACACTGCTCGTGCTGGAGCAGTATTCCTGGCCCGGAAACGTGCGCGAGCTCCGCAATGTGGTCGAACGCGCCGTTTCGATTACCGGTGAGGAATACATCTCTCCGCTGGATCTTCCGGAGGAACTTCTGCGAAAGTCACGAGACGTGCCAGCGGCTTTTCGCCAGGAGAAGCGGAGAAACGTGGAAAACTTCGAACGCCAGAGCATCGCGGAACTGCTGACTCGCACGCGGGGGAACGTCACGGAAGCGGCCCGGATCGCCGGCATGGATCGGGCTGCCTTCCACCGCCTTTTGCGCAAGTACGGGGTCGACTCGCGTGCCTACCGCCCGCAGGCGGCACCGGACCAGAGTTGAAGTCCAGACGGGTGTGACAAAGCTGCAACACCCGCTCGGACCCGCGACTGCTCGTTTTCGAGCCTGGTCCTTGGCGGCCGACGACACATAGGGCGTCGCGGACTGTGACAAAGTCGTTTCGGAAGCCAGGGCCGCGCTGTCCTAGGGCAGTGGCCACGACTTCCCGGTCATCGTCTAACTCCTGGTAAATGAATTAGTTGCAGGCATAGCCTGGTTCCACGGCGTGTTTCCGTGCGGATGGAACCGCAGGTGCTTTTCACCGTCCACGAGCGCCATGTGTGTGCCAGTGCGGCGGCTGATCAGGGGATGTTGCCGGATCGGCTTGCTGCCGTGCGGCCTCTGCTTAGCGGGCCTGATCGTTCAGGCGGCGCAGAGGCCGGCACCTGGCGCGGAGGATTTGGCTATAGCCCCTGAGACCTGCCGGCGATGCCACCGAGACTACTACGAAACCTGGGCCGGTTCCGCGCACGGCAGGCTCGAGGGTCGTTTCTCCCAGTCACCGGCCAAACAGGGGTGCGAAGCCTGCCACGGCAGTGGTGTGGGTCACGTGCAGTCGGGCGATCGCGACCTGATCTTCCGGTTCACTGGCGGGTCCGCAGAGTCCATTGAAAACGCCTGCTTGAAGTGCCACGAACGAGGCAACCGGCTCTACTGGCGCGGCAGCCCTCATGAATCCAGAAACATCACCTGCACCAATTGCCACACCCTGCACAAAAAGGCGGGCCTCCCGCAACCCGGCTTGCGCTTCCTGGAGAGGCCGCTGGAGACGCGCCTGTTGCGGAAGCAAACAAGCGTGGAGGTCTGTCTTCAATGCCATCTGGTGCAGAAAGCGCAACTGCAACGCTCCTCTCATATGCCGCTGCGGGAAGGCAAACTGACCTGCATCGACTGCCACAACCCGCACGGGACGGCCACGCCCAAGCTGCTGGTGGAGAATTCGGTCAACGAGAATTGCTACCGCTGCCATGGGGAAAAGAGAGGGCCCTTCCTTTGGGAACACCCGCCGGTGGCGGAAGACTGCCTGATCTGCCATGAGGCTCACGGATCGGTGCACCCGGCATTGTTGAAGATGAGACCGCCTCGCTTGTGCCAGCGCTGCCACATGCGAGCCGGCCACTCGACCCAGCCGCAGCCGGCCGCCAACCGCTTGATTTACAACCTGGGGTGCGCCAACTGCCACTCCCAGATTCACGGGTCCAATCACCCTTCGGGAGCGCGCTTCCACCGGTAGCGGACGGAACGGGGATTGTCATGAAAAGACGGCGCCGCGGCATGACGACGAAAACGCTCCTCGGCGTTTGCGTGGTCTTGTACCTGTGCGGCAACCCCCTTCGCGCCCAGCCCGCCGATCCGCAGGATACGCTGCCGAAACAAGCGGCTTCCCCGGCGGGAGCGGACCGATTGTCGCTCCGCGCTCATCCCGGGTGGACATTCCTGGAGATCGGCGCAAGAAGGACCTCAGGAGATTCCACCGTCGCGAAGTTCTCCGAGTATCGGGATATCCCGACCGGCGTTTTCATCAAGAGTTTCGACTTCAGCTCAGAACTCCCCGTCAGCGGCTCGTTTGTTTACTTGCGATCTCAGGAGAACACCGAAAAAGATTTGCACGCGCTGGCCGGCGCCGGTGTCTACGGCCGGTACAAGGTTACCGTCGGCTGGAACCGCATCTCCCACAACGTGGTCACCGCCGGCCGAAATTTCTACGATCGCTCGGGCCCGGGCCAATTCACCTTGCCCTCGGGATTCCAGGCTTTACAAGGCGCCCCCCGCCAGAACCTGTCGCTGGAGCGCAATTCCGTAGGGCTGGCCCTGACAGTGACCCCCAGCGAAGCGTGGGACCTTCGCCTGGAGTACTCCCCGGAACGCCGGACCGGGTACCGTCCCAGTGGGAACACTCTGGGGTTCACGGTGGTGGAACTGCCGGAGCCCGTTCAGTACCGGACCAACGGTGTGAAGGCGAGCGCCGAGGTGGCCAAGCCCAGGTGGGCGGTGCAGGCGTCGTCGCAGAGTTCGCATTTTCACAACGAAGTGAAAGCCCTGGAATGGTCGGGCCTCTTTCAGCCAGGCGGGCGGGCGGGCGCCGGCGGCGCCGGGCGACGGGCGCTGGCCCCGGACAACACGGCCCAGACCTTCAGCCTCTCGGGCGCCGTCCAGTTGACGCGCTCGGCCAGGATCGTGGCGACCGTGTCCCCGGGATGGATGCGACAAAACGAGGCCTTCATGCCGTTCACCATCGATCCGGCGATTCAGGCCCGACCGGACTTCCCCTCTCTGCCGGCCCCCAGTTTGAACGGCAGCAAACAGACCTTAATGATGAATTACCTGCTCACGGGCAAGGTCGGCAAGCAGTTTGCCTACAACGCCCGCTACCGTTCCTACCGCCTGGACAACGAGACTCCCAGCCTGCAATTTTCCAGCTACGTGCCCTACGATTCCTCCCCGTCCGTCTTCACCGAGGCCGCTCCACGCAACCGCCGGAATCTTCCCTATGCCTACAGGAAGCAGAACGTCACCTTGGATTGGATTTGGGAACCCGGCAAGACTTCGGCGGCGAGATGGTTCTATGAATGGGAGGCCTGGGACCGCACCTACCGTGACGTCAAACGCTCAAACGAACACACAGGCGGGGTCAGTTGGGATTGGATGAACCAGGATGGATGGGGATTGCAGGCCCTGATGCGGCACTCCCGCCGCCGGCCAGAACAGTACGATCCTGACTATTTCCTCGCCTCCTTCCCGGCCGGGACTGGGGTATTTGCGCTGCCGCAGCTTCCAGGACTCCGAAGACTGGACCAGGCCGCGCGAACTCGCAATTACGGCATGGTCTCCTTGCAGGCGCCGGCCACTGATTCGCTCACGCTTTCGGCCGCGTACACCGTCGACCGGGCCCTTTTCAAGGAGTCCCGCTACGGTGATCTCCATGACTTGAACGATTCGGTTTCCTGCGATCTGTCCTATGTGGTGACACCGTCCATCTCGCTGTTCGCCGATTACACCTACGAGAGGCTTCGATATGCGCTGCGGTCCCGGCAGCGGCTTGACGCTTACCTCATCGGTCCGGCCAACGATTCTCCCGACAATGACTGGGAAAGCAGTATCCGGGACTCGGTTCACACCTGGGGCGCCGGGCTGAATGCAGGGCTTCTCCGCAATCGGCTGGCGGTGGACCTTTATTACGGCTTCTCACAGGGAGTGAATTCTACCGCAACCACGGCGCTGGGAAACCCGGCGGAGGAAGGTTTTCTGGCCGGCGCAGAGGACTACCCGAACCTCAGCAACCGATTCCAGCGCCTGGCGGTTTCTTTGAAGTACGCATTGACCGGCAGTGTTTCCTACCGTGTCGAGTACGCCTATGAAAAGTACCGAGAAACAGACGGGGCTCTTGAGAGGGCAGTCCTTTTCCCAGGAATGACGGATGCTGGAGCGGGCGGCGCCGCGTTTCTAGGAACGGTCCTGCCTCGCTACCGAGTTCATATCTGGTCGGTATCCCTGGGTTATGTCTTCTAGCAGGATGATGAAAAAGGCCCATCATTCAGCTTCTGGCAGGCGAAAGCGCC
>CAYZJD010000126.1:0-11181 GCA_964478455.1 uncultured Solibacteraceae bacterium | reverse complement strand
GCACCGCCTCGACGATGTTGCCCGAGCCGGCCTCGCCCTTGGTGCGGATCATGGCCGCGCCTTCGCCGATGCGCCGCAGCGCCTCCCCGAGGTTGCGCGCGCCGCAGACGAACGGCACGCGGAAGCCCCGCTTGTCGATGTGGTGCTCTTCGTCGGCGGGCGTCAGCACCTCGCTCTCGTCGATGTAATCGACTTCGAGCGCCTCGAGAATGCGCGCCTCCATGAAGTGGCCGATGCGCGCTTTGGCCATCACCGGGATGCTGACCGCCTCCATGATCTCGCGGATCTTGCCGATGGGGGCCATGCGGGCGACGCCCCCTTCCTTGCGGATGTCGGCCGGCACGCGCTCGAGGGCCATCACGGCGGCGGCGCCGGCGCGCTCAGCGATCGTGGCCTGCTCGGCGTTGGTCACGTCCATAATGACGCCGCCCTTCAGCATCTCGGCCAGACCCACCTTTACGCGGAATGAATCGTCAAGGTACATGCTTCCTCCTGCTTAAACCATGGCGGGCTGCGCGTGGCGCGCGGCCCGCGATCCTTCCAGTTCCTTCGCGAAGACATCGCCGAGAATGGCGATGCCGGTCTTGATCTTGTCGGGCGCCAGGCCGGCGAAGCTCAGCCGGAGCCCGCCGGGATCGTGGCGCGAAACTTCGAAAAACCTGCCGGGCAAGTACGTCACGTTCTCGCGCTGCGCGTGCGGCAGAAGCTCGGCCGCATCCAGCGGCTCGGGCAGCCGCACCCAGAGATTCATGCCCCCCTCGGGGCGGGTGAACCGCGCGCCCTCCGGTAGCCGGCGCTCGCAGGCGGCCAGCGCGGCGGCGAGGCGCTCGGCGCCGGCGGCCACGATGCGGGCACGGTGCGCCGCCAGCCGTCCCGATTCGGCGAAACGCAGCAGAACGGCCTGCGAAAGCTGGTCCGTGTGCAGATCGGTCCACTGCTTGGCCTCTTCGAGGCGCGCCACGAGCGTGCGCGGCCCGGTCACCCAGCCGACGCGCAGCCCCGGGAAGGCAACCTTCGAGAAGCTGCGCAACAGAACCACATCGCCGGAATCGTCCAACTGCTTCAGCGGCGGAACGTGTTCCCCCTCATAGCGCAGCTCCCCGTAAATGTCGTTCTCGACGAGCACGGCGCCCGCCTGGCGGGCGGCGCGCAGCACGGCGTGGCGTGCGGCCGGCGGAAGCGTCGTGCCGGTCGGGTTTTGAAAATTCGGCGTGACAACGAGAAGGCGCGGGCGCTCGCGCGCCACCGCGCGCTCCAGGTACTCGACGTCGAGGCCGTGCCCGCCAACGGGCACGCCGATCAGCCGGGCCCGGCGCGAGAAGACGTTCCGAAGGCCAGGGTAGACGGGATCCTCGACGAGCACGGCGTCCTCCGGGCGGACCAGCACCCGCTCCAGAAGGTCGAGCGCCTGCTGGCAGCCGTTCGTGATCACGATGTCGTCGTGGGCCCGCGCCAGCCCCGCCCGGCGGGCTTCCGCCAGCAGGTACTCCCGCAGCGGCCCGTAGCCGCCGGGCGAGCCGAGCTGAAGGATGCTCGCGGCCGAGGCGCCGGCGAGGACCTCGCGGCAGGTGGCGCGGAACTCCTCGAGCGGGAACAGTTGCTCGGACGGCCGCGAGGTGGCGAAACTGATGACATCGTCGGCGGAAAGAGCCGGGGCGGAGGGACCGGGCTGCCGGTCGGAGTCGTCGAAGAAACGGTCCCAGTCGATGCCGGGCGCCGTGGCGCCGGAACCGCCGGAAACGAAGCTGCCGCGGCCGACGTGGCCCTTGACAAGACCTTCGGACTCAAGCAAGGCGTAAGCGGCGGAGACGGTGGTCCGGTTCAGTCCAAGCAAGCCAGCCAATTCTCGCGTGGCCGGAAGCCGGTCGCCCGGGACTAGCCTCCCGCTGCGGATCAGGCCAAGGAAATGCTCATACAGCTGCCTGTACAGCGGGCTCTCGGCGTGCGGATCGAGCTGAGGCTGCGGCAACACGAGACGCTACCAGCCACATCATGCCATATTGGACTGACCAACGCAACCCCCGAGTGACCCGCCCGCATTTGATACAATCTACTCCGAAACGCAATGCGCACCTCCGCCCTGGCTGCTTTGCTGGCGGCGCTCCTCGTCGCCCACGCCGTCTCCGCTCCCCAAAAGAAGAAGAAGGACAAAGAAGAACCGGTCACCCAGGTTCTCGAGTTGCCCAAAGAACTGCCGGGCGTGATCGTGGCCGACGCTGACCGGCTGGAGTTTCACGTCACCCCGCTCACCGCCAGGGGCCTGCTGACCCAGCAGATCCGCGACACGCTGAAGAACTTGTTCCGCGAGGCGCGCGGCGGAACGGTAGTGAAGCTGCGGGCGTTTGTCGCCGGCAGCGGCGACATGCGCCGCGTGCAGACCATCGTCAGCGAAACGTTCACCGAGAAGCGGCTGCCGCTGCCGGTGGTGAGCGTGATCCAGGTGGGCGGGCTGCCGCTGGTGGGAGCGCAAGTCGTCTTCGAAGCGGTCGTCGTGGCCAGGAAGCCGGTGAATCCGCACGGGCTCGCATTCATCTCCGGACAAGCGGCGGCGGCCGAGGAGCCGACCGCGGCTACTGGACCGCTGGGCGAGAAGTCGCTGGCCGATCTAAGAGCGGCCGTACGTGGAGCGGGTCTTGAGGCCGAGGATGTGCTCCGGGCGACCTGCTTCACCAGTTCGCTCGACAACGTGCAGGCGTTGCGGACAAAACTGGCGTCGGAATTCCCGAAAGCTGACTTGAACTTTGTCCAGGTATTGCGGGCGCCGGCGCGGGCGATCGTCGAATGCGAGGCGGTGGCGCGGCTGCGCGCTCCCGCCGGCGGGCCGCTGCGGTTGCTGAATCCCGGCGGCCTCGAGCGCTCGGAGTACTACTCGCAGGTGGCGCTGGTCAGCGCCCCGAAGCTCGTGTTCACCTCCGGGCAAATGGCATTCGGAACCACGGAAGAGGACGCCCGGCTGGCGTTCCAGCGCTTGGGCAGGATGCTGGCGCAAGGGGGCTCGGGCTTCGAGCACGTCGCGATGTCCTCGATCTATCCGCTGACGACGCCGATTGCGATGACGGCGCGAAAGGTGCGCACGGAGTTCTACAGCAGGACCAGTCCTCCCGCGAGCACGATGCTGCCCTTCGAGGGGCTGCCGTCTCTCGACGCATCGTTCGCCGTCGAGGTGGTTGCTGTCCATGGCAATTCGCAGTCCCAGTAGGAGGATGAAAAACGGTGGCAGGCTTCGCTGTCCCGAGCCGCTAGTACGCGGAATCATGCACTTGCGCTCCCCGGCGCGTGGACAGCGTTGCCTGTCACCGATTTTGACTTTCGAGAGTGTCACTTGGTTTTTCATCATCCTGAGTAGGAGACAGTCCTCATGAAACCTGTTGTCACGTTTGGCGAAATCATGCTCCGCCTGGCGCCGCCGGGCTTCGAGCGCTTCCTGCAATCGCCCCAGTTCGTCGCCACCTTCGGCGGCGGCGAGGCCAACGTAGCCGTGGCCCTGGCCGGGTTCGGCGTACCGGCGCGCTACATGACCGTGCTGCCGCCGGACAACCCCATCGCCGACGCCTTCCTCGGCGAGATGCGGCGGTTCGGGGTTGACCCGTCCTACATCGTCCGCGGCAAGGGCCGCTTCGGCATTTACTTCGTTGAGCCGGGGGCGAACCAGCGGCCTTCAAAGGTTGTCTATGACCGCGATCGGAGCGCGATCGCGCTCGCCAAGCCGGGTGATATCGACTGGAAGAAGACCTTTGACGGCGCCGGCTGGTTCCATGTGACCGGCATTACGCCGGCGCTGAGCCAGAGCGCGGCCGACCTGGCGATGGAGGCCGCCGCCGCCGCGCGCTCGCTGGAGCTGACCGTCTCCTGCGACCTCAACTACAGGAAGAATCTCTGGAAGTACGGCAAAAGCGCCCAGGAGGTGATGACCGAGCTGGTAAAGCTGGTGGATATCGGCATTGCCAACGAAGAGGATTGCCAGATGGCCCTCGGCATCGCGAGCGAGGCCGACGTTCATGCCGGCAAGCTCGAGGTCGCGCATTACAGGAAGCTGACCGAGCTGGTGATGGCGCGGTTCCCCAACCTAAAGATGCTGGCCATCACGCTGCGCGAATCCAGGAGCGCGTCCCACAACGGCTGGTCCGCCTGCCTGAACGACGGCCGGGAGTTTTTGACCAGCCGCCACTACGAGATCACCCACATCGTGGACCGCGTCGGCGGCGGCGACTGCTTCGCGGGCGGGTTAATCTACGGGCTGCTGGCGCTCGCGACGCACCAGGAGGCGCTCGAGTTCGCCGTGGCCGCCTCGTGCCTCAAGCATTCGATCCCCGGCGACTTCAACCGGTTCAGCGCCGGCGAGGTCAACCAGTTGCTGAAAAGCGGCGGATCGGGACGTGTCCAGCGGTGAGCGGCGCGCGCCGCACCGCGCGTTACAATCGATAGAGAGATTGCTTCCATGTTGTATCGCGTGGTGACGGGTGCGCTGCTCGTGGCCCAGGCGCTTTCGCCCGCGGCCGCGAAGCAGGAGCCGGCTCAGCCTTCCCAGCAGCCCGCCCAAATCCAGATCCAGGTAAACGAGGTGATCGTCCCGGTGACGGTCACCGACGACAAGGGGCGCTTCGTCAGCAATCTCGAAGCCAGGGATTTCCGCATCTTCGACCAGGGCAAGGAACAGAACATCCGCTACTTCAGCCGGGAGCATAACCAGCCGGTCGTGGTCGGCTTCCTGCTCGACTTGAGCAACGCCACCAGGCTGCATTGGAAGACCTACCAGGAGGCGGCTCTAGAGCTGATCTACAACCTGTTGCCGGGCGACAAACGCTTCAGCGGCTACTTGATTTCGTACGCGAATGAGGCCGAGCTTCAGATCAACACCACCACCGACGCACAGGTGATCGCCGACAAGGTTCGGGCGCTCAAGCCCGGCGGCGGCGCGGCGCTGTTCGACGCCATCTACATGGCCTGCACCCGGCGCAGCCTGGTGGAAGGGGAGCCGATCGAGCCGCGGCGCGTGCTGATCATCATCGGCGACGGGCACGACAACGCCAGCCAGAAAACGCTTCAGGAAGTGCTCGAGCTGGCGCAGCGGAACCTGGTGACGATTTACGGCATCAGCACGGTCGCGTTCGGCTTCACCGCCGAGGGCGACGAGAACCTGCGCCGGCTGGCCGAAGAGACGGGCGGCCGCGTCGAGTACCCCCTTGAAGGCGTCTACAAGGACGTATCGGGGTTCCTCTCGACGCCGTCCGATGAGGGCAACTACGCCTTAAAGGTCGGCACCGGAGCGTATGCAGCGGCGATTGCCACCGGCATCTTCAAAGCCGTGGCGGCCACCGCCGGCGAGGTGACCACCCAGTACATCCTGCGCTACGTTCCCGAGGAAACGGATGTTTCCCGCCAGTTCCGCGAGATCCGCGTCGAGGTGAGCCTGCCGAACGTAAAGGTCCGCGCCCGCAAAGGGTACTATCCGTTCAATCCGTAAGCTTGCAGCGGCCGGCGATCAGCCGTCAGCTCCCTAATTCGGCCACCGCTGTTTCAATGAATAGGTGCTCGGGTCCTCCCGATGGTTGAGCAAGAATGCTGCTGAGACCGGCTGAGAAACCAAGTCAGGAGGACCCAATGACTACTATCGACTATATCGGATTCGATGTCCACAAGAAGAGCATCAGTTTCTGCATCAAGGCTGCCGACGGGCAGGTGCTGGAAGAAGGCCAACTGGCAGCCCGACGAAAGGAATTGACGGCTTGGGCGCAGGCGCGCCGGACACCCTGGGTGGGGGCCATGGAGGCCACCTTATTCACCGGTTGGATCTACGATCACTTGCGGCCCTATGCGCAAGCCCTGAAGGTGGGGCATCCGCTGATGATGAAAGCGATCGCCGCGGCGAAGAAGAAGAACGATCGGCTGGATGCGGGCAAAATCGCCGACCTGTTGCGCTGCGATCTCTTACCGGAGTGCTACATGGCGCCGCGGTGGATCCGCGAACTCCGGCGAATGTTGCGCTACCGCAATCTGGTGGTTCGCCAGGCGATCCGGCTGAAGAATCGGATTGCCGGGCTGCTGATGGAGACGGGCACCGAATATAACAAGCGGCGTCTGCACGGCAAGGCCTACTTTGACGAACTGCTGGGGAAACTGGAGCAGACACCACCGTCGGTGCTGCGGATGCTGAAGCTGAGCCGAGGGGCATTGGAGATGTTCCAAAGCGTGGAGCGAATTCTGATCCGGACGTTACTGGAGAACCAGCCGTTGCGCGAGCGCGTGGAGCGCCTGATGAGCATTGATGGCGTGGGCGAAGTGGTGGCGTTGACCTGGGCGTTGGAAGTGGGCGAGCCCGAGCGATTTCCCTCGATCCGCCAAGCGGTGAGCTACTGCGGACTGACGAGCGCCCAGCGCAACTCGGCGGACAAGGAGCAGCGCGGACCGATCTCCAAGCAGCGGAACAAACATCTGCAAACCATGCTGATCGAGGCGGCCAAGCTGACCGCTTGCCTCTAAAGACCCGCTGGTTCCCGACGATTACTGGTGATAGGGTATGAGTGTGCTCACCACCGGGCGAGTGCGAGCAGCGCAGTATTCGGTTCTCGAAGCTGCCCTTCCCGGACGTCCGCAGACCCCTGTCGGCGTGCTCTTGCTCGATCCGGAAACCGACACGCCTTACATCCGGCTTCGCGACGACTTCCGCGAGATCGCCGATCCGGAAGACGCCGAGGTGCTTGCGCACCTCGATACGCACCTGAAAGCCGCCGCCAGGGAGTCCGGCGGCGACAGGCTCCTCCAAAGGCTCGAGGACTCGCTGTCCAACGCGCTCCGCATCACTGACCGCCGGCAGATTGCCGTCGGCGATTTCACCAAGGCGCTGGGCCGGCTCTACGAACGCTACGTGGAGGGCCTGGCCCGAGAAGCGCTTCGAATTCTGCCCTTCCGGACGCACCTGCCGGTGTACTCTTTACAGGCCGCTGCCGGCAAGTGGGGAGCGGACCAGGAAGTTGAACCCGAGGGCTGGATTCGGGCGCCGGAGGACCTCCGCCTTACCGCCGATATGTTCGTAGCACAGGTGGTCGGCCGGTCGATGGAGCCGCGCATCCCGGACGGCAGTCACTGCGTGTTCCGGGGCGGCTTGATCGCCGGCTCGCGCCAGGGCAAGCTGTTGCTGGTCTGGAACCGGGCAACTTCCGAAACGGGCGGCCGGTACACGGTGAAGGTGTACGAAAGCCATAAGATCCAAACCGTCGAAGGCTGGCGCCACGAGCGCATTGTTCTGAAGCCGCTCAATCCTGAATACGAGGCCTGGGAGCTGGACCCGTCCGAGTTGGAATCCGGCCGCTACCTCGTCATCGGCGAGTTCCTGCGCGTCCTGCCGTTCGAAGACCTGTACTACTAGCCGCAGCTTTCATTGCCGGGCGCGACGATTTTCCGTAATGCTCCTGTCATGTTTTGGTTGCGGCCAAAGCCGCTCTGTGACCAAACAAACCCACCGCGGCCCCTGAGAACGGCGAGTGACAAGATCTGTCCACGCCCGCATTCTCCGTGGTAACCCCCTGATTCTTCAGCCGTTGTCCACCGAAAACAGTCACATGGGAACCCTTGCTCCCCCGGCCGTGCCCGGGACCGCCTCTTACAATTGAGGCGGTCGATGCCGTCGTTTCCGGCTCGTGGCGAGTAGCGCGTGATTTGTGAATGAGGCCTGCACGCCCTGATCTGCTAGCCGTGGGCCGCGAACTTGTTTGGGGCTGGAGGAGGGGATGCAGTCGTTCATTCGAACGTCGGTGCTGTTGTCGGCAGCCATCGTGACGGCTTCCGCGGAGGAGAAGAGATCCTGGGAGCAAGCGATGCGCCTGGCCGCAAGGCTTCAGCGGCAGGGTGAGCATGCGCAGGCTGCGAAGGTCCTCGAAGGCACGCTGGAGGGAACCGATACCGGCACCGGCGGTGCTTGGCGCGTGGCAGTCCTGAATCAGCTTGGCGCCCTCCATCAGGACACGGGCAATTACAGGGAGGCGGAACGGTTTTACCTGCGCTCTATAGCAGCTTTGGATCAGTCCGGCGGCGCGGGATATCCGTCGAAGGCAAGCCCGCTGAATAACCTCGGGACACTTTACATCGCGACCCGCCGGTACGGCCGCGCCGAGCGCACGCTTCGGCGGGCGCTGGAGCTTCGCGAGTCGGAGCCGGACCCCGGCCATCCGGGCACGGCCGCCATCCTGAACAACCTGGGGGCGGCGCTTCACGGCCAGCGAGAGTACGAGGCAGCGGAACAACTCTATCGCCGCGCGCTCCGCCTCCCGGCGGTGGAATCCGGTCGGGACGACGCCAGGCAGTCCGTACTTTTGAACAACCTCGGGATGGCGTGCTGGCGCCAGGGACGGCAAGCGGAAGCCCGCTCGCTGCTCGAGCGCAGCCTGGAGGCGGGCGAAAGGGCGCTCGGCGCCGAAAACGCGGACCTGGTCAAACCGCTCATCAATCTGGCGGCGGTCTCGCGCGCCGCCAAGGAGCACGCGACCGCGGAGGCGCTGCTTGCGCGCGCGCTCGCGATCGCCGAGCGTAAGCTCGGCCCTGACCATCGCCTGGTCGGGCAGTGCCTGGCTCACTACGCGTTGCTCCTCCGCGAAACAAAACGGAGGAAGGCAGCGAAGCGGATGGAGCAGCGGGCGCGCCTCATCCTGGCCGCCTTCCCGCCGGACGACTACAGCCGGTACACGGTGCATGTGACCGAGCTGGGCGGCCAGAAGGGCACCTCGGTATCGTCCAGATGACGTGCGGCTTCGGGAGTGCGACCGGTCCCCCGCTCCGCCCGGTTCCGGCCGCTTCCGAAGGCGTCCGGCCGCGGCCACGCTATAATTCGACTATGGCAACACTCGTGGGGCTGACAACGCCCGAGTCGCTCGACGCCGCCGTGCTTCGCGCGAAAGAGCAGAAGCTCCTGGCGCTCCTCGCGGATCTCGGACGCGTGATCGTTGCCTACTCCGGCGGGACCGACTCCGCCTATCTTGCCTGGGCCGCGCACCAGGCGCTCGGCGACAATGCCTTTGCCGTCACGGCCGACTCGGCCTCCATCCCCGAGTCGCACAAGCGCGACGCGGAAGCCCTGGCGGCCCGGTTCGGCTTCCGCCACGAGTACATCGACACCCGCGAGTTCGAAAACCCGGACTACGTCGCCAACAATCCCGACCGCTGCTTCCACTGCAAGGACGAGCTGTTCAACCGCTTGGAAGAACTGGGTCGCGAGCGCGGCATCGCCCACATCATCTACGGCGTCAACGTGGATGATCTCGGCGATTACCGCCCGGGCCAGAACGCGGCCAGGATCCATCACGTCAAGGCGCCGCTGGTTGAAGCGGGCCTGCGGAAGGTGGAAATCCGCGAGCTGTCGCGCCTGGCCGGCCTGCCCACCTGGGACCGGCCCGCCTCGGCGTGCCTCAGCTCGCGCATCCCGTACGGCACGCCCGTCACCATAGAGAACGTAAAGACCGTCGAGCAGGGCGAGGAGGCGATCCGCGCTCTCGGCTTCCGGCAGTTCCGCGTCCGCTTCCACGGCGAGTTGGTCCGCCTCGAAATCGCCAGGGACGAGCTGGAGAAGGCCCTGGCTCCGGAAATGGCCCGCCGCTTTGTGGAGATCTTCAAGCCCCTCGGCTTCCACTACGTCACGCTCGACCTCGAAGGTTACCGCCAGGGCTCGCTCAACGAAGCGCTCAACCTGAACAAGTAGGGTAAGTCTCCCCGACTTGCCAAGCCGACTTGCCGCCCGCCGGCCCGCCGCCGCTTTTCGCTTTGGACTGTACGTGCCCTGGATTATACTTTCCACATGCTCAGAGTGCGGTTCGCCTTCTGGCTGGCTTGGCTGGTTATGCCGACGCTAGCGTGATCGCCCGGGAACCGCCGGAAGCGGGCCAAGATAAGGACGATTCAGAGGTAAGGAGTGATTATGTTCGGCCTTCAGATACTCGATGTCGCCATCGGCCTGATCTTCATCTTCTTGCTGTTGAGCCTCGCAGTGACCGCCGCCAGCGAGCTGATCGCCAGTTGGCTCAAGCGCCGTTCGGCCACCATGTGGCGCGGCGTGGTGCGGCTCCTGGGGAGCGAAGATTGGGCCAACAAGGTGTACTCCCATCCCCTGATCGCCGGGCTGAGCGATGAACCCTGGTTCAGGAAGTACCGGGAAAAGCTGCCCTTCAAGACGAGGCCGTCCTACATCCCGTCGCGGACCTTCGCGCTGGCTCTGCTCGATACGCTGGCGCCGTCCGCCGGAGCGCAGCCACTTACTTCCGGCAACCTCCGCGCGGCGCTGGCCGCGCACAAAGACACCCACCTGGCGAGATCTCTGGTGGCGTTGCTGGACGACGCCGCCGGTGACATCGAGGAATTCAAGAAGAACGTCGAGGCCTGGTTCGACAACTCGATGGAACGGGTGTCGGGTTGGTACAAGCGCCGCACGCAATGGATCCTGCTGCTGCTGGCGGCCATCGTGACCGTGTGGATGAACGCCGACACGATCGCCATCGCCAACACGCTGTGGCGCGATCCGGCGGTGCGCTCGGCCCTCGTGGCCCAGGCGCAACGATTCGCGGAGGAGGAGCGCAGACAAGCGGAGGCGACCGAGGCCGCTTCGCAGAAGTACCAGCAGGCTGTGGCCCGTCTCCAGACCCTGGCCATTCCGCTCGGATGGCGGGATGGCGTCCGCACCGATGATCCGCGCGACGAATTCCCGCGCGGCTGGAGTCAGTGGAGCAATGCGCTCAACCGCCACTTACTCGGCTGGCTGTTGACCGCGCTGGCCATCTCGCTCGGAGCGCCGTTCTGGTTCGACATGCTCAACAAGGTGATCGCCGTTCGCGCCGCCGGCAAACCGCCGGAAAAGAAACCAAAGCCGCGAGAGGAGTCAGCGGGTTAGCCTCCCGGCGCGGACTTCAGTCCGCGAACCGGAGCCGCTCAGTAAAACTCGATGTCGCTCATCGGATAGTGCTTGCGGTTGCGTGTCCACAGCGACGCTCGATGGATCGACGCGGTGGCGGCGATGAGCGCGTCTCCGAGCTCGACGTGGTGGCTCCTGGCGTAGCGCCGCAAATAGTCGCCGGCCCGGCGGCCGACCTCCAGGTCGACCGGCACGCAAAGAAGAGATCCGAACAGGGCGTCCAGAATCGCATGCTCGCCCGGCCGGGCGCCGTGCCAGATTTCCGCAACCGTCACCGGCGAGCAAAGAAC
>CAYZJD010000125.1:0-11229 GCA_964478455.1 uncultured Solibacteraceae bacterium | reverse complement strand
ACCCGTCCATGAACTTCTTGATGTTCTCGTGGATCATCGTGTGGTGGGTCACCTTGTCCACCCACTCCTTTAGCTCGTCCGCGGTGGGGAGCTCGCCGTGGAGGAGCAGATAGGCGACCTCAAGAAACGAGCACTTCTCCGCCAGCACTTCGATCGGGTAGCCCCGGTAACGCAGGATGCCCCGGTCCCCGTCGATGTAAGTGATGGCGCTCTGGCATGAGGCCGTGTTCATGAAAGCAGGGTCGTAGCTCATGACGCCGAAGTCTTCAGCGTCTTTCTTGATCTGCCGCAGATCCATGGCCCGCACGTTGCCCTTGTAAAGGGGCAGCGTGTAGGATTTTTGGGTTCGATTATCGATTACGCTGAGCGTCTCATTGTTTTCCATGAGTTCGTCTCTCTAAGCAGCCAGCCGGATGGTGCGGACTCGCAGTCCGCCGAAAGGGTTGATTGCCAGGCCGCCGGTCGGGGCCGGACAGCCGGAGTTGGTGGATAGAACAGTGTGGGTCGATGCCGAGATGCGGCGCGAGTGGCCGGCAGGACGGCGCGGCCACTGTAATAAAGGGGACGCCGGCAACGATGTTCCAGGCAAACCGGGAACCGCAGCGGCACGCATAGAAACGTTCCATCCTGAATATACCCGGCAACGATCCCAGAGGCAAGGTGCTCGAAGGGCAGTTCTTGTTGCTGAGATTCCGCACGGTGGCGGGGAGCCCGGTGTCCTGTTCCACTCGGCGCGTTTTGCGCTACAATCCATGCGGAGTCGGGCACGCGAGTTGAGCAGCCCAACTCGGGCCGAGATCGCAAGCAAGACAGCGGCCCTGATTCATTGGAGGAACCATGGAATCCTACAACAACCGGCCGGTCCCCAGCGACGGTGAGCCGATCCAGGTGCGGGACGGCAAGCTGGTGGTGCCGGACAAGCCGATCCTTCCGTTCATTGAAGGCGACGGGACGGGCCCGGACATCTGGCGGGCCGCCCAAATGGTGTTCGACCAGGCGGTCGCCATCGCTTACGGCGGACGCCGCAAGATCGCCTGGTACGAGGTGTTTGCCGGAGAGAAGGCCCACAAGCTGTTCAGTAGTTGGCTTCCTGAAGGAACCCTCGACGCGATCCGCGACCTGCACGTGGCCATCAAAGGCCCGCTGACAACTCCCGTCGGCGGGGGCATTCGCAGCCTGAACGTCTCCTTGCGGCAACTGATGACCTTGTACGTTTGTATGCGGCCCGTCCGGTACTACCCCGGCGTGCCCTCCCCTATGAAGCACCCCGAACGGCTCGACGTCGTGATCTTCCGGGAGAACACCGAGGACGTGTACGCGGGCATCGAGTGGCGCCAGGGGACGGCGGAGGTCAAGAAGGTCATCGACTTCCTGAACAGCGAAATGGGAACGAAGATCCGCCCCGACTCCGGCATTGGCGTCAAACCCATCAGCGTCACGGGCACCAAGCGGCTCATTCGCCGGGCGATCCAGTATGCGCTCGAGAACGGCCGCAAGAGCGTCACCCTCGTCCACAAAGGCAACATCATGAAGTTCACCGAAGGCGCGTTCCGGGACTGGGGCTATGAACTGGTCAAGGAAGAGTTCGCCGACGCCTGCGTGACGGAGGCGGAGGCCGGCGCAAGCCCGCCGCCGGGAAAAGTCGTAGTGAAAGACCGCATCGCCGACTCAATGTTCCAACAGGTGCTCCTCCGGCCCGACGAGTACGACGTGATCGCGACCCCGAACTTGAACGGCGACTACCTCTCGGATGCCTGCGCCGCCCAGGTGGGCGGACTCGGCATGGCGCCGGGCGGCAACATCGGCGACGAGCACGCCGTGTTCGAGGCAACGCACGGCACCGCCCCGAAGTATGCCGGGCAGGACATGGTGAATCCATCCAGCCTGATCCTCTCCGGTTCGATGATGCTCCGGCACATGGGGTGGAAGGAGGCCTCCGACCTCATCGAGGTGGGCATTACCGAGACGATCCGGCAGAAGCGGGTGACTTATGACCTTCACCGGCTGATGGAAGGCGCGACGAAACTCAAGACGAGCGAGTTTGGGGCGGCCATCGTCGAGAATATGAGCGCGCCCATCGCGGCCTAGGCAGAGGTCTTCCGGCGGAAGGGGCGCTGGCAGGGTGCTGGAAAATCCAGCGGGGAGCTTGGAGATTTGCCTCACCAGTTGTGACGGTTGCGTGCGGAGTGTGCCCCGTCATGGAATGCCAAGGGAAAGTCGTCCTTGAGGACGCCTGGAAATTCTGCGCCGCGAGGGTTGACGAAGAGAGTTTCGGATGCTAATATCCGTATGGCACTTATACAAACCGGGCAGCCCCCGGGCGCCGGGCGGCGCAAATGCACCAGATCGGGGGCCCCGGAGGCATCAACGCTTTGTTGTGGCCATTGCCGCGACGAGGACGTGGACGCGTGGCTAAGAAGCCTTGGGGGTGGCACCGCCTCCCCGAAGGCGCATGAGTCGGCTTGGCTTCTTAGTTTTCTGCCGCGCGGCCGCAATCGTCCGGCTGGCCGGGGAGACGGGCGATGAGTGTTGCGGGTGCGGTGTGTGCGCCTCCCGAGCTGACCCTCGATAATCTCTGTGAATTCCCTGAAGGCCGAAAGGTCCTCACCTGCATTCAGTGCGGCGTTTGCGCGGGAACCTGCCCCCATGGCGAGTACATGGACTACCCGCCCCGCCGGATCATCGGCATGCTGCGGGCGGGGCTCATCGAGAGGGTTTTCACCAGCGATAGCCTGCTGAACTGTGTTGCCTGCTACGCCTGCATGGCCAAGTGCCCCCGCGGGATCCAGCTCACCGAGGTGCTGCTGCCGCTGGTGAAGGAGCAGGTGTTCCTGCGGCTTCCGGAGACGCCCGCGGAACTGCACAAGGCCCTTCAGAACACCCTGCGCTACGGCAACCCGATGGGCGAATCCCCGCGCAAGCGAGCCGCCTGGGTGAAGACCGCCCCGGTGCCGGTCCGCATCTTCACCGAAGATCCCCGGCCGGCGGACGTGCTGTGGTTCGTGGAGTGCCAGAACTCTTACCACCCCCGCGGGCAGGACATCAGCCGCGCGACGGCGCGTGTGTTCCACACGCTGGGCGTGGATTTCGCCATCCTTGGCAATGAGGAGAAGTGCGCCGGCGAGTGCGCCCGGCTGCTGGGTGAAACGGGGCTGTTTGACACCCTCATGGATTACAACCTGGCGGTGTTTCAGAAGTACCGTTTCAACCGAATTGTCACCACGGGCACCCACGCGTACGATGCGTTCAAGTATCAGTACGTCGAGGCCGGCTTTAACTACCCTCTGGAGCACACCGTCACGTACCTTCACCGGCAGCTCGACAAACTACGGCCTAGGCTGACGCGGAAGCTGGGCTACACGGTGACGTACCACGACAACTGCTGCCTGGGCCGTCACAACGGCTTCTATGAGGAACCCCGGGATCTGCTCCGCGCGATCCCTGGCATCAAGCTGGTCGAAATGCCGCACAACCGCGTGAATTCGATCTGCTGCGGAGGGGGCGGCGGAGGGATGTGGCTCGACACGTATTACAAAGCCAAGGGATACGAGCGGCTCTCGGAGCGGCGGGTCAAGGAAGCGATAGCTACGGGAGCGGATGTGCTGGCTGTCTGCTGTCCTTACGAGATCTCGCGTTTCGAGGACGCGCTGAAGGTGTTCGGGTACGACCAGAAAATGGTGGTCCGCGACGTGACGGAGCTGCTCGCGGAATCGATAGAGGCGTAGGAGAGGAGATATGAACATCCTGGTCATCGTGCGGCAGGTTCCCGACGTTGTCGAGGAACTGGAAGTCGCTGCTGACGGGAAATCGCTGGACAGCGAGTTCTTGCGCATGATCATCAGCGAATCCGACGATCATGCGCTCGAAGAAGCGCTGCTGCTCAAGGAGCGGCACGGCGGCAAGGCTACTGTGCTGGCGCCGGACGCGCCGGACATCGATGATGCGCTGTACTCGGCGCTTGCCAAGGGGGCGGACCGGGCGGTGAAGGTGGAAGGCATCGAAGGACGGCGGAGCACGCGAGACGTGGCCGCGCAGCTCGCCCAGGTGATCGCCAGCCAGGGCGACTCCCTGGCGGCGGACCTCGTGCTGACGGGCGTGCAGGCCATCGAAGACCTCGACGGTCTGATGGCGCCGCTGCTCGCCCACCATCTCAACCTGCCCCACGTCGCGATCGTCACCAAGGTCACGGTAGACGAGGCCGCGAGGAAGGTGAGCGCGCTGCGGGAATTCGCCGGGGGCGTGCGCGGCGAATTCGAACTGCCGCTGCCGGCGGTTCTTGGGATTCAGGCGGCCGAGAAGCCGCCGCGGTATGTGCCGGTGGCCAAAGTGCGCGCAGCGATGAAGTCGCAGCGGATCGAGACGCTGGCCGCCGGCGGAGTCAGCGGACCGCTGCTGATGGAGATCCTGGCGTTGAAGAAACCCGAGGCCGCGGGCCATGCCGAGATGCTGGCGGGTTCACCGGAAGAGGCGGCGTCCCGGCTGGTTAGGATTCTGAGCGAACGGGGCGTAATCTGAAGAGAGAAAAAGCCATGCCTGGAAACGTGTGGGTTGTTGCGGAGCAGTGGCAAGGGCAGATTACCGACATTACTTACGAGGCGCTGGCGCTCGGACGCGAAGTCGCCGACCAGCTTGGCGCCCGGCTGGAGTGCCTGCTTCTGGGAAGCGGAGCGAAGGACCTGGCCGCCAGTCTCGGGAAAGCCGACGCCGTTCTCTACGCGGATCATCCGCTTCTGAAGGAGCCGCTGGTGGATCCGCACGCCGCGGTGCTGGCGCAGTTGGCTAAAGAGCGCGCGCCTGACGTCATGCTGGTTCCCTTAACGAACGTGACTCTCGGAATCGGCACGCTGGTAGGCGCCGAGCTCGGGATCCCCGCCGTGAATTTCTGCCAGGACGTTCGCGTGTCCGAAGGCAGGATCGAGGCCACCTGCCTGCTCTACGGGGGGAAGATGGACGCGGTGATCACTCCGTTGCGGACGCCCGTCGTGCTGGGCCTGTGGCCGGGATCGCGGCCCGCCGACAAGGGCAGATCCGCCGAAGCGCCGCCGGTCGAAGAAGTGGCCGCGAGCCTTCCCGAAACGACGCCTGTTCGGCTAGCGCGGTACGTGGAGCCGGAGGCCGGCGACGTCGACATCACTCAGAAGGACATCCTCGTGGCGGTCGGGCGCGGCATCCAGTCGCAGGACAACCTTGCGCTTGCCGAAGAACTCGCCGAGACCATTGGCGGCGCGGTTTGCGGCTCGCGTCCCGTGATTGACCAGGGATGGCTGCCGCTGTCGCGGCAGATCGGCAAGTCCGGCCTGACCGTGAAGCCGAAACTGTACCTGGCCCTTGGTATCAGCGGGGCGCCGGAACACGTGGAAGGAATGAAGAACTCGCAGCTCATCGTGGCCGTGAACACCGATCCCCAGGCGCCGATCTTCAGCATCGCTCACTATGGCATCGCCGCCGACGTGCTGGACGTCATTCCCGCGCTCAAGGACAGCCTGCTTGCGAAGAGAGGGTGAGCCGCCATGCCCGATCCAGCGGTCTCCTCGTACTTCGGCCTGCCCGGCTGGGTCGTTCTCTGGCTGCTGACCATCGCCTCGTTCATTCTGTTCGGCCGCCGCGTTTGGCGGTACGTCCGCCTGCTCAAAAGCGTCCGGGGCGAGAACCGCCTGGACCGACTTCCGCGGAGACTGTGGATGTTCGCGGCCAACGTATTTGGCCAGCGACGCATGCTGCGCGAGCCGGTAATCGGCGCGGCGCACCTGATCATCTTCTGGGCGTTCGTGTTCTATGCGGCGAGCTTCTTCTGGAACCTGCTTCGCGGGCTGTTGCCGTTCCTGCCCGTTCCCTACGCCGATGAAATCGAGCCTGTGGCGGGCGTGCTGGCCCTGTTTGGCGTGCTCGGGCTGGCGGCCCTGGCCGTGGCCGCGGTGAGGCGCTACTTCGTCCGGCCCGAAGGGCTCGAGCAGTCCCGCGACGCCGCAGTGATCCTGGGCCTGATCACGGTGGTGCTGGTCACTCAGCTCGTCGGATTGCGGACCAAGGAGCAAGCTCCGGAACTCGCGACGGTCATGTGGTGGCTGCACATGGCCACGGTGCTCGGCTTCCTCGCCTACCTTCCGTACTCGAAGCACCTGCACTTGCTCGCCTCGCCGTTCGCGGTCTTGTTTGGCGACCTCGATGCCACCGGCGTCCCGCCGTCCTCCAACGGCGCCGCGCGCCGCGAGGAGTTCACCTGGCGTCAACTGTTCGGCGGGCTGGCTTGCGCCGAGTGCGGCCGCTGCGAGCGCGCCTGCCCCGCGCACCTGAGCGGCGCTCCGCTTTCGCCCAAGCTCTTGATGCACGGCATGAAGGAGCTTGTGCGCGGCGGAAACGGCAAGAGCTTTCTCGGCGAGGTCGTCAAGCCGGAGGAGATCTGGGCGTGCACAACGTGCCTGTCGTGCACGGACCGCTGCCCGGTGTTCAACGAGCACATCCCCGTGCTGGTTGAGATGCGGCGGCGGCTGGTTTCCGACGGCGAGGTGGATACGCGGCTGCAAGCGGCCCTGATGAACCTCACGCGCTACGGCAATTCCTTCGGGACGTCGCCGAGAGCGCGCGCAAAGTGGACGCAGGGGCTTGAGTTCAAGATCAAGGACGCGCGCAAGGAACCGGTGGAATACCTGTGGTTCACCGGCGACTACGCCTCCTACGACCCGCGCCTCCAGCCGGCGACGCAGTCGACCGCACGCGTGTTCCACCGCGCCGGGCTCGACTTCGGGATCCTCTACGAGAGCGAGCAGAACTCCGGAAACGACGCGCGCCGGGCCGGCGAAGAAGGGCTGTTCGAGATGCTGCGGGACAAGAACCTGCAAGCGCTCGAGAAAGCCCGCTTCGAGCGGATCATCACGACCGACCCGCACACGTACCAGGCGCTGAAGAAGGAGTACGGGCTGAACGGCAAGGTGGTGCACTGCGCCGAACTCGCCGATCAGCTCCTGAAAACGGGGAGGTTGAGCGTCCGGAACGGCTCGGAGATCGCGGCAACTTATCACGATCCCTGCTATCTCGGCCGGTACAACGGCGTGTACGATCCGCCGCGCCGCGTGCTGCGCTCCATCGGCGTGAACCTCGCCGAGATGAAGCGAAGCCGCGCCGATTCCTATTGCTGCGGCGCCGGCGGCGGCCGCATCTGGATGGAAGACACGCCGGGCATTCGCGAGCGTCCGGCCGAGTCGCGCGTTCGCGAAGCCGCCAGCCTGCCGGGCGTGAACACGCTCGTCGTGAGCTGCCCGAAGGACCTGGTGATGTTCCAGGACGCGGTGAAGACGGCGCGGCTCGAGGACAGGATCGTGGTGAAGGAGCTGATGGAACTGGTGGAGCAGGCCTCGCGGCCGGCCAGGGAGCAACCGGAATGAACAACGGCAACGGAGTTCGCATCGGCGTTTATGTCTGCCACTGCGGAACGAACATCGCCGGCGTCATCGACGTGAAGGCGCTCGCGGATTACGCCGCTACGCTCGACGGCGTGGCGCTGGCCCGCGAGTACAAGTACATGTGCTCGGATCCGGGCCAGGAGCTGATCAAGAAGGACATCGCCGAGCACGGGCTAAACCGGATCGTGGTCGCGGCCTGCTCGCCGTGCCTCCACGAAAAGACCTTCCGCCGGGCGACCGAAGAGGGCGGGGTGAACCCGTACTTCTTCCAGATGGTGAATGTCCGCGAGCACGACTCCTGGGTCCACACCGACAAGGGGGCCGCGACACAGAAAGGCATGGACCTGGTCCGGGCGGCGGTGCGCCGCGTGCGGCTGCACAAGCCGCTCGAGCGCCGCGAAGTGCCGATCCGCAACGAGGTGCTCGTGGTGGGAGGCGGCATCGCCGGCATTCACGCGGCGCTGACGCTGGCCAACGCCGGCAAGCACGTCTACCTGGTGGAGCGCGAGCCGACGATCGGCGGTCACATGGCGATGTTCGACAAGACCTTCCCGACGCTGGATTGCGCAGCCTGCATCCTGACGCCAAAAATGACGGCCGTCAGGATGCACCCGAACATCACGCTGTGGACGCTCTCCGAGGTGACTCAGGTCGAAGGGTACGTCGGCAACTACAAAGTCACAGTGAAGCGCAAGCCGCGGTACGTGATCGAGGACCTCTGCATAGGCTGCATGGAGTGCATCGAGGCTTGCGTGTACAAACAGGCCAAGGTCCCGGACGAGTTCAACCTCGGCCTAGGTAAGCGTAGGCCGATCTACATCCCGTTCCCGCAGGCGGTGCCGCAAGTGGTCGTCATCGATCCCGATACCTGCATCGAGTTCAAGACCGGCAAGTGCAAGAAGACCTGCGTGGAGATCTGCGCCGAGCGAAACGCCATCGACTTGCACCAGCAAGAGGAGCTGAAAACAATCGAGGTGGGCGCCATCATCCTCGCCACCGGCTTCAAGGTGTTCGACGCGAAGCGCATCCCGTACTACGGTTACGGGACGTATCCGAACGTGTACACCTCGCTCGAAGTGGAGCGGCTGATCAATGCGGCGGGGCCGACCGGCGGCGAGGTGGTGATGCGCGACGGGCACAAGCCGAAGACGATCGGCATCATCCACTGCATCGGCAGCCGTGACGAGAACACCAACCGCTACTGCTCGCGGGTCTGCTGCATGTACTCGCTGAAGCTCGCCCACCTGCTGAAGGAGAAGACAGGGGCCGAAATCTACAACTTCTACATCGACATTCGCGCGCCGGGCAAAGGCTTCGAGGAGTTCTACACCCGCATCGCCGAGGAAGGCATTCGCCTGACCCGCGGCAAGGTGGCCGATGTTTATCCTGCGCCGAATGGCGACGGCCGCCTCATCCTCCAGGTGGAAAACACGCTGCTTTGCATGGTGCAGAGGATCCCGGTGGACATGGTGGTCCTGGCGGTGGGCCTGGAGGCGCAGCCGGACGCCGCCGACGTCCGGCGGATGTTCAACATCACGTGCTCCAACGAGGGCTTCTTCCTCGAGCGGCACCCGAAGCTCGCGCCGGTGAACACGTTCACCGACGGCATCTTCCTGGCAGGATGCTGTCAGGGCCCGAAGGACATCCCGGACACCGTCGCCCAGGCGGGCGCGGCCGCCGCGGAAGCGCTGGCGCTGATCGACGCCGGCGTCATCGAGCTGGAGCCGAACACCGCCTTCGTACTGGAGGAGGCGTGCTCGGGCTGCAAGACCTGCATGCCGCTGTGCCCCTACCAGGCCATCTCCTTCTCGGCCGAGAAGAAGAAGGCGGAGATCAACGAGGTGTTGTGCAAGGGATGCGGCACCTGCGTGGCCGCCTGCCCCTCCGGCTCGATCGTCCAGAACCTCTTCGAAGACGAGCAGGTCTTCGAAGAAATCGAGGGAGTGCTCGCTTATGCCTGAGCCATTCGAACCGAGGATCGTGGCGTTCTTCTGCAACTGGTGCACGTACCTGGCCGCGGACCTGGCCGGCACTTCCCGCATGAAGTATGCGCCCAACATCCGCGTCGTCCGGCTGATGTGCTCCGGCCGGCTTGATCCGCAATTCGTGCTCGACGCTTTCGCCGAGGGCGCCGACGGCGTGCTGATCGGCGGCTGCCACCCGGGCGACTGCCACTACCAGGAGGGCAACTACAAGGCCCTCCGGCGGTTCCACCTCTTGAAGCGCCTGCTCGCGGAGATGGGCATCGAGCCCGAGCGGTTCCGCCTGGAATGGATCTCGGCGGCGGAAGGGGACAAGGTGCGCTCGGTGGTAAACGACATGGTCGCGAAGGTCCGGGCGCTGGGGCCGCTGAAGGTGCGCGTGCCGGCCGAACCGGTCGCCGAGGAGGTGGCGGTCCCATGAGCGAGAAACCGAAAGTCGCCTTCTACTGGTGCGCGTCCTGCGGCGGCTGTGAAGAGGCCGTGGTGGATGTGGCAGAAGGAATCCTCGAGATCACAGCCGCGGTGGACATCATCTTCTGGCCGGTCGCGCTCGATTTCAAACGCAAGGACGTGGAGGCCATGGCCGACGGCTCGATCCTGGTCTCCTTCGTGAACGGCGCCATCCGCACTTCCGAGCAGGAGGAGATGGCTCAGCTTCTGCGACGCAAATCGCAACTCGTCGTGGCTTTCGGCAGTTGCTCCCAGCTTGGCGGAGTGCCGGGACTGGCGAACCTTTGGTCCCGGGAGAGCGTGTTCGCAACCGTCTACCGGGACTCGCCATCAACGGTGAATCCGGACGGCACGGCGCCGCGCGAGCGGTTCCAGGACAACGGACACGCGTTGCACCTGCCCGTGTTCCGCGACACGGTTCGCTCCCTGGACCAGGTGGTTGCGGTCGACTACTACATCCCCGGCTGCGCGCCGACGCCGAAGATTTTCCACGAAGCGGTGCGGACGCTCCTCGGCGGAAGTCCTCCGCCGAAGGGCGCCGTGCTCGCTCCCGACCGGGCGCTCTGCGAAGAGTGCCCGCGCAACGATACCCGCCCCGAAAAGCTCACGCTCAAACAGTTCAAGCGACCTCACTCCACGTTGATCGACCAACAGACGTGTCTGCTGGCTCAAGGCTTGCTGTGCCTTGGGCCAGCGACACGGGGCGGGTGCGAAGCGCTCTGCGTTCAAGGCAACATGCCGTGCACCGGTTGCTTCGGTCCCACCAGCCGGGTGAAGGATTACGGCGGCAAGGCCCTGTCCGCCGTGGCTTCCATCGTGGACAGCAACGACGAAACCGAGATCGAGCGGATCCTCGCCGGCGTACCGGATCCGGTCGGAACGCTGTACCGTTACAGCTTGCCGGCGTCGCTGCTTCGACGCAAGCGGCTCGAAACGACGCCGGCCTGAGGAGAGGGAACCATGGCGGAACAAACGGCGCGACACATCACCATCGACCCGATCACGCGTCTGGAGGGCCACGGGAAGATCGACATCTTTCTCGACGAGAGCGGAGAGGTCGAGCGCGCGTATCTCGAGATCCCGGAATTGCGGGGGTTTGAGCGGTTCGCTCAAGGGCGCCTGGCGGAGGACATGCCGCAAATCACTTCCCGCATCTGCGGCGTTTGTCCCACTGCTCATCACATGGCCGCGACCAAGGCACTCGATGCGCTCTACCGGGTAACTCCTCCGCCCGCCGCGCGCAAGATCCGCGAACTCGTCTATAGCGCGTTCATGATCGAGGACCACGCGCTGCACCTCTACATCCTCGGCGGCCCGGACTTCATCGTCGGGCCTGAAGCGCCGCCGGCCGAGCGCAACGTGCTGGGGGTGATCGCGAAGGTCGGGCTGGAAGTCGG
>CAYZJD010000124.1:0-11277 GCA_964478455.1 uncultured Solibacteraceae bacterium | reverse complement strand
GATCAGCGGCATCCGCCCGTTCAACGGGCGCTGCGGGAGACCGGCAGGAAATTTTCCATCACCCAGACTTCGGATCTGTCGTGACCGGCGGTGAAAGCGATATGCCGCCCGTCCGGATGGACGGAGAGATCGCTCAAGTTTTCCGCCGTGAGGCCCAGTTTTCGGGGTTCGCCGCCCTGGACGGGGATCAACCACAACTCGGTTCTCGAGTCTCGGGAGTTGGGCTGCCTGACGGAGAGCACGCTCCGGCCGTCAGGCGCCCATGCGATCGGCGCGGGGAATGGCAATCGCACTCCGCGCAGTAAGTCACGCGCTTCTCCTCCCGCAGCGGGCAAGACCTTCACGACCGTCGCCCGGCTCACAGTGTCAGCAACCACCACAAAGGCCAACTGCTGCCCGTCAGGGGAGAGAACTGCGCCGCTTCCGTAATACGATGGATCGGCGACACTGTGGAGTTCCTTCTCGTGGCCGGTCTCGAGGTCCCGCACCACAATGCAAAACCCCTGCCCTTTGGCCGTGTTGAACCCTTGCTGGTAGAACATAGCCTTGCCGTCGCGGGACCAAGCCGGCCGCCAGCCTATGGCCCCGCTGCTCAAGCGGACAGGGCTGAAGTCGCCTGTCTGGACGTCGATACGGAAACAGCCGAACTTACCGGAAGGATGTTCTGCGGCAACAACCAACGAGCGGCCGTCAGGGTACCATTGAACATGGGTCACTCGGTCGAGCTTGGACGCGAGTTCACGCACCGCTCCGCTTTCCGTGGAGCGGACACATAGCGCCCGGGCTCCCCACGCCCCGGGACCTCGCTGCGAGAGGAAGATCAACTCCCGGCCATCCGGCGACCAGTCGGGCCTGCTATTGGATCCCGCGAAGCGCTGGGTAGCCATACTAGGCTCGGAAATGAGTTTGCCTGTCGCTAGATCAAGCTCGGCGACGTACACATCGCTCATCTGCGTCCGGACGCCGTAGTAGTACGAGCCGTTTCTGGTGAACCCCATTGCTCTGAGGTCCATCCCCAGGTCAGGCTTGACAAGTTCGGGAGCTCCCTGGGATTTGCCCTCGGTAACTCGAATCCACCAGGCGCCCATGGTTCCGGTACGGTTGCTGAAGAACAGGATTCTCTTGCCATCTGGCGTCCAATCGGGATGGACATCATTAGCCGGGTGCTGAACCAGCGGGGTCTCGCTGCCCCCGTCTAAGGCAAGCACGAAGATGTCCTGCTCCCCGGATTCAGGGCGCTGCGGAAAAGCGTAAGCGATGTAGCGGCCGTCGGGAGAGAATCGGGGGCGTCCGGGGGCGCGCTCATCGAATGTCTTCAGCATGCGCACGGAACCGTCCCGCACGGAAACCAGGGCCATCTGGCTGGTCCTGTCTTTTCGGTTGAGGACGGTCAGAACGCTCTTGCCGTCCGGGGACCAATCCGCGAGCTCTATCCACGACACCTCGGCATTGCTGTAAAGAACGCGAGGCTCGGCCCTCTCCAACCCGACGACGCGCAGTTCATAGAGCCCGTCCTGGTACCAGGTGTAGGCCACCTGCTTGCCGTCCGGGGATGGCATCGACCCCCAGGCGGACTCCCAAACACTTTGGTGTTTGGTAAGCTGGCGTATCTGCCCGGTGGCGAGGTCGCAGATCGCCACCTCCTCACTTGAATCATCGCGGAAAGTCAGGTAGGCGCCGTCGCGCGAGGGCGCCCCAAAGATATACGCATTGGGTGCCCGGACCCGGCGGACAGTGATGGTGGAAGGTTCAGCAGACTTCAACGCGGTGAGCCGGGCACGGGCACGAGCCACGGCTTCAGCTTGGTCTGCGTAATTCTTGATGACTTGCTGATAGGCCTTCTGCGCCTCGGCGTTGCCTTGCTTCTCGTAGCACTCGCCCATCTGAACGAGGGCCTTCGCCGCAACGGCGCGATTGTTGCCCGCGGCGTCAACCGCCTGCTTGTACAGATCGATGGCGGCCCTGAGGTCGCCGTCCACGGTTTCCTTCTGAGCCGCCTTCGCGAGTAGGGCTTCTGCCTGTCCCGGCTTTTGGATTGCGGCAGTGAAGCCGAAGGTCACGGCTGCCGCAAGGACCAATGTGAGCAATCGGATCGGCATCTTGCGCTCCTTCCTGCTCCGAGACTACCCGGCTCAACGTCAGGTCTTCGCGATGCGAACGTGACAAATCCGTGAAGAATCACCCCTCAAAGCGGTACCCCAGACCGCGCACGCTCAGCAGGTAGCGCGGTTCCGACGGATCAGGCTCGATCTTCCGCCGGAGCTGAACGATGTGCGCGTCCACGGCGCGATCGGTTATGAAGGTGCCGCGCCCCCAGGCTTCCTCAATCAACTGATTGCGGCTCAACAGCCGGCCCCGGTGGCGGACAAACACGTTGAGCAACCTGAATTCCAGCGGCGTCAGCTCTTCGGGCTTGCCGCCGCGGCGCAACTCTCCCCGGCCGAAATCAATCTCCAGGTCGCCGAGGCGATAAACCTCGTCGGACGAACCCTCGCTACGCCTCAGCACGGCTTTGATCCGCGCGCGCAGTTCCCGGGAGCTGAACGGCTTGGTGATGTAGTCGTCGGCGCCCAGTTCCAAACCGAGGATCTTCTCCGCCTCCTGCGTCTTGGCGGTGAGGATGATGATCGGTGTACGCACTCGGGCTCGCCGCAGGTCGCGGCAGACGTCGAAGCCATCCCTCCGCGGAAGCATGACGTCGAGGACAATCAGGTCCCACGCGGGCTCCTTGCCGCGCTCGACCGCGGTCACGCCATCGGCCACGACCTCGACGTGGTGGCCCTCCTCGGCCAGGTCATCCTGGAGCAGCATGGCGATGTCGGGTTCATCCTCCACCACCAGGATCCGCGCCATGTGTCAGGCCTCCGCCGCCGGAATCAGGATGGTGAACGTGGTCCCTGTCTCCGGAGCGCTCTCCAAAAGCAGCTTTCCGCGATGCGCCGAAACGATGTGCTGCACCATGGTCAAGCCTATACCTGTTCCTTTCACGCCTGCCTTGCCGGCCGCCGAACCGCGCACGAACTTCTTCAGGATCTCCTTCTGCTCGGCGGGTGAAATGCCGAGTCCCCGGTCACGCACCTGGATCGCTACGTGTCCGCCGTGGCGCGCTACATCCACCCAGACGGTCTTGTTGTCCGGCGAGTACTTGACTGCGTTGTCCAGCAAGTTCCGAATGGCTCGGCTGAGCGCCTCGGAGTCGCCGGCGACCGGTGGGATCTCTCCATCGCGGTGCAATTCGACGCGGTAGCCCCGAGACTCCACTTCTCGTTGGAATTCATCCGCCACGGAGGACGCGAGGTTGAAAATATTGACGGTCTCCATACGGTAGACCTTCGCGCCGGCCTCCATGCGTCCAAAATCCAGCAGCCCGCTGACCAGCGCGTCCAACCGGTGCGTGGCTCGCTCCAGCACCTCGTAGTATTTCCGACGCCGGCCCTCATCGAGCGGGCGATCCCCGCTGAACGCCTCGCTCAATTGCCGGAGCGAGGTGAGGGGTGTGCGGAACTCGTGCGATACCGCGGCCACGAAGTCGGACTGTAGTTGTGCCACGGCCATCTCGCGCGCGAACGTACGAGCGATGAGGTAGGCAACCGCGGACACCAGAATCGCTACCAGAGTCAGCCCGGCCAGCAGCAGGTGTCTGCGCGCCGCGAACTGCTGCATTTCGGCTTGCTCATTGGAGCCGGTGACGATGATCGTCCAGGGCAGACCGGTCTGCGACGCAGCACGCCCAGGGCTCCCTGGCGCGGTGGGCGAGCCGTCCTCAGCCAGTGTCACTTTGGCCGCAAACGCGGCGAGCGTCGGCCCGAGCGCGGACAGCCATTGGCGCTCGGCATAGGATGGACCGGCGATGAGCGCCCAAAGTCTCGTGTCATCGCCTCTCCACAGGAGCGTCGTACGCCGGCCCTGGCGGGTGGCAGACGCGCGTCCCGAAGAAGTGCGCTCACGCTGCCAGCGATCCCAGAGCCAGGCGACGCTTTCGGCCAGGGCGTAATCACCAGCCTCGCGGGCACGGTCGAGGCGCAGCCAGCGCGCCAGTTCTTCGGCGTGGACATCGTAAACGGCCTGCGTCAGCCGCCAACGCCCTCCGCGGAGGTCGCCGTACAAGGCAGAAGCCTGCCGGTGGAGTTCGTCCCCCCGGCCCAGTTCAGCAAGCAGGGCACAGCGCGCCCGGCGCGCGAGCAGGTCTACGGGAACACCGCGGACGGCGACGCCGGTGCATCGGGCCAGTGCTGTGTATTCCGCGAGAGCCGCTTCGCCTTGCCCCGTTTTACGCAGATTCCGGGCGATGGCGAGGTGCGCGCCTGCACTGGCCGGAATGAGTGCCGTGCGGCTTAGCTGCCTCGCGGCCTGAATGGCCGCTTCGTAATTCTGGTTCTGGAACTCGAGACTTTCAACGTCGCGGAACAACTCAGCCGGCGGCTCCGGGAGCGCGGGAACAACAGGATAGAAGAGCAGGCGGCCCCCAAGGACTTGCTCCACCCCGCGGGGACTGAATTCAACGAAGAGAGCGTCCGCCCCGGGCGCATCCTGGTTCGGGCCGGAAAGAGCACGTTCCGCAGCGGCCAGTTGTTGCTGAAGGAGGTTCACGGCCAGGTCGGCGGCACGTTCGCGCTTTTCCTGAATACGCTGGAAGGTGAGCGACTTGTCCTGGTCGAGCAGCCGCCATCCCAGCCAGACCAACCCGCCCGCGGGCCCCAGCGTCACCAGAAGAAAACCGACCAGCAGGCGCCGGGGGGCCCGCCGCGAGGCAGGCAAAGAGAGCTTTGGCCGCACGAGAGCCCTCTCAGATTATAGCCGCCGGGTGAAGTATTGGCGCCGAATCTGTGAGGAAACCGTGAAGAAGCAGTCCCCAAAGGCGGCGGGCGCGTGCGCAGTCCCTCCGCCGGGGTTTCGGCGCGAGAAAAAACCATTTCCCACAAGAGATGTTTTAAGCGAAAATGGGGTGCTATGCCCGCCTACAAGATCCACCGGCTGAAGGAGGCTCAGCGGCAGCAGTTCCGGTGGGCCGCGCACACGAACGGAGTGACTGGAGTGAAGCCGAAGGACTACGAGCCGGACGGCTCGGTGGAAGCGCCGAGCGTGTACGGCGCGTGGTCCGCGCTGCGCGAGGGCGGCCGGGACCTCCGTGTCGGCGACCTTCTCGAACTGGAGAGCGGCGACTTGCGGATCTGCAAGTACGTCGGCCTCGAGGAGGCCCGCTGGGTGTTGCCCGAAGTAAAGCCGGACGTCGAGGCGGCGCCTCAGCAGGCGGGCTCCGCCGGCTGGCAGCCACAGTAAATACTCACCCGGCGCGGGGGCTGAAACGAGTAGGCCCGGCGCAGCGGGATCAGGCCGCGATTTCTCGCAGCACTTCGGGATACAGTTCTGCGAGGCGGATAAGTGTCTTTGCCGCGCCGCTGGGCTCGCGCCTGCCTTGTTCCCATTGCTCCAGCGTGCGTTTGGAAACACCGAGGAGAGCTGCGAACTGTGCCTGCGTCAGGCCGGATTTCAGGCGTGCCCGCACGACAGGTGAACGGACCTCAACCTGAGTGCGCCTGCCACGTCCAGCCTTGATCGCGCGCACCCCATCCAGAACCTCCCGCCAGATGTCGCGTCGCGCCTCGAATCGGGCCAGTGCCCGTCCGGTCAGCTTCTTACTCATGTTCGAACTCCTTCTTCAGTTGTCGGAGAGTATTCGCCGACAGGCGACTCGATGAACGCGAACACAAGCTCACACTACGCCTCTGGCGTAGTCCTGTCAAGAGCGAGGCTGAATTGCGCGAATCCGCCGTCTGAGGAGAAACGTCACCAGAGGGCTTCCATACCGGTCGACGACCTGCCCCAGAAGTGCAGAAACGCAGATCCTCGTTCTTTGGCCGCCGAGCTAAGATGTAGGAATGCAGTCGGAGCCGGGCGAAGGGGTCCGGGCCAGTCTCTTCGCCGTGGTGAGCTATATTCCTGACCCGCTCGGTTCCTGGATTGATCATGTGCGGCAAGAACTGGTGCCCGGGTGCAGCCTGCGGGCGCACGTGACCATTCTGCCGCCACGTTTTCTCTGCCAGCGCACGGACGCGGCGTTGGAGCTGATACGGAAGGGGCTTCGCGGAGTTGCTCCGTTCGATTTGAGGGTCGGAGAAGTGGAAGTGTTCTCGATTTCCTCAGTCGTGTTTCTGGGGGTGACGGAGGGGTTCCAGGAGTTGTGCCGCCTGCACGAGCGGCTGAACACTGACGGGCTGGTGTGCCGGGAAGCGTATCCTTACCATCCGCACATCACGCTCGCGCAGCAGCTTGCGCCCGAGCAGATGGCCGGAGTCTATGAGTTCGCGCGGCGGCGCTGGGCGGAGTACCGCGGGGCCCGTTCGTTCGCGGTGGATCGCGTGACGCTCGTGCGCGGCGAGAGCCTCGACCACTGGATCGACCTGGCGGAGTGCCCGATCGGCGGAGGCCAATAGTCGGCCACAGCCTCGCAGCGGCGGTCTCAACGGCAAAGGTATGCGCGGAAGGCCGGGGCCGCAGGCTACAATGCCAGTTACGCCAGGGAGGGCGTTCATGCCACCGCGCATCGTTGCCGTAGGGACCGCCGTTCCCCCAAACCGGTATCCCCAGGAACTCCTGCTCACCATGGCGGGCTACGACCGCACGCGCGGCGCCTTCTTCCTGAACAGCGACATCGAATACCGGCACCTGTACTTCGAACCGGGCTTCCGTGGCGGGGAAACGATTGACGAGATGAACGCCCGCGCCCGGCGCGGTGCGGCCGACATCGGCGCGAGGGCGATCGGGTGCTGCCTCGAGCGCGCCGGCCTGCCGCCGGAGGGGATCGATTTCCTCGCCACCACCACGTGCACGGTCAGCCTCTGCCCGCACCTGGACACGCTGTTCATCCACGACCTGAAGTTGAAGCCGTCGATCCGGCGGGCGCACATCGGCGACACCGGCTGCGCCAGCGCCATGGTTTCGCTGCAAACCGCCTGGAACCACCTCCACGCCTACCCGGCGCACCGGGCGCTGGTGGCCGCGGTCGAAATCTGCTCGGCGGCGTACTACCGCGACGGCAGCGTGGAGGCCGCGATCGGGGAAGCGATCTTCGCCGACGGCGCAGCGGCGATGTGTCTCGCGCCGGATGGAGAGGGCTTCGAGGTGGTGGCGCACAAGACGCTCATCCGGTCCGAGAACATCCACCTGATGGGATTCGACTTTCCGAACGGCTACCGGCGGCTGGTGCTCTCCAAGGACGTGCGCACCACCGGAGCGGCCATGCTGAAGGAGATGGTCGAGGGCTTGCTGGCCGAGCAGGGTCTCAAGAAGTCCGACATCCGCTTCTGGATCCTCCACTCGGCCGGGCGCAAAGTGCTCGACAACGCGCAGGACGGCCTTGGTCTCAAGGACGAGGACCTGGCCTTCAGCCGCGCGGTGCTGCGCGGTTGCGGCAACATGTCGTCGGCGACGGTGCTGTTCGTGCTCGAGAAAGTCATGAGTTCCGGCCTGCTGCGTCCGGGCGACCTCGCCGTGATGGCGGCGCTGGGCCCCGGCTTTGCGGCCGAGGGCGCGCTGCTCAAGTGGGCTCGCTGAGCAGGCTCACCGCCGGAGCGGGTTGAAGCTGCGACGGCAGGGAGTCAGCGCAGCGGCTGGGGTTGCGGAGCCGGCGCGCGCGGCTTCGCCGTGGCTTCCTGCGCATCGACGACGGCGATGGGCGCGACGTTGACGATGTCGTTCACCTCGCAGCCGCGCTGGAGCGCGTGGACCGGCTGGGAGAGGCCCATCAGGATCGGCCCGATCGCCTCGCAGCCGCCGATGCGCATCAGCAGCTTGTGGGCGATATTGCCACTGAGGAGGTTCAGGGCCTTCGTGGGAACGTCATAGAGCCTAGCCAAGTCGCTATCGAGCATGACCTTGTGTCCCCGGGCCAGATAGATCCGGCGTTCGATCGCTTCCACGGGAACGAGCAGCAGGTCGGTGGGCTTCGCTGGTGAGGGTGCCCTTCTTGGGCATCGGTTCTGTCGTTAAGATCGATTCGGTACTGCAACGGAAGCATAGCATCCGCTGGCTGGGCTATGAAGGCCGCTGGCTGTCCGGGGCCGGCACGCCGGCCACGACCGGCCCAGAGGCCGCAGTGCTTATTTCACGCCTTCCGGACGGTCAGCGCGCCGGCTGGGGCTGCGGGGCGGGCGCGCGGAGCTTCGCCTTGGCTTCCTGCGCGTCCACGACGGCGATGGCGGCGACGTTGACGATGTCGTTCACCTCGCAGCCGCGCTGGAGGACGTGGACCGGCTGGGAGAGGCCCATCAGGATCGGTCCGATCGCCTCGCAGCCGCCGATGCGCATCAGCAGCTTGTAGGCGATGTTGCCGGACTCGAGGTTCGGGAAGACGAGCACGTTGGCGCCGCCCTTAAGCCGCGAGAACGGATAGGTTTCGTCGATGATCTCCGGCGTCACGGCGGTGTCGGCCTGCATCTCGCCGTCCACCATCAGCTCCGGCGCGAGCCGGTGGACGATCTCGACCGCGCGCTGCACCTTCTCCGCCAGCGGGTGGCGCGTGCTGCCGAAGTTGGAGAAGGAGAGCATCGCCACGCGAGGCTCGACGTCGAAGCGGCGCGCGGTCTCGGCGGCGAGGATGGCGATCTCGGCGAGGTCCTCGGGGCCGGGCTCGATGTTGACCGTGGCGTCGGCTAGGAAGTAGACGTCGCCCTTGGCGGTGATGAGCATGTAGAGACCGGCCACCTTGCGCAAGCCGGGCCGGACGGAGATGACCTGCAGCGCCGGCCGGATGGTGTCCGGATAGTGCTGGGTGAGGCCGCTGATCAGGGCATCGGCGTCGCCCATGTGGACCATCATCGAGCCGAAGACGTTGCGGTTGAGCAGCATCTCCTCGGCCTCGTTCCGCGTCACGCCCCTGCGGTGCCGGAGCCGGTAGAGTTCCTCGACGTAGAGCGGCAGGTTGTGGAAGCGCTTCGGGTCGGCGATCTCGATGCCGTCGAGGTGGAGATGAAGTTCGGCGATGGTGGCCTGGATCTTCTCTTCGTTGCCGAGGAGGATCGGCGCGGCGATCTTCTCGTCCACCAGGATCTGGCAGGCGCGCAGGATCTTGCTCTCTTCGCCTTCGGGGAAGACGACCCGCTGCGGGCCTTTCTGCGCCTTGTGGATCATGACGCGCATGATCTCCTGGGCCTTGCCAAGGCGCCGCTGGAGCTGCTCCCTGTATTCCGCTATGTCGAGCGGCTGCTGGGCGACGCCCGACTCGATGGCGGCCCGGGCGACGGCGGAGGCGACCCAGATCAGCACGCGCGAGTCGAACGGCTTGGGGATGATGTACTCGCGGCCGAACTCCATCCGATCGACGCCGTAGGCACGGCGGACCGAATCGGGCACGTCCTCCCTGGCGAGGGCCGCCAGCGCCCGCGTGGCCGCGAGCTTCATCTCGTCGTTGATGGCGGTAGCGCGCACGTCAAGCGCGCCGCGGAAAATGAAGGGAAAGCCGAGGACGTTATTGACCTGGTTCGGGAAATCGGAGCGGCCGGTGGCCATGATGGCATCCGGGCGGGCGGCCACAGCGACGTCGTAGGGAATCTCGGGGTCGGGGTTCGCCATCGCGAAAACAACGGGGTTGTCCGCCATTGACTGAAGCATTTCGGGCGTCACGCAGTCCGGTCCGGAGAGGCCGACGAAGACATCGGCCCCTTTCATCGCCTCGGCGAGGGTGCGGGCGCGGGTCTCGCGGGCGAACCGCTCCTTGTACTTGTTCATCCCCTGGGTGCGGCCTTTGTAAACGACGCCCTTGGTGTCGCACATGGTGATGTTCTCGCGGCGCGCGCCGAGCTTGATGTAGTGCTCAGCGCAGGCGATGCCGCTGGCGCCGGCGCCGTTGACCACGATCGTCGCCTTCTCGATAGGCTTGCCCGCCAGCTCTAGCGCATTCAGCAGCGCCGCGCCGGAGATGATGGCCGTGCCGTGCTGGTCGTCATGGAAGACGGGGATTTTGAGCGTCCGCTTGAGCTCCTCTTCGATCTCGAAGCATTCGGGCGCCTTGATGTCCTCGAGGTTGATGCCGCCGAAGGTCGGCTCGAGAAGCTGGCAGGTGCGGATCACTTCCTTGGGGTCCAGCGTGTTCAGCTCGATGTCGAAGACGTCGATATCGGCGAAGCGCTTGAACAGCACGCCCTTACCCTCCATGACGGGCTTGCCGGCGCCGGCGCCGATGTTGCCTAGGCCGAGAACGGCGGTCCCGTTGGTGACGACGGCCACAAGGTTGCCTTTGGCGGTGTACTTGTACAGGAGGCTGGGGTCGCGCTGGATCTCGAGGCAGGGCACGGCAACGCCGGGCGTGTAGGCCAGGCTGAGGTCGCGCTGGGTGCGGCACGGCTTGGTGGCGACGACGGCCAGTTTGCCCGCCGGCGAAGCGGCATGGTAATCGAGGGCGTCCTCTTTACGAATGGTCATGCTATGAGTCCTTCCACTACAGTTGTACTCCGTTTTCGGCAGGGAGTCGCTCCGCTCGCCGGCGAAAGGTGTGACCAGGAGACCAACGCCGGTCGCAACTTGTGCCCCGTGGCATCGACGGCGTTCGAGCCAGTAATATGAGGTGACAGATGTCCGTTCCTCCGATTCCGCCGCTGCCGGAACCGCTGAGTCACCGTCCGTTTTCCTTTTATCCGCCGATTCTGAAGATCGCGCACAACGAGTGGCGTCTGCGGCGCTCGACGTGGTCGGAGATCCTGGTGGTGAACGTGAAGACGGGTCAGGAGGTGTGGATCCCGCGGCGATTTCTGGGCGAGGTTTCGCGCGTGGACGAACCGGTGATGATCGTGGGCCTGCGCAAGGAACTGGAGTTGGAGGGCGGCGCCGTGTGGCCCCACGAGCGGCGCGTGATCGAGATGCCGCGAGCGGCGAAGGCGGGCCCGGCAGTGCCGCCGGAGGTCCAGGGGGAGCCCCCCGCACCCGTGATCGGCATACGCTTAGAACCGGGACCGGAGCGCAAGGTCAGCCGGCTGATCGGGGCGATGCTGCTGGTGGGCGTGGTCGCGGCGGTGGTGCTGGTGGCTATCGCGCGCCGGCCCGTGAGCTACCGGCCGATTGAACAGATGGCGCTTGGCCTCACGGCCGAGGACGACTACCACTCGATTGTGCGCAAGCTCGGCCCGCCGGCGGAAGACCGCTGGCGAGAAGGAAGCGGCGAGCTGCAATACCGGGTTCTCCGCTACCCGGCCCTGTCGCTGAACGTGGTGCTGATGGGGACCGACCGGGAGAGCGCGCACTACATCGGCGCGATGGACAAGAACTGGAAGCCGGTGCACTCGG
>CAYZJD010000123.1:0-11293 GCA_964478455.1 uncultured Solibacteraceae bacterium | reverse complement strand
TGATGAAGTACGGCGAGAGGTACCCGCGGTCGCATTGCATGCCTTCCACGGTCTCGGTCGTCGTCTCCATCGTCTTGCCTTCCTCGACCGTGATGACGCCGTCCTTGCCGACCTTCTTCATCGCCTCGGCGATCCGGTCGCCAATGGTCGTGTCGCCGTTGGCCGAGATCGTACCCACCTGCGCGATCGCCTCGCCCGACACCGGCTTGCTGTACTTCTTGATCTCTTCGACAACCACGTCCACGGCTTTCTCGATCCCGCGCTTCAACGCCATCGGGTTCGCGCCCGCGGCGACGCTCTTCACGCCCTCGCGGAAGATCGCCTGCGCCAGGATCGTCGCCGTCGTCGTGCCGTCGCCGGCCACGTCCGATGTCTTCGACGCCACTTCGCGCACCATCTGCGCGCCCATGTTCTCGAGCGGATCTTTCAGCTCGATCTCCTTGGCCACCGTCACGCCGTCCTTGGTGATCGTCGGGCCGCCGAACTTCTTCTCGAGCACGACGTTGCGCCCTTTCGGGCCCAGCGTCACCTTCACTGCGTCGGCAAGCTGATTGACGCCGCGCAGGATTGCCTGCCGGGAATTCTCGCTGTATACGATTTGCTTCGCTGCCATTGACAATCTCCTTTTCTACTTCTTGCCGTTCTCGATGACCCCGAGAACCTCATCCTCGCGCATGATCAAGTACTCTTCGCCGTCGATCTTGATCTCGTTGCCCGAGTACTTGCCGAACAGAATCCGGTCCCCGGCCTTCACATCGAGGGGAACCACCTTGCCGTCTTCCAGGCGCTTGCCCTTCCCTACGGCCACCACCTCGCCTTCCTGAGGCTTTTCCTTCGCGGTATCAGGGATGATGATCCCTCCCTGAACCGTTTCCTTTTCTTCGATCCGTTTGACCACAATGCGGTCGTGAAGCGGACGAATGTTCATTGCACAACCTCCATGAGTGATCGAGAGACTTGAGACACCACAGAGAGCCGGGCGAACGCCGGCCCAAGCCACTTTTTTAGCACACTTGGAGGGAGAGTGACAAGATGCCACTGTAGTTTATTGAAAAATAAGCAGATCGGAAACGCGACTCCGTTGACCGGAATTGGGCTGACTCCGCCTGGGAGATTGACTCCGGCGCCGCCCATCACGGCAGTCCCCAGGCTGACGGCGTTTGGCGCTGCCCGCCACAGTTGGTGCGGAGGGGGAACAAGGTGTATAGTGGACCGTGTTGTGCTTCAGGGTCGAAGATCGGAAAGAGAGGAGTGTACGCAAATGAGGTCTAGGAAGCTTTTCTCAGCCGCAGCTTTGCTCGCGCTGCTCGCGACGGCAGTGTTCGGGCAGGAATACCGCGGCCGGATCCAGGGGACCATCATGGATTCGTCGACCGCCGCAATCCCAGGCGCAAAGGTAACGCTGCTCAACAACAGGACGGGCGTGGAGGTCGTCCGCCATACGGGCGAGACGGGCCGCTACCTGTTTGACCTCGTGGAACCCGGCAGTTACAACCTCACCGTGGAACACGCCGGATTCAGCAAGTTCGTGCTCGAAAACATCAACGTGCCATCCCGCGCCGATTTGACGCTGGACGCCACGCTGAAGCCCGGCGAAGTGATAGAAACCATCTCCGTCGTCGCCGAGGCCGCCACCCTTCAGCTCAACACCGCCAAGCTGGAGACCACGGTGGACCAGAAGCTCACCCAGAGCCTCCCGCAGTTGTATCGCAACCCCTTCCTGCTGGCGCAGTTGGATCCGTCGGTCGAGAGCACATCCTGGGGTGAAGACAACCCGTACGACACGTGGGCATCCAACAACTTGCGGATCGGGGGCAGCGGTCAGTTCACCAATGACCTGCAAGTGGACGGCAGCCCCTCCGGAATCAGCGTGAAGACGGGTTATGTTCCTTCGCCGGACATGGTGCAGGAAGTCAACGTTCTGCAAAACGCCGTGGATGCCGAGTACGGGCACAGCTCCGGGTCCGCGATCAGCGTGGTGATGAAAGCCGGCACCAACGAGTACCATGGATCCGCATTCGCACAGTACGCCCGCCCGTACTGGAATGCTCTGGAGAACCGGGTGTATCGCACCGAAAACCAGACCCGTAACAACATGTTCGGCTTCACCTTCGGTGGTCGCATCCTCAAAGACCGGCTGTTCAACTTTGCCGGTTTCGAGCTGTGGAACAAAGTCGAACCCGGAGCGCTCTATAACTCGGTGCCCACCGACTTGGAACGTAGCGGAGACTTCTCCCAGAGCCTGACCGACGACGGCGCGCTGCGGCCGATCTACGATCCGTGGAGCACGCAAACGGCTCCCGATGGCACGGTCACACGCACCCCGTTTGGCAACAACCGGATCCCCTCCAGCCAGATCGCGCCGGTCGCCGCCAGGTACATCGGCCAGCTCTGGAAGCCGAACGGTCCTGGAATCGACGCGCTTCGCACCAATAACTATGTGGTGTCCACTCCGATCAAGTACCCCTACAAGAACTTCTCGGATCGCGTGGACTACATTGTCAGCGACAAGCTCAGGATTTACGGCCGGGCGAGCGTCACCCGCACGCCGGTGCAGGTGGTCGGCAATCCTACGGGCTCGCCGATTTACATGTCGGACCGCGGCGCCGACTACAACATGACCTCGTACGCCGGCGACGCCACCTACACGGTCAGCCCCTCGACGATTCTCAACTTCCATGGTGGCTACCACAACTTCCGGGACACTTCCCATTTTGCGACCGAGTTCGCCGACGAATGGTCCTGGGAAGGCGTCTTCCCGAACTCTGACTTTTACAAGGTCGTGTTCGCGGACCCGGGGATCCCGAAACTGATCCCGCGCATGAGCGTCTGCAACCCGAACGCCTTCCCGTGCACCCACATGGGTCCCGGCGGAGGCCTTTGGCATGAAACTCCGCACGCCTGGGAGTTCAGCGCCAAGCTCGCCCAGCAGCGCGGATCACACTACCTGAAAACGGGCGTGGACATCCGTCGCAACACGACGGACAGTCTGCTGCTGCTGGTCAACCCCGGCTTCGGCTTTGACCCGCAACCGACAGCAGACACCTATGTAAATCCGAACCTCCTCTTGTCCGGCGACGCCTATGCGACGTTCCTTCTGGGAGCCATCGCCCCGACGGCCGTCGCCACCGACTGGGGCTCCAACGGGAACAATTGGGACAGTGGTGCCACCGGCTTTCCGGTGAGCATCAAGCCCAAGGTTCAGCGGCGCTTCTACGGCTTCTACCTCAACGATGACTGGAAAGCGACCCGAAACCTCACCTTGAACCTTGGCTTGCGCTACGAGTGGGAGTCGCCGTACCAGGATGAGCAAAACCGGGTGACCCGTGCCCTGGATCTCGACGCCGCCATACCCGAGTTACAAGGCGTCACGATGCCGGCCGATGTCGCCCAGTTCTACAAAGGGACGTGGAAGATGACCGGGGCCTTTCAATTCGCCAGCGACGAACATCCGGGATCGTGGGACGGCGGGTGGGGGACGATATCGCCACGCATCGGGGCGGCCTACCGGCTGAACGACAAGACGGTGATACGGGGAGCCTACGGACGCTACGTGACCCCCTGGACCACGAATTCCAGCCACGACCAGCTCAGCGGGTTTCCAATCTATGGCTACAGCAACTTCACCGGCGCTCCCGATCCGATCCAGGGCGTGCCGCTGATGGACCTGCGAAACCCGTTCCCGCCCAGCAACCCGATCGCGCCCTCCTATCAGAAGAGCCTCGGCATCTACACCATGCTCGGGAACTCGCTGTACTATTTCAGCCCGGACCGCAAGCGCAGTAACAGCGACCGGGTCAACGTCTCCGTGCAGCGGCAGTTGCCGTTCTCGATGGTGCTCGATGTTACCTACTTTCTCAACCGGACCGGCCAGGTATTCGAGACCGACTACAACATCAACCAGGTCGATCCCCAGATCGCCTATACGTACAAAGAGCAGATCCTGGGGGTGATCGACAATCCGTTCTACAACCTGCTGCCGGTGGAGAAGTTTCCGGGTCAGCTCCGCTACCAGCCGCAAGTGGGCGTGACGGAGCTGGCCAGGCCGTATCCGCATTACGGTGACATTACTGTCGTCGACGGGTTCGACGGCGGCGCGATGAAATACCAGGCCTTGCAGATCAAACTTCAGAAGAATTACAGCCATGGGCTCTCGCTGCTCGTCGGTTACAGCTACCATGTGGAAAAGGGTGAGCAGTTCTACGATGACATCGACAATTACAATCGCAAGTACACGTGGCTGGAGCCGAACACGTACCGCCAGCGGTTCACACTGGCCGGCACCTGGGACGTGCCGTTTGGTAAAGGGCGTACCTTCATGAGCAGCGCTCCTCGGGTGGTGGACGCCATCCTGGGCGGCTGGAAACTGAGCCCGGTCATCTACTGGCGCTCCGGCAACCTACTGCATTTCGGCGGGATGCTGTGGGACGGCTCTGACCCCAAGGTGGGCAGCCCGTCTCCCGGGCAGTGGTTTCAGAGCTCAGGCTTCGAACGACTGCCCGATTTCACGCCGCGCCGGAATCCATGGTACTTCGATGGCCTGTACGGGCCGGGTGTCTTCAACGTGAACGGCTCGCTGGCCAAGGACTTCCGGGTCACCGAGCGGTTCAAGGTCCAGTTGAAGGCCGACGCCTTCAACTTGCTCAACAACATGAGTTGGGGCGATCCGTCCACCGACGTGGATGACGCCAACTTCGGCGCCATCACCAACCAGGCGTACTTGACCTATGGACGGCGCGTCCAACTGGGAGCTCGTATCGAGTTCTAGCGCCTTTGGTCGCACCTCTGGTCTCAGGGGCCCCCTCTCGCCTGCCCGGGCGCGGAGGGGGCTTTCTTCTCGGGTTTGCAGCGGCTTCCTTCTTCCGGATAAGATTGAGTCCGATTGCGCATGAAAGCGGTAAGGGCGGTTCTGGCACCGGCGATCCTCATGGTGTTCTCCACCCTTGTTTGGTGCCAGGACTTACGGGAGGCGGCGCGATTGGACGCCGAAGGAAGATGCGACGAGGCCGAGAGGCTCTATCAGTCCGCGCTGGCCAAGGGCCCCGTCTCCCCCGCGCTGCTGAACAACACCGGCAACCACTACCTCGCCTGTGGTCAGCCGGCCAAGGCCAGGGTCTACTTTGAGAAACTGCTCAACATCAACGCTGGGCATGTCAACGCGAACTTACAGCTTGCCCGGCTCGCCGTCGTAGTCAAAGACGGTAAGAAGGCGCTCGAGTATCTCGCTCGGGTGAAGGAGGCCGATCCTGGAGTATTGCTGCTGCGAGCCGAAGCTCTGCATTGGGCGGGGCAGGCAGCGGCGTCGCGCGCGATCCTCGACGCGCTCCCAGGTCAAATCGCCGGCGACGCCGGGTGGCTGTACCTGCTCGGCCTCACCTGCGGCCGTCTCGGCCTGTACGAGCACGCTGAGGCCGCTTTCAACAGTGCCCTGGCTCTGCGCCCCGGGGACGGAGAGATTCTCTTTCAGCTCGGCCGGGCTGCCGCCCGCGCGCAACACTACGACCGTGCAAGCCGTGCCCTGGAGACCGCGCTCAAGGTCCGGCCTGGGGACGTCGAGGTACTGGTGGAGCTGGGAAGAGTCTGTGCCGCCCGCGAAGAGTATGTCCGGGCGGTCTTCTTCCTGGCCCAGGCGCGGCAGAAGGCTCCCCAAAACCCGGAAATCTTATTGCTGACGGCACGCGCGGCCGAGGACGCCGGCTACTACGACGATTCGGCGAAATCTTATGACGACTATCTGCGGCTCCGCCCCGGCGATGACGCCGCCCGGCGGGACCGAGCGCGCGCATGCGGCCACACCGAAACGCGGCGGGAGGAGGCTCGCCAGGAACTTGCCTGGTACCTGGCAAAGCATCCCAAGGACCCTCTTGGGCACTATATCTACGCCCAAGTGTTCTGGCACGACGAGCCCGACAAGGCGCTCGCCCATCTGACCGAAGCGGCCAGGCTCGATCCTGATTCCGCAACGATTCGCTACTCGCGCGGTTGGATGCTTCAGCGGAACGGACAAATGGCCGAATCGCTCGCGGACCTGGAAGCGGCCAGGCGGCTGGCGCCGGAAAATCCGCTCATTCCTGATCTGATCGGATTGGCTTACCTTGCGCTGGAACAGGCGCCGGAGGCCGAGAAAGCTTTTCGCGAGGCCCTGGCCAAAGACCCGGAAGACCCGGAAATCGTTCTGCATCTGGGGCGGGCCCTGATGGCCTCGGGACGCGAGGAGGAGGCCCAGCTCTATCTCGAAAAATACCGGAAGATCCGCCCGCCGGGATCTCCCGTGCTCCGAAAACAGTTCGGAATGATCGACCTGGCGGCACTGACGCCGCGGGAGCAGCGGGAACGGGCGATCGCTCATTTCCGGCGCGAGGCGCGCGATCATCCCGACCACCCGGAGTTTCAGCTTCATCTGTCGAGTCTCCTGCTCGCGGACGGCCGCAAAGAGGAGGCGCTTCAGGAATTCCGCGTGTTGCTCAAACTCAACGCGAGCGGCAAAGTCCGGGAAGACGCCGGCTCCGTGCTGCTGAGTTCGGGGGAATATGAGCTGGCACGGGAGTTCCTCCAACTCGCTGTCGAAGAAAGACCCTCGGCGCGTCTTGGCCTGGCGACGGCTCTGTTTTACGTGGAGGGGCCGCCGAAGGCTCTGATGTACTTAGGGGGAATCCCAGCGGAGGAAATAACGGGCGACGAACTTCTCCTGAAGGCGACCATTCTGGAGGTATTGGGGCGGAGGTCTGATGCGGTGGCGACTCTCGACCAGGGACTCAACCGGACATCTGCCCTGCCCTCGGTTGTGCAGCGAGCCGTTTTGCTGCTCGTGCGGCTTGGCAGGAACCAGGAGGCGCTCGATCTGCTGGAGCGGGCAATCCGGTCGAATCCCGGCGATTCGGGCTTGCTGCTGACGAGAGGTGTTGTCCTGGGCCTGATGGACCGGCTTGCCGAAGCTGAGAAAACAATCAAGGAAGTTGCGTCGCGCTGGCCGGAAGTTGACCGGGCATACGTTGCGCATGGATTGTTGCTCGAACGGGCCGGCCGGAATCGGGAGGCCGGCGAAAGGTATCGCATAGCCGCCGCGCTAGGCTCCGAGGAACCCGCTCTGCGGTGCGCTCAGGCGCGCCTGGCCGGCACACCTGCCTCGGAGCCGGCCTGCGCCTGCGGGAACGGATTGGAGCAACTGCTCTTCCGCGGGTGCGCGGAGTCGGCAAAGTAGTGGCGCCCACGAAACAAGCCTTGTGTTGTCTCGCGCCGCTTGGCTTCTGTCTGGCTGCCGCCTCCGCCATTTGGCTCCCGGCATCCGCGGGACAATCCGAGATGGCCGCCCGCCGGCCTCGTTTCACGGACGTCGCTCCGCGCTCCCGGTTCAGTTACACATCGAACAACCACTATACGGGCCGCAAATACTTCCAGCAGCCGATGTGCGGCGGCATTGCGATCCTGGATTACGACAACGACGGGAAGATGGACATTTACTTCACCAACGGCGCCAGGCTGCCGGAACTGAAGAAGGACGACCAGTCTTTCCATCACTGTCTGCTGCGGAATCAGGGTGACGGCACGTTCAAGGATGTGACGCAGGGAGCGGGACTTACCGGCTCGAATCTCGACTTCAGCTACGGCGTCGCGGCCGGGGACTTCGACAACGACGGGCACACGGATCTTTTCGTCTGCAACACGCGCAAGAACACGTTGTATCGCAACCGCGGAGACCGCTCGTTTGCTGACGTGACGGACGCCTCCGGCCTCGGCCAGAAGCCGCCGGACACGCTTAGCGTCCAGGCGGCATGGTTCGACTACGACAACGACGGACTCCTCGACCTGGTCCTGTCGAACTACACCCTCTGGACCCCCGAGACCGACAAGCGGTGCGTCACGGGCAACGTCGAGGCGTACTGCCACCCGAAAACCTATGTCCGGGTCCCGCACCGGCTGTATCACAACTTGGGAGGCGGCCGGTTCGAGGACGTGACCGACAAGTCCGGGTTCGGGAAAGCGCTCGGGAAAGGGATGGGCATCGGAATTGCTGACTTCAACGAGGACGGCTGGTCGGACGTCTTCATCGCGAACGACACGGAGCCCAATTTCCTCTACCTCAATCAAGGGAACGGCGTGTTCAAGGAAGTGGGCCTTCTGTACGGAGTCGCTTACAACGACGCGGGAGCCACCGTTTCGGCGATGGGCTGCGACGTCAAGGATTACGACAACGACGGATGGGTGGACGTTTTTTACAATAACCTGATGAGACAGACCTGGGCGTTGTTCCGGAACCTGCGCGGCAGGTTGTTTCAGTATGTGTCTCCCGTGTCGAAGATCCTCGCCCTGAGCGGATCGCGCTCGGGTTGGAGCAACGGCTTTATCGATTACAACAACGACGGATGGAAGGACCTGTACTCCGCCAACGGAGATGTGGATAATCTGGAGCCCTACTCTCCGCAACACGACACCATCTTCGAAAACGTCGGTGGCAAGCAGTTCATCGACGTGAGCCAGGAGTTGGGCGACGAGTTTCTGCGCGTCGGTTACCAGCGGGGGTCGGCGTTCGCGGACCTCAACGACGACGGATTTCTGGACATCGTGGTGACGTCCCTGAATCAGAAGCCGCGGATTCTATTCAACTCGGCCGATAACGGCAACCACTGGCTGCTGTTGAACCTGACCGGCGCCAAGAGCAACCGTGACGCCATCGGCGCGAAAATCAAGCTCACGACGCCGTCCGGGCGGACACTCTACAATCACGTCACGGTCAGCGTTGGGTTCATGTCGTCGAGCGACCGGCGGGTGCATTTCGGGTTGGGTCAGGAAACCATGGCCTCGCTCATCGAAATCCGGTGGCCAAGCGGGACCGCGCAGAAGCTCACGGATGTCCCAGCGGACCGGATCCTTCAGGTGAGGGAGCCGCCCCTGCTACCCTGAGAGCAGCATGCGGTTCACCCGCCCGCTCCTGCTGCTGGCGATCGCAGTGATCGTCGCCGCCACTGGAGCCACTTACTACTTCGCCCGGCTGCGGGAACAGGCCAAGACTCCGCCCAAGCCGCACCCCCTGCCGGAACACCTCAGCGCCGCCGCCGCCGACTGGAGCTGGTCCCATACCGTCGAGGGCCGGCCGGTGGTCGAGGTCCGCGCCCGCAACTTCCGCCAGGTCAAAGAACCTTCGAGTTTCGAGCTGTTGCAGGTGGAGCTGCGCGTCTTCGACAAGGACGGCGCGCGCTTCGACCAGGTTCGCAGCGCCAAAGCCCAGTTCGACATCGCCCGCGGCGTCCTTTACTCTGAAGGCGACGTCCAGATCACCATGGGCGTCCCCGCGGGCCAGGCCCCCCTTGGGCGCCTCGTCTTCATTCGCACCTCCGGGGCGACCTTCGAGAGCAGGACCGGCAAGGCGTACACCGGCCGGCCGGCCTTCTTCACTTTCGACCAGGGCGAAGGCAAGTCGATCGGCGCCGCCTATGATCCGGCCTTCCGCGAGCTCCATATGAAGTCGCAGGCCGAAGTCACGTGGCGCGGCCAAGGATCTCGCGCCACGCCGATGAAGGTTGAAGCCGGCGAACTGATGTACAAGGAGCGGGACTCGGCCGTCCTGCTTTGGCCCTGGTCGCGGCTCACGCGCGACAGCCTCGTGCTCGAGGGCGGTAAATCCATAGTCTGGCTCGACAATGGCGCGCTGTGCCGCGTCGAAACCGAGAATGCCCGCGGCCTCGACAAGCTTCCCGACCGCCAGGTCGAGTATGCCGCCAGCCGGCTCTACCTGCACTTCACCCCGGCCGGCGCCATCGAGAAAATCGAAGCAGTCCAAAACGCGCGGCTCGTTTCCGCCGACCAAACTACGCGGACCACCGTCACCGGCAACCGCCTCGAACTGGAGTTCGATGCCCCCGCCGATGAGAGTCTGCTGAAGAAGGCCCGCGTCATCGGCCGCGGCGTAGTTGAGGGAAAGCCGCAGCCGTCAGCACGGCTGTCGCCCGAGACCCGGGTCTTGCGCAGCGAGTCGATCGAGTTGATCATGCGAGCCGGCGGGCGTGAGGTGGACACGGTCCTGACGCACGCTCCCGGCTCCGTAGAGTTCCTGCCAAACCGGCCCGGCCAGCGGCGACGCTCGATGGATGGCGAGCGGCTCGTCTTCACCTACGGTCCCGAGAACAGGATCCGTTCCTTCCGGGCTTCGAAGGTCTCCACCCGAACCGAGGGCGCAGCGCCGTCGGGGAAGCCCGAACCCGCACCCGTGCTCACCTGGAGCCGGGAGTTGCACGCCGACTTTGATCCGAAAAGTGGCGATGTGTTGCTCATGGTCCAGTCCGGCGATTTTCGCTATGAGGAAGCATCGCGCCGGGGTCGCGCCGGGCGCGCCGTGTTCGACGCGCCGCACAACCGCATCACCCTCGAAGGAGCGGCGCGGCTCTGGGACCCCGCGGGCTCTGTGGACGCGGACCAGATCGTTCTGGATCAAGCCACCGGTGATGTTCTCGCCCACGGCAAGGTCTCCTCCACCCGCGAGCCGGACAGCCGCAAGAGCGATTCCGGCCTGCTATCCGCCGGCCAGCCGCTCCAGGCGAAGGCGGACCACATGCTCGCCCTGGACTCCAACAATTTGCTCCGCTACGAAGGATCGGCCGTCCTCTGGCAGGGCGCCAACCGGATCCGCGGCGACTGGATCGAGATTGACCGCAAAGCGCGCCGGCTTGTTGCGCGAGGCAACGTGAAATCGCAGTTCGTGGAGGATGTCGCACCAGCCGCGGCCGAAGGCACTGAACGGAATTACACTGTCATCGACGCGCCCGAGATGGTCTACACCGACGCGGACGGCACCGCGCGTTATCGCGGCGGTGTCACCATGCTACGGGGCGGCATGACCGTCAAGGCGCGGGAACTCAATGCCGTGCTCGCCGCAGGCGATGCGGGCAGCCGGCTCGAGAAACTGCTTGCCGATGGCGGCGTAGAGATCGTCGAGCACTCCGCCGGCCGCGTGCGAAAAGGAACAGCCGAGCACGCCGAGTACTACGCCGGCGACCAGCGTGTCGTCCTCACGGGCGGCGAGCCGGTGTTCACCGATGGCGCCCGCGGCGCTACCCGCGGCCGCCAGCTCACCTGGTTCGCCGGCGAGGACAGGCTCTTGGTCGAAGGCGCAGAAGCGCGTCCCGCCGTCACCCGCATTCAGCGCAAGTAGCCGGCGGGAGGGGGGTGCCCGCCTCAGTAGACCTTGCTGTTGAAGCCTTTAGTTCCGCAATCCTCGGATCAACAAGACCCCTCTTGGTTCGCGGTTTTGATGAACTGATTGACAACATCCCCCGATGCTGGCATGATATGAATCGAA
>CAYZJD010000122.1:0-11329 GCA_964478455.1 uncultured Solibacteraceae bacterium | reverse complement strand
ACAGGAATTTGTCTCCCGCACCATTATTGCATTATTTATACAGCAGTCAATAACATTGGCAGAGAGGGCAAAGAGATCGGCGCGCCACACGAACGGGCACTAGCGTCAGCGCAGGCTACTTCACCTCGGAAGGCCTGAGTGCCATCCGGCCGCCCTGTCTTTCCAGGTAACTCGCCAGCTCGTCGCGGGCGAACGTAGGAACCGGGACACCATCGCTGAAACGAACACCTTCGGCTGCGGGGACGATCTCACCGATGCGCGCCGCTGGCGTTCCGGCGGCGTGGAGCCGGTCGATGGCAGCGGGAACCGCGGCTGGATCCACGGCGGCAAGCAGCGCGCCGGAGGCAAGCAAGCCGAGCGGGTCAAGTTTCAGCGCCGCACAGACGGCCGCACATTCCGGCAAGACGGGGATAGCGGCCCGATCGATCCGCATGCCGACAGCGGCCGCTTCGGCCATCTCGTACAGCGCCGTTGCGAGACCGCCTTCGGTGGGGTCGTGCATTGCATGCACTCCGCCGCTGTCCATGAGACTCCGTGCGAAAGGGAGAATCGAGATACCCGGGTCGTCGAGCCAATCCGCAGCGCGGGCGACGGCGACAGGATCGGCTCCGGCGGCCCGAAGCTTGGCGGCGTGCTCGCGCGCAAGGATGGCCGTGCCCTCGACGGCGATTCCACCGGCGAGCAGAATCGCGTCGCCGGGCCGCGCTCCGGCCGTGCGGATGAGCCGCTCGCGCGCCACTGTGCCGAGCAAGCAACCGACCAGAATGGCACGGGGGAGTCCGATGGTGATCTCGGTGTGACCGCCGATCAGTGTCACCCCGGCCCGGGCGCACTCGGATCGGAGGCTGTCAAAGAGCGCCGACGCCTCCTCGCTCGTCGCCGACTCCGGGAGCAGCGCGGTCACCAGCAGCCAGCGCGGTTCGGCTCCCGTCGTCGCCAGGTCATTTCCGTTGACGGCGAGCAAATACCGAACCATGTCTTTGCCCACGAAGGTGACTGGATCGGTCTTGGCTACGAGCAATTCCGAGCCGCCGGTGTCGATGACGGCGGCGTCTTCGCCGATGGCGCCCGAGACGATCACGGCGGGATCAGTGATGGGAAAAGACCTGAGCAAAACTCGCAGCAAGTCCGCGGGCAGCTTGCCAGCCGGTAGTTTCTCGCCTGCCATCGGGCCATCTCCTATCACGACAGTATCGCGTCCCCGGACAATCGTGCCGGGCAAGGCGCGACAAAGCCGCCGGGCAGGTGAGAACGGCGTCTCCACCTTCCGGCGAGTCCTTGACGTACGATCTCAATGAGCGACTGCGGCAAGACAAGCGGACGACTGGCGGAAACCGGCGCAAGCGCCGCACGACTCGCGAGGAGACGTCATGAAACGCACCGTGGCCATCATTTCGGCTTTCGTCGTAGCAGGATTGTGGAGGCAGCCGGCGATTTCGCAAGCCGCTGATCCCAAGGAGATCCGGCTCATTGTTCGGGGCGATGACATGGGAGCGACACAAGGGACGCTTGTGGCGGTCGAGAAGGCGATGAACAAAGGCGTCTTGACTTGCGCCTCCATCCTGGTCCCGGGTCCGTGGTTTGAAGGAGCGGCCGAACTGGCGCGCAGAAACCCGGGGTGGTGCACGGGCATCCACCTGTGCCTCATCGGGGAATGGCGGGGATACCGCTGGAGGCCCGTGCTCCCCTGGGACCGCGTGAGGTCGCTGGTGGACGCTGACGGCTTTCTCTACCGCTATCCGGACGAACTCTTCTCGCACAAGCCGAAACTGGCCGAGATCGACGCCGAATGGCGGGCGCAGATCGACTTGGCCAAGAAGAGGGGCGTGAACGTCCAGTACCTCGATACGCACTACATCGATCCCGCCGACTACCCGGGGCTCGACGGCGTGCTCAAGAAGATCGCAGGGGATTACGACATCCCGATTTCACAGACCCTCGGCGAGAAGACAATGAGCGTATACACAACGCCCGTCGGCCAGAAACAAAAAGCGGCGCTGGGTCAACTGGACAGCCTCGAGCCAGGCCTCTGGCTGTGGGTTTGCCACGTCGGTATCGATTCCCCTGAGCACCGGGCGCTCATCCACACGAAGCCGGAGGACATCTTCGTGGAAGGCGGAGTCGGCCTGCACCGCGCCGACGAGTTAGGAGTGCTGACGAGCCTTGAAGTCCAGTCCATGATCCTGAAGAAAGGAATCAGGCTCACCAATTACAGGGAGCTGTGGCAGGAGAAGAAGCGGACCGGGAAATAGCCGGCGTTCCCGGCGGAGGATCAAGCGAGGTCCACGGCACAGCGGAATCCGACCGTGGCGCAGCGGTCGAGCCCCGGCCACATCAGCAGGAACTTGGCGGCGAAGTTCACCGGCCGGGGGCCGCCGAGCATGTACCAATGCGATCCTTCAGCCTGGTAGTAGGAGCCGCCGCGAATGACGCAAGAGCGGGTGCGGCCGTCGCTCCACTCGCTTTCGGTCCACTCCCAGGTGTTGCCGCACATATCGTAGCAGCCGTAGGGTGACCGTCCGCCGGGGAAGGCCTTGACCGGGGTGGTGCCGCCGCGCTCGCCGCCGTTGCACAGCCCGGGAGCCATCTGGTTGCCCCACGGATACAACCGCCCGTCCCGGCCCTGGGCGGCAAGCTGCCATTCCTCCTCAGCGGGCAGTCGTTTGCCGGCCCAGCGGGCATAGGCGCGGGCGTCGTCCAGATCCACCCAGATCACCGGATGATCCTCCAGCCCGGAAGGCGGAGCGCCGAGCTTCCAGTGCCGCAGGAAGTTCTCCGGATGCCGCGGCTTGTAGCCGCTCTGCTTGAGGAACTCCGCGAATTGCGCGTTGGTCACGGGGGTGAGATCGATGGCGAACGGCGCGATCTCGACCTCGCGCTCGAACCAGACCGGCTCGTGCAGCCGGTGTGGGCCGGGGCCAAACAGGCGCTCATCCGTCGAATCGTAGAAGCCGGATTCGCGAATCCGGAACTGGACACGCATGCGATAGCGCGTCGCCGGCACGACGGTCATCTCCGCCGGCAGTTCGTGCTGGCCGTACCTCCGCGTAGGGGCAAACGGCTTCAACCTTGCCTCCCGCGCCGGGAACTCGGTCGAGAACACCGCCGTCTCATCGCGCTTTGCCTGTTGCGCGAGGAAGCGGGCGAAGTCCTTGCCAAACGCTCGTGGAGCGCCCGCAGCCAGCGCCCCGACGCCACGCGGCCGGATATGCCCCGAGAGCACGACCGCGTCTTCGGTCTTCCTGGCATCGGCCTCTCGCCCCCGGATGAGGTCGTAGCACCGCTGGCCCATTGAGAGCGCCACTTTGAGCAGCGGGCCGTCCACATCGCGGTCGGAGCGGTTCACCAGCGTCCAGAGCCGCAGGCCGCGGCCCGCCCAGAGGCTCGCGTACACATCGGGGGCTTGCGTCTCGACCAGCGGCGTCCAGCCCTCGCCGCAGAACAGGTCGAGGAACCGCCGCTGAATAGGAAGCATCGACCGGTAGATCGCGCGCTCGCGGGCGCTCCAGCCGATCCACGTGCCGAAAACGTTCTCCCACACGAGCATGCCAGTGCCGTTCATCCAGGCGGTGTGAAGCTCGGAGGAATGGTCCGGATTGAAGCGGTCGATCTGGTGCTGGACGTGGCGGCGCTCAAACCACTTGTTCCGCAGCACGCCTGGCGCCTTGCTGTCTTTGAACCACTGTGCCCAGGACATGTGGTGATCGTGAATGTTGGCGAGCGGCAGCGCGCCCTCGCCCTCCAACACAACACCGCGGCGCACCGCATCCAGCCTGACCCGGAACTCGGCGGCGCCGCGGCTCATGGTGTCGAGGAAGATGCCGTCGGCATCGATCTTCTTGATGAGCGCCATCAGCGCGTCGATGTCCGAGACGGATTTGCGCCGCGTGCCGCGGTCCCAGGGATTGTAATCGATGAAAACCTTGACGCCCAGTTTGTGGCATGCCGCCGCCAGCGCGCGCAGGCCCGCGAGGCCGCCCGGCATGTCGCGGTAGAAGTCCAACTGGTTGCGGTCGTCGAGACCGATGCGCGGGTAGGCGTGCCAGAGCACCACCGCGTCGAATCCTCCGAATTCGCGCCGGCCATGCGCCAGGAATTCCTCGGGCGTGAAACGGCCGCTCCTGTGGTCGTAGAAAGTCTCGTCACACATCATGACGAAGCAGCAGGAAAGGCAGGCGGGGACCCAGGCGAAATCAGGCCGGGCGTAGAGCGCGTCGCCGTAATTCAGCCGCGACCGGGCCTGTTCGCGCCATTCTGTCAGAAAACGCCGCCAGGCGGGCCACTCGGAGGGACGGTCAGGAGCGGGAAGGAGGTCGGGCTGGCCGAGCACCGGGTCGGGCGCTTGCTGTCCGGCGACGGTGGTTGTGAGCGTCAAGAAGCCACGACGAGTGAGTGGGGCCATGATCAATCCGGAATGTACCGCCGCAGAAAGGCCACGCTCTCGACGGCCCAGGCGTGCTCGAGCGCGATGGTCTCATCGAGCGTCTTCTGCTCCGGAGGCCACAGTTCGATGATGACGTTATAGTCGTGCCTGGACTTGCGGCATGCCTCCAGCAGCCACGGGATGTCCAACTGGCCCTGACCTGCGGGGCGTCCCTCGCAGGTGAAACCCATCATGTGCCAGACGCGCTTGACAATGAACTCCTTGAGGTGGAGGCACATGGTGTAAGGCGCCAGAATCTCGGTGACGTGTTTCCAACCTTCGGGAATGGCCAGGGAGTTGGCCGTGTCGAGCACAATGCCCAACAGGGGACTGCCGGTCTCATCGAGGATGCAGGCCAGGTCCCGGGCCGGTATCTTGCCGTTTTCCATGGCGAGCCGCACTCCTTCGCGCTCGAGAATTGGAAGGACTGCCCGGAGGTGGCCACCAATGTCCGGGATTGGAGGTGTTTCGCCTCCGATCTCCGGAATGGTGCGGAGAAGGCCGGCGCCGATGCGCTTGCATAAGGCCACCTGCTGGACGAGATGATCGAATTCCAGCCCGCGCGTGCCCAGCTCCAGTTCGATCCCCCGTTCCCGGGCGGAGCGGCAAAAAGCGTCGAGTTCTGGCTCACTGAGCTGGTCGAGGGGCAGGTTGGGTCCGACCTGCACGACCTTCACCCCGAGCCGGCAAGCCTGCTCCAGCAGGCCGATCGCGGTCATCGGCGTTTTCGGCCGGGCCCCCTCGAATCCGATGGACCACATGTAGGTGTAAGTATTGATTCCGAGACGCATGCGTGGCTCCCTAAGATATCAGGGCTTGAGGAGAACTTTCTGGACTTCGTGGCTCTTCACCATTTCGAAACCGGCGGCATATTCCTCGATGGGAAGGATGGCGCTTATTAGCGGCCGGAGGTTGAGTTTGCCCGCCTCGATGAGCCGGTTCATGCGCCGCCAGGTTTCCCACGTTCGGCCCATGACGCCTTGAAGCCGGATCTCGCGGCGCACCAGCGAAAAGAATGGGTTGAATGCGACCGGGGCGTCAAAAGTGCCGATGGTGACGATCGTTCCGCAGAGTCGGACGCATTGGAAAGCCTGGTCGAGCACCGCCTGGTTAGCGCCCATCTCGATGACGAAGTCCGCGCCCTTGCCGTTGGTCTCCCGCATCACCTGCTCCACGGGATCTTCTCGCTTCGCATCGACTACCAGGGCTCCGCTGATTTCCCGGGCCAGTTGCAGCCGCGCGTCCGAAAGATCCGTGAGGATTGTGTTCACCCCCCAGGCGGCCAGTGTCTGCGCCGCCAGGATGCCGATGGGACCGCCGCCGCCGAGGATGACCGCCCAGTCGCCCGGGTCGTGCGGCGCGGCTTCGGCGGCGTGGACGGCGATCCCGAGGTTTTCAAGCAGTGGACCTTCCTCCAGGCTCAGCCTGTCGCTGAGGGGACAGATAACGCGCTCCGGCAGCACGGCATACTGGGCGAATGCGCCTCGCCGCTTGCCGTAGATCTCGCGGTTCTCGCACATGTTGGTGGCCCCGCTGCGGCATAGACGGCAGCGCCCGCAGTAAATGAGCGGATCGTTGACGATTCTGTCGCCCGGCTTGAACGCCTTCACTTCAGCGCCGGTTTCGACAACCACGCCGCAAGCTTCGTGGCCCAGAACGGTTGGCAGTTGCAGGGTCTTGTCGGCGGCAGCCCATTCGTTCCAGTCGTAGACCTTGGTCTCACCGACGCAAATGGCGCAGTATTCAACCTTGAAGAGAACGTCGTCCGGACGCTCGATACGCGGCTTCTCAATGTCTTTCAGCGTGAGGCCCGGCGCAGGGCTCTCCTTGACCAGTGCTTTCATCGGGGCTGCCTTCGCTCGTTTGCCGGATATCGGAGAGCCCGATGGGGCATGGGTCCCGCGTTTCCAATTTTCGGGTCCGATCCGGCAGGTTGTATGATATCAACCTGTCCGCGGGAAGGGACACGAGTGAACACCAGGAACCTCAAGCGAATTTTGATGGGACCGGGTCCGTCCGATGTTGACCCGAGAGTTCTCGAAGCGCTGGCGCGGCCGACAATCGGCCACCTCGACCCGGCTTTTCTGGAGATCCTGAACGAGATCCGGACACTGCTCCAGTACACGTTCCAGACCCGGAATCAGATGACGCTGGCCATGTCCGGGACCGGCAGCGCGGGCATGGAGACCTGCGTTGTGAACCTGATCGAGCCCGGCGATCCGATGCTGGTTTGCGTCAACGGCGTCTTCGGCAAGCGCATGGCCGACGTGGCCGAACGCTGCGGGGCGGCGGTGACGACCGTTGAAACGGAGTGGGGCCGGGCGTTCGAGCCGGAGGCAATCGAGCAGGCCCTGAAGAGCAGGTCGGCCAAGGTGGTCGGCATCGTCCATGCCGAAACATCGACCGGGGTCCGCCAGCCGGTCGAAGAGATCTCCCGCATCGTGCATGACCACGGCTCCTTGCTGCTGGTGGATACCGTGACCAGCCTCGGAGGGATCGAGGTGGACGTCGATGGATGGCGGATTGACGCTTGCTATTCCGGCACGCAGAAGTGCCTGTCGTGCCCGCCTGGTCTGGCGCCCGTCACCATGAGCGACGCGGCGCTGCGCGTGCTCGACCAGCGCAAAAAGAAGGTCCAGAGCTGGTACCTGGACCTGACCATGATCCGCCAGTATTGGGGTTCCGAGAGGCTGTACCACCACACCGCGCCGATCAACATGAACTACGCGCTGCTCGCGGCGCTCGAGCTTGTGAGAGAAGAGGGCCTGGAGGCGCGATGGGCGCGCCATTGGGCGAATCACCGGATCTTGAAGGCGGGGCTCTCCGGTATCGGCATACGCTACGTTGCCCAGCCGGGTCATGAGTTGCCCATGCTCAACGCGGTCTCGGTCCCTGAAGGAGTGGACGACGCAAAGGTGCGCGGGCAACTGCTGGAGGAGTTCGGAATCGAGATCGGGGGCGGGCTCGGCCCGTTCAAAGGCAAGGTGTGGCGTATCGGCCTGATGGGAGCCGCCTCGACGCGCAGCAACGTCATGTTGTTCCTGGCCGCGCTCGAGAAGTGCCTTCTGGACCAGGGCTGCCGGTTTCAGAAAGGGGCGAGCATCGCGGCCGCGGCCGAAGAGGCCGGCCGGGTCTAGATTATGGCCGGGCGGCGGCGAGACTCCGCTTCATCGCCGCGAAGAAAGGCATGAGTCCATGTTAGAGGTGCAGAGTTATCCGATCGCTGTACTGATGTGCGTGCTGGCGATGATCGCGTGGGGCTCCTGGCAGAACACGCAGGTGCTGGCAGGCCGCGGCTGGCGGTTCGAGCTGTTCTATTGGGATTACGCGTTTGGCATTCTGCTCATGTCGCTGATCGCGGCGATGACGATCGGCAGCGTGGGAACCGCGGGACGGTCCTTCGTCGAAGACCTTCGGCAGGCCAAGCCGGCCTACATGGCCCTGGCGCTCGTTGCCGGCTGCATCTGGAACCTGGGGACGCTCTCGCTGGTCGCGGCGATTTCCCTCGCGGGCATGGCGATCGCCTTTACCTTTGGTGGCGGCCTTGCGTGGGTGCTTGGGATCTGGGTGCAGTACGCGGACCAACCGAAAGGGGACGCGCTGCTGTTGGGGCTTGGCTCCGTGACGATCGTGGCCGCAGTCCTGCTGAGCATGCTTGCGTACCGGCGGATCTCCGAGCAGCGGCAGAAAGGCACGGCCAAGGGGATCATTCTGTCGGTCATGGTGGGAATCATGATCGCGGCGTACTACCTGTTCGTCCGGCGCTCGATTGACACGGAGTTCACGCCGGAGAACGCGAGCAAGCTGACGAATTACACCGCCGTCGTCTTCTTTTCGCTCGGGGCCTTTCTCAGCACGTTCGTCTATAGCCCGTTCTTCATGCGTAGGCCGGTCGAGGGCGAGCCGCTGAGGGCCGCTGATTACGTGGCGGGGAGCGCGAGACAGCACCTGTCTGGAGTGCTCGGCGGCATGATCTGGTGCTGCGGGAACGTGTTCACTTTCATGGCGGTGAAGGCCGCCGGACCGGCTATATCCTACGGGCTGAGCATCGCGGCTCCGGTGGTGGCGGCGATCTGGGGCGTGTTCGTCTGGAAGGAGTTCAAAGGCGCGCCGCGAGGGACGAACACCATGCTGGCGGCGATGTTCGCCTTCTACCTGATTTCGCTGATTTTGATCACCGCGGCGCGGTTTTAGCGCGCGGCGGAGCGGCGACGGAGTTCCCAGATATGCGGAGAACGTAATCACATGGCCAAGAAGAGAATCGCGGTTTTCGGATGCGGCTTCTGGTCGCAGTTCCAGATAGGCGGCTGGGGGGAACTGCCCGAAGCGGAGATAGTCGTCTTGTGTGACGTGGTGGCGGCGAAAGCGGCGGAAAGGGCGCGGCAGTTGGGTATCGAACACTACTCTGACGATCCTGAGGCGGTCTTTCGGAACTGTGACTTCGAGGTGGCCGATATCATCACCGACGTGGACAGCCACTCGAAGCTCGTGGAAATGGCGGCCGTGCACGGCAAGGCGGTCATCTGCCAGAAGCCGATGGCACCGGACTTTGAAACGGCGAAGCGAATGGTGCAGGCGTGCAAGGACGCCGGCGTTCCTTACTATGTCCATGAGAACTACCGCTGGCAGCCGCAGATCCGGAGAGTGAAGGCGATCCTGGATTCGGGCGTCATCGGCAAGCCCTTTCGCGCGCGGACAGCTTTCAACACGGCCTATCCGGTATTCGACAACCAGCCGTTCCTGGCCGAACTGGAGGAGTTCGCCATCACCGACCAGGGCTCCCACCAATACGACGTTTGCCGTTTCCTGTTTGGGGAAGCACAAACGCTTTATTGCCGCATCCAGCGCGTGAATCCGAAGATCAAAGGCGAGGATGTAGTGACCACGGTGATGGAGATGAAGAGCGGCGTCGTTTGCACGTCGGAGATCTCCTTCGCGTCGCTGCTGGAGCGGGAGGCGTTTCCGCAAACGCTGATCCTGATCGAGGGGGCAGAGGGGAGCATCCGGCTCGACATCGGTCCGGAAATCCGGGTGACGACCAAGGAGGGCACGATCTCGGAGACGGTGACGCCGCAGCGGTACCCATGGCAGCACCCCGACTACAAGGTGGAGCCTCCCAGTATTGTGTCCTGCAACCGGAACATTCTGGATGACCTGCTGGGCCGGGGGAAGGCGGAAACCACAGGCACCGATAATTTCGAGACAGTCCGGCTGGTGTTCTCGGCTTACCAGTCGGCGCGGACCGGCGAGGTCGTCCGGATCAACGAATAGTCCATAATAGGGAGCCATGACGGAACCAGCTCGAACTACAGCTGACGAAACGCAGCCGCGACTGCATCGCCGCCTCGGCATTCTGAACGCCACCTCCATCAACATGTCGAACATGATCGGCATCGGCCCGTTCATCACGGCCGCGCCGATCCTGGCCACCATGGGAGGCCCACAGGCGCTGGTCGGCTGGCTTGTGGGCACGCTGCTGGCGCTGGCCGACGGACTGGTGGCCTCCGAGCTGGGGGCGTCCCTGCCCAACTCCGGCGGGTCATACGTTTTCCTGCGCGACAGCTTCGGTCCGGAGCGCTGGGGCAAGCTAATGGCGTGGCTGTTCGTCTGGCAGTTTCTGTTCAGCGGCACCCTTGAGATAGCCTCCGGCACGGTCGGCATGGTCCAGTACTTGACCTACCTCTGGCAGGGACTTGGCGAGAATCCGTGGGGGATGCGCTTCATGGCCGCGGGCATTGCGTCGCTGGTGGTCTTCTCCCTCTACCGGAAGATCGGAGACGTGGCGAAGCTGATGCTGGTTCTGTGGATCACCGCGCTGGTGACCACCGGCTGGGTCATCCTGACGGGGCTGTTGAAGATGAACACGAAGCTGGCCTTCGATCTGCCCGAGGGCGCCTTCCAGATCAACCCGGCCTTCTGGGTCGGGCTGGGGAACTCGACGGTGCTCGCCATTTACAACTTCCTCGGCTACAACCAGGTCTGCTGCCTGGCCGGCGAGGTGCGGCGGCCCGAGCGCACTATCCCGTACGCGGTGATTCTCTCCGTGCTGGGCGTGGCCGTCATCGACTCGCTGCTCTGCCTCGGCTTCATCGGGGTGATCCCTTGGCGAGAGGTGACCGAGCCCGGCACGCTCGCTAACCGGGCCGTGGCCTCGGTGTTCATGAGCCGGAGTTACGGCGAATGGGCGGCGGTCCTCATCTCGGTGATGATCCTGTTCACGGCCTTCGCCTCCGTGTTCGCGCTGATGCTTGGGTACTCGCGAATCCCTTACGCGGCGGCCCTGGACGGCGCCTTCTTCCGCTGGTTCGGCGTGCTTCATCCGAAGGCCGAGTTCCCGCACCGCTCGCTGCTGCTGGTTGGCGCGCTGAGCATCGGCGCCAGCTTTTTCGGTCTGATCGAGATCATCACGGCGATGATCCTGGCGCGGGTGCTGGCCCAGTTCGCGGCGCAGATCGTGGGCCTGCTGGTGCTTCGCAAGCTGCGGCCGGAGGTCCCGCGTCCCTTCCGGATGTGGCTGTATCCTCTGCCGGCGCTGTTCGCCCTGGCGGGCTGGCTGTTTGTCTTCTTTAGCCCGGCCTTTCAGCCCGGGGGCTGGAAGTACATGCTATATGCGCTTGGGACCCTGGCCACGGGGCTGGCGCTCTATTTCGTGCTGGCGCGGAAGAAGCGCGACTGGCCGTACGTAGCCTGAAGGCGGAGCATGAGCACGCCGTTCGATCCCCAGTGCCTCCGTGCGACGGCGGCACGGCTCCGGTCGAACATCCTCAAGATGATCTATCTTGCCGGTTCGGGGCACGCGGGTGGTTCGTTCTCGGCTATCGACATCATCACGTATCTCTACTTTCGCCGGATGCGGATCGACCCCGCGAGGCCGGGGTGGGAGGACCGCGACCGGTTCGTGCTTTC
>CAYZJD010000121.1:7956-11446 GCA_964478455.1 uncultured Solibacteraceae bacterium | reverse complement strand
GGCGGCAAGCCGAAGCCGCCCGTCCCGCCGGTGGACAAAGCCTCCCGCGCCGGCATTTATGCAATCAACAAGGAGGACGTCAATCAGTCCTGGGTGGTCGTGGGCCACCTCGGCGGCAAGCGCAACGACCCCGATTATTACGCCCTTAACGTGGCCAGCGGCGTCCTTGGCTGGCGCATGTTCATCAACGTCCGCTCCGAGCAGGGCCTCGCTTACGCGGTCTTCGCCAACTGGTCCGCTGCCTGGGACCGCCCCGGCGCGTTCACCGCCGCCGGCGGTACCAAGTCCGAAACCACGGCGAAGATTCTTGCCGCCATCCGGCGCGAAGTGGAAAAGATGCGAGAAGCCGAGCCAACCCTCGAGGAGTTCACCCGCGCCAAGGACTCCATCCTGAAGGGCTTCGCCTTCGAGTTCGACTCGACCCAGAAGATCGTGGAACGCATGCTGACCTACGAGTACTTCGACTATCCGCGCGACTATCTCCAGCAGTATCGCGCCAACGTTGAGAAGGTCACGCCCGCCGACGTGCTCCGCGTCTCGAAGACGTTCATGCAGCCGGACCAGTTCGCCATCCTTGTGTTGGGCAAAGAGAAGGATTTTGACCAGCCGCTGGCTTCGCTTGGCAAGGTCACCCCCATCGACATCACGATCCCCAAGCCGAAGCAGGAAGCCCTCGCCGCCGCCACCCCGGAGTCGATCGCCAGAGGTAAGAAGCTCCTCGCCGCCGCCCGGGAGGCCATGGGCGGCGCGGCCCTGCTCGCCGTCAAGGACTACACCCTCGCGGGCGATTTCACCGTCAGCACCCCTGGCGGCGATTTTGCCCTGAAAGTGGAATCCACCGTCAACCTCTCCGGTAAGAGCCTCAACAAGATGAGCACGCCGATGGGCGAGATGTTGCAGGGTTACGACGGCAAGACCGGCTGGATGAAGACCCCGCAGGGCGCGCGCGACATTCCGCCGGAGCAACTCGGCGAGTTCGAGAGCGGCTTGTTCCGCGACACCATTCGCCTCATGCAGAACATCGACAATAGCGCTTACACTGTGCAGGCGCTCGGCGCCGTTGACGTGGAAGCCAGGCAACTGGAGGCCGTCGCCGTCAGCGATCCGGCCCGCAACCTCCAGGTCAAGCTCTACATCGACCCCGCCACCGGTCTGCCTGGGAAGAAGACTTACACTGCAAGCTTCATGGGCTCACCCGGCGAGATGGAGGAGCTCTATTCCGACTGGCGTGAGGCCAGCGGGCTCAAGCTGCCCTTCGGCATCATCCTCAACCAGGACGGCAAGAAGCGCGGCCAGCAGAAGGTCACGGACGTCAAGATCAACCCGGGCCTCGACGACTCCGCCTACAGTAAACCTTGACGGCGACCGTGCTTTGGGCACGGGAAAGCTCGCGGTTCTCTGCGCCTCGGCGGTTATCCCGGTTGGGCTGTTCCTCACGTTGTTGACTTTCTTCCGGGCCCTCCGCTATATTTCTAACGTATTGATCTGTCAACGGTTTTTCGGTGGCTCGTCTCGGAAACCTCAGCCTCGGGCACACTCGTCCGGAGCGCCTCGGACTCAACCATACCGCTCACTCCCGGATGACCCAGTCGATTGCGCCCCAATGCCGGGCCTCGTCTGCCTCGCCGTTGGCAGTTCGATGGATCCGGAGGCTTGGCCATGGCCAGTAAGCAGGACGAGGGACAGTTGAACCCCCAGGAGGTTCCTGCCGAAACGACCGATTACGAGCAGCTCCTCGACGACTTCACCCACTACTCGCCTCCGGTCGAGGGAGAGGTCCTTCAGGGCCATGTCCTCAAAGTCACCGACAAAGAAGTGATCGTTGACTTCGGCTACAAGTCCGAAGGGCTGGTGCCCATTGGCCAGTTCATTCAGCCGGATGGCTCCGTCCAGGTGCAGCCGGGCGACGCTATCGACGTCGTCATCGACCGCCACGGCGCCGAAGTCGAAGGCTACATCCTGCTCTCCCACGAGAAAGCTGCCCGGTTGCGCGCCTGGGAAAACCTCGAAAGAGCCTATCGCGAGAACCTTCTCGTCTCCGGTCGTGTCCTCGGGAAGACGAAAGGCGGCTTGTCTGTTGATGTCGGAGTCAAGGCGTTCATGCCCGGTTCGCAACTCGACGTCCGCCCGGGTCACAACCTCGACTCTTTCATCGGGCAGGACATACCGGTCAAGATCGTCAAGCTCAACCGCCGCCGCGGTAATGTCGTCGTCTCCCGCAAGCTGGCGGTCGAGGAAGAGGCGGCGGCTCGCAAGTCGGCCGTCATGGACGTGCTCGCCGAAGGCGCCGTCGTTACCGGAGTTGTCAAGAACCTCACGGATTATGGAGCTTTCGTTGACCTCGGCGGCATTGACGGCCTCCTGCACGTGAGTGACCTGTCTTACGGCCGCGTCGGCCATCCCTCCGAGGTCGTTCACGTCGGCGACCGGCTCACGGTCAAGATCCTCAAGTTCGACCGAGAGAAGGAGCGCATCTCCCTCGGCCTGAAACAGGTGCTCCCGGATCCGTGGGAATCTGTGGGTGAGCGCTACCCCCCGCGCACCCGCGTTATCGGCCGGATCGTCAGCACCACAGACTACGGCGCCTTCGTTGAGCTTGAGCCCGGCGTCGAAGGGCTCATCCACATTTCGGAAATGACCTGGTCGCGCCGCATGAAGCACCCCTCCAAGGTCGTCAAGGTCGGCGATCAGGTCGAGGCGGTGGTGCTCGGCGTGCAGGGCAGAGAGCGCCGTATTTCGCTCGGCATCAAACAGCTCGAACCCGATCCCTGGACGACCCTCGATCAGCGATACAGCGTCGGCTCCGTCGTCGAAGGGCGGGTACGCAAACTGACCGATTTCGGCGCTTTCATCGAAATCGAGGAGGGCATCGACGGCCTGGTGCACGTCTCGGATCTCTCCTGGACCAAGCGCGTCAAGCACCCCTCGGAGCTGCTCAAGAAAGGGCAGACGGTCCAGGCCGTCATCCTGCACATCGATGCCGGCAACCGCCGCCTGTCCCTCGGAATCAAGCAGCTCCAGCCCGACGCGTGGGAGACGTTCTTCCGCGCTCATCAAGTCGGCGACATCGTCCGCGGCAAGGTGTGCCGGATGGCGAACTTCGGCCTCTTCGTCGAGATCGCTCCCGGCGTCGAAGGCCTGTGCCACAATTCGGAGATCCCCGGCGCGCCCGGCCGCAATCGCGACGAGCCCGCGCTCCCGCTGGGCGAGGAGTTCGATTTCAAGATCATCAGGCTGAACGAGGCCGAGAAGCGCATCGGTCTCAGCGTCCGCGCGGTAGCCGAGGATGAGGAACGCACGCGCCTGGAAGATTACCAGCGGCAGGCTGCCGCCGCCACCCTGACCATCGAGGAAGTCATCAATCTGAAAGGGCGAGGTGAGACCCGCTAGAGCTAGGAGGCTGCTGAAAAAGGGGTCAGACCGCTCTGCCCCCGAGTCGCCTGTGACGTGTTAACAACAGCTTGCGCTACGGGGCAGAGAAGTCTGACCC
>CAYZJD010000121.1:4555-7856 GCA_964478455.1 uncultured Solibacteraceae bacterium | reverse complement strand
ACTGACCACTTACGGAAGGAGAAAAAGGAATGACCAAGGCCGACTTGATTGACGAAGTCTCCAGGGTCGTCGAGATGACGCGCAAGGATTCGGAGGTGATCGTCGAAGCGATTTTCGAGAGCATCGTGCGCTCCCTCAAGACCGGCGACAAGATTGAAATCCGCGGCTTCGGCAGTTTCCGCACCCGTGAGCGCCGTGCGCGTATCGGCCGTAACCCCAAGACCGGCGCCCGCGTCGACGTGCCTGCCAAGCGCATCCCCTATTTCAAGCCGAGCAAGGAGCTCAAGGACCTGGTGAACGCGGCTGGCGAAGCGGTCGTGCCGGGCGCTTTTGCCAGCGAGGCGGCCTCCCCAGAGCCGCCCAAGCCGTTCTGAGGCTCCTCCCCACCGGTGACATGGACCGCTTGTGGAGCCCGTGGCGTTATCATTACGTCAGCAAGGCTGAGGCCGGCGGTCCCTGCATCTTCTGCGACAAGGCCTCCCCGCGCGACGACGCCGAGGCCTTCATCCTCCGTCGCGGGCGATTCAATTACATCCTTCTGAATCTCTACCCTTACACCACCGGGCATGTCATGATCGCTCCCTATGCCCACCTGGCCACGCTGGAAGAGCTTCCCGAAGAAACGCTGGTAGAAATGATGCTGCTCACCCGCGACGCCGCCCGCTGCCTGCGCGAAGTCTACCGGCCCCACGGCATGAATATCGGCATGAACATCGGCGAGTGCGCCGGCGCCGGCGTCGCCGGCCACGTCCACATGCACATCCTCCCCCGCTGGCCCGCCGACGCCAACTTCATGACCACCATCGGCGAAACCCGCGTCCTCCCTGAGGACCTCCCCGCCACCTACCGAAAGCTTCTCGCTGCCTTCAAGGGGTTAGCCTGATCCGCCCCATTTTGCGGCGACGCCGCCGAAATCCGCTTGCCGTTTTATCAGCCCGGCCTACGCGCCCGGAAGATGCAAGGACCTGGTGGCAGGCCCCTGCGCGCCACCGCAGTGCTAAAATCGCACCCGTGAATCGTCGCGAGTTTCTGAGGCAGGCCGCCGGAGGGCTCGGCCTCGCGGCCGGCGGTTCGGCGGCTCCGGCCAAACGTCCCAACATTATCTTCATCCTCGCCGACGACCTTGGCTACGCCGATGTCGGCTGTTATGGGCAGGAGAAGATACGCACGCCCAATATTGACCGCCTGGCCGCCGAGGGTATGCGCTTCACTGACGCTTACGCGGGCTGCACCGTCTGTGCGCCATCCCGGAGCGTCCTCATGACCGGCCTCCACATGGGTCACACGCCCATCCGAAACAACGGAATGGGGCCTCTGCTCCCCGGCGAAGTGACGGTGGCCGAAGTCCTCAAGCAAGCCGGTTACGCCACCGGGGCCTTCGGCAAGTGGGGCTTGGGAGAGGCCCCAGGTACCCCCGGCGTCCCAACCCGGAAGGGATTCGACGTGTTCTTCGGCTACCTGAACCAGGCGCATGCTCATTTCTACTATCCGCAGTACCTTTACCGGAATGAAGAAAAGTACCCGCTGCCGGGAAACGAGAATGGCCGGCGGACGACTTACTCGCATGATGTCATCGCCGACCAGGCCCTCAGCTTCATCCGGGACAACAAAGGTAGACCATTCTTTTGTTACGTACCCTTCACCCTTCCCCACTGGGAGCTACTGGTGCCGGAGGACTCCCTCGCGGAGTACAGGGGAAAGTTCGAGGAGCGGCCGTTCATTGATCCCCGGAATCATTACGCCAGGCAGGACGAATCCCGAGCGGCCTACGCGGCCATGATCTCTCGCATGGACCGGGACGTCGGGCGGATCCTGGCGCTGCTGAAAGAGCTTGCCATCGACCGCCACACGGTCGTGTTCCTTACGAGCGACAACGGCCCGGCGCCGCCTCTGGTCGGGGACGATTACTTCCGCAGCGCAGGCCCTCTCCGTGGGCACAAGGAGAACCTCTACGAGGGCGGCATCCGCGTGCCGATGATCGTCCGGTGGCCCGCAACGGTTCCGGCCGGCGTCGTGAGCGACCTGGTGTGGGGGTTCGAGGACTTCATGCCGACCGCCGCCGAGTTGGCCGGCCTCAGGCCGCCGGCAGGCATCGATGGAATCTCGATCCTCCCCACGCTGCTGGGGCCAAAGGGCGCCGGACGAGGCCAGCGCAAGCACGAGTTCCTTTACTGGGAACTCCCTCGCCGCGACCCGAAGAGCCGCTGGGCATACTGCAAGGAAATTCCGACACAGGCGTTGCGAATGGGCGAGTGGAAACTTATCCGGCCGCAACCTGGAGGACCGGTCGAGCTTTACAACCTAGCGGAGGACGTCGGCGAGACGCGAGACCTGACCCCGCGGAAGCCAGCTGCCTTGGCCAAGATGCAGCAATACCTGAGAACTGCCCGAACCGAGCCGCGACCGCCGGTTCCGTTCCACGACGAGTGGCGAACAGGCTGAGGTTCCCGGAATCCGTGACACGCAGAGAGTGGATAGGAGCTTTCGGATTCGCGTTTGCGGACTTGCAGACGCCCGCGCACTCGACTGTACACGACGAGATTCGACAGTTGGCCGCTCGGGCTCCGTTGGCAATGCGATTTGCCGGCGGCGCTGCGGCGGACTGCCGCAGGTGGCAGCGAGTTTTCGGCGCGCAGTTGCGCCGCTTGCTCGGCCCGTTTCAGCCGCCCCGCGAGTGGAACATTGCCACCGAGCGGAGCGTGGAGTTGGAGGACCACCGGCGCGAGGAATTGTTGCTAATGGCGGAAGGGTTCCGTCCGCTGCCGCTTTACCTGCTGACTCCTCGTACTGGTTCTTCGCGGAGGTTTCCAGGGATTCTCGCTCTGCACGGCCACGGTCCGTTCGGCAACGATCCGGTTGTGGGAATCGCCACAACGGAGGAGCGGCGTAGGAACATCGCCGAGGCCAATTACGACTACGGTCTTCAACTCGTCAGGCGCGGCTACGTGGTCGCCGCTCCTTGCTTTACTCCGTTTGGGCGCCGGCTGGACGACCCCGCTGCCTACGAGGGGCAGGATCCGTGTGCCGTGACCTTCATCCGCATGCAGGCTCTCGGCAGGATCCTCATGGCCGAAAACCTTCGGGATGCGCTCTGGAGTCTCGCGCTGCTGTCACGGCACGATCGCGTCGATCCGGAGCGCCTCGGTTGTGTGGGGCTCTCGTACGGCGGACGCATGACCATGCTGGCGGCAGCTCTGGCCCCCAATGTTCGCGTCGCTGTCATATCCGGCGCCCTGAACCTCATGCAGGAGCGAATCACCGGGCGGTACAGTTGCGGCGCCCAGATCATCCCGGGCCTACT
>CAYZJD010000121.1:0-4545 GCA_964478455.1 uncultured Solibacteraceae bacterium | reverse complement strand
GCTCACCGCGGCCTTGGAGCCGCGGATCCGCGTGGCGGTTGTCTCTGGGGCGCTGAACGTGATGCAGGAGCGCATCAGCAAGCCTTATAGCTGCGGCGCGCAGATCATTCCCGGCCTCCTCAACTACGGCGACGTGCCGGAAATCGCGTCTTTGATCGCGCCTCGCCCGTGCCTGTGGGAGGTGGGCAAACAGGATCCGCTCATGGTTCCGGACTGGATCGGGCCGGCGCTCGAGCGGATGCGCCGTGCCTGGAGAGCCCTCGCCGCCGCCAACCTGGAGGTCGATTTCTTTGACGGCAAGCACCGCTGGAATGGCCTCCAAGCTTACCCGCTGTTGGCCAGAGTCCTGAGGCCGTGACCTACTGTCCCGGCCGCGCCAGGCCGGCCTCCCGCATCAGCTTGTCGGTCGCCGTGTACGCCTCTGTTACCCACTCGACGATCTTGGCGGGCTCCGGCGAGTACTCCAGCTCAATCGAAAGCGTCCCGTCGAAGCCCGACTCCTTGATCGCCTTCAGGTATGGCAGAAAATTCACCACCCCGCGGCCTGGTGGCAGGTCCCCGTGCACCTTCCCGTCGCAGTCGGAGAAGTGGATGTGAGCGATGCGGCCTTTCAGGTCGAGGATCTTCGCCGGCGGCGTGTTCACCAGCGAAAGGTGCGACACATCGAGGTTCGCTTTCACTGCCGGGCATGCGACCGCATCGAGAAACGCCTCCATTTTGTCGAGCGAGTTGACGATCGACAGCTTGAACGGCTCCAGCTCGATGGCGATCTCCAGGCCCAGCGATTCAGCATACTCGCCGAGCGCGCGCGTCTCCTGCACCGCCCAAGACCACTGGTCCTGCGGCCGGATCACCTCTTGTTGCCAGACATACTCCCCCAGCACGAGTAGCAGGTTCTTGGCCTCCAACTCATAGACGAAGTCGAGAAACCTCCGGCAGCGCTCAGCGTGAAACTTGCGCACCGGCGTGTTGAAGTCCGCGATGCCCAGAGCGACGCAGCACACTGAGATGATCGGCAAGCCCTCCTGCCGGCAGGCGTCCTTGATGAGCTTCCGCTCCTTGATGTCGATCTCCAGCGGATCGGCGAAGATGTCGATCGTGTCAAAGCCGATCTGTTTCGTCTTCCGGACGCCTTCGGCCGTTCCCACCGGGGATCCCAGCCACGCCGAATTGATCAGTCCCAGATTCATGGATTCCTCCTGTGATGGCGGCGCGTTTGTCGCCTGTAGTTCATGACTTCAGTATCTCTTCCAGCCGCACCGGCCGGTGCTCTTCGATCGACTTGTAGCAGGCGTCGATCAGCGCCATCGTATGCAAGTTGTCGCGCCCGCTCACGGCCGGCTCGGTCCCCGTGGCCAGCGCTTCGAGCAACTGCCCCATCGTGCCCTCGAAGGCGTCCGGGAACCAGACCTCCTTCCACTCCGGCGCGAACCAGGCGGTTCCCGCCTGTTTGGTCGTGAACCGGATGGTGCTCGGCGTCGCGTTGGGCCACGACGGCCAGCCGATGGTTCCCACCGCCAGGCCGTCAGTTCCTTCGACACGCCATTTGATGTAGACGTCGCCTGCCGATCCTTCCTTCCATGGTCCGGCCCACACGTCATCCCAGGCTGCCGCGCGCAGGCCATTGGCGTACTCGAGGACGTAAAGACAGATCCCGTCCGTGTGCGCGAACCGGCCGCCGGTGCGTGGATCGGTTCGCGTACTCACATAGACGCTCTCCGGATCGCCGAACAGGTAGCGGAACGAGTCCAGGTGGTGGATGCTCATGATCAACAGCGTGAGGCGGCCGTAATCGGCGCACCACGCGGCCCAGTGCGGGCTGGCGCGCATCTCGATCGTCGCCAGCACCGGTTCGCCGAGGTAGCCGCGGTCGAGCACGGTCTTCAGCGCCCGGATCGAATGGTCGTACCTCATGTTCTGGTTCACCGCCAGCGTGATCCCGGCGCCGCGGAACGTGTCCACCACTTCCTTGGCCTGCACGTAGTTGAGCGCCAGCGGCTTCTGCGCCAGCACGCCCTTGATATGGCCGCTCTGCTTTGCGATCTCCTTCAGGATCGGCGGCTGCTCTCCCGGCGGCACGGCCACGTCGATCACCTCGAGCGAAGGGTCGGCAATCAGTTCCCGCCACGAATCATGGACCTTCGGAATGCCGTGCCGCGCAGCCGCCGCCTCGGATTCCTTGCGGTTGAGCGACGTGATTGCCTGCACGTTGTAGCCCGCGTGACCGTAAGCCACGAGCTGCACGTCGTTGACGATGAAACCTGCGCCGATAACGCCGATGCGATAGTCCTTTCTCTTCGGCGGCGGCGCCACGTGTTCCAGGTTGAGATCGATCATCGGCTTTGGAGTATATGCAATCGGTAACAGGCTACGCAATCACCGGTTTCGCCACCTGCGACGCCGCACTTTTCTCTTTCTTCCCGCCCGCGGAAGCGTTACACTCCTAACCGGGGAAGGAGGCATCCATGATTCGCGCGGTCGGCAGGATGGTTCCGCTCTGTTTCGCGTTCTCGCTTGGCGTGGCGGCCCAGGTCGCCGATTTTTCGGGGACCTGGCAGTTGAACGTCGAAAAATCCCGCTGGGGCAAGGCCCGCAAGCCGGTGTCGGTGGTTGTCAACATCACGCACAAAGACCCCGTCCTGGAGTACTCGGGTGCAGTCATGGACGAAGTTGCGGAGGCCGCGCGCCCGTTCCACTTCGGCGGAACGATTAACGGCAAGGAATACCTCACTTCACGCTCCTACGGGGATGGCATGATCACCTTGAAGTGGGAGACCAAGAATACTGTCCTGGGCCACTTCAAATCGGCCGACGGGCTGTTTGTCGAAACGACCCGTACCAGTCTGTCGAGGGATGGCAAGACCCTCACGCGGCGGATTCGCGTCAAGGGGCCAGACACGGATCTTTCGTGGACCGAGATCTACGAGAAGAAGTAGGCACAGCCCTGCTATCATTGTTCGCGGGTCGCCAGCCCGACACAAGGAGGAATGCATGAAACGTCGGTTGGTCTTGTGCGCACTCGCCGCGCTGGCGGCTTTTGTCGCAAGCGCCCAGCAGCGCACGATCAGCTTTTCCGGCCACAACTGGTGGATCAAGAAAAGCAGTTCGCGCGTCGGTCCGGGTCCGAACTTCTTCTCCGATAGCACGAGCAGCGTGTGGGTGGACTCGGAGGGGCGCCTCCACCTCAAGATCGCTCGTAGCGGCAACCGCTGGTACTGCGCCGAAGTCGTGTCGGCGGAGTCCTTCGGCTACGGCACGTATCGCTTCTACCTTGCGAGCGCGGTGGACGCCCTCGACCCCAACGTCGTGCTGGGCCTGTTCACCTGGAACGACGACCCTGCCTACAACCACCGCGAACTTGACATCGAGTTCGCGCGCTGGGCGGATCGGAAAAACCTCAATGCCCAGTACGTCGTGCAGCCCTACACGATTGCCGAGAACATGTACCGCTTCAACCAGCCGGCGGGCGTGCCTGAAAGCAACCACAGCTTCCTGTGGACCGCGGAACGCGCCTCCTTCCTGAGCCTGAAGGGCCTTGTTCCCGTACGGTTCGACGACGACTCGAATCTCATCACGGACCACGAGTTTTCGAGCGGCATCCCCGTGGCCGGCGGCGAAAACCCGCGCATCAACCTGTGGCTGTTCCGCGGCCGCGCGCCGACGAATCGCCAGCCGGTGGAGATTGTCATCAGCCGGTTCGAGTTTCTTCCGGCGCCGTAGCGCACCCTCCAGCTTGCGTGGAGCTTCCCCTACGGGCTGGTAAGCTTGGGGGACGGGAGGCCGCTGATGCGAAGATCCAGGTTGTTGCCGGCGTTGGCGCTGGCCGCTTCAGCAGCCGTGCTGCTCGGAGCCGACTTCTGGCACAGGAAGGAATTCGCGAGCTGGGCTGAGAAGGAACTCGACAAGATTCTCACTGATTCGCCCTGGGCCAAGCCTGTCGTTCTGCCGCTCGAATCGTTCGGGCTGCCCTTGGAACTCGCCGAAGAGATCTGCCGCGGCTGCCTCGCCTGCTCCTTGAAGACGTTCAGCGGGGACGGCGGTTCCGTGCGCGTGCTGACCCTCGTCGTGAGATGGCAAAGCGCGCTGCCCGTGAAACAGGCGCTGGCTCGCCTGCGCCATGGGGAGGAAGCGGCCACTTCGGCCATGGCCGCCGAGCTTCTGGCCCGCGTGGAGCCGGCTTACCTTGTCAGCGTCTCCGGCTTGCCCCGGCGACTGCTTCCCATCGACCCGGAAAAACAGAGGCTCCAAGCGCAACTCCGGTTGAAGGGCCGCCCGTCGATCGACGCTTACGGAGTGCGCCTGTCCGATGAGCGCCAGGGGTGCCGCCTGACGTTCCTCTTCCCGCGCGGAAAGGATGCCGGGCATGAGATCACTCTGGCCGACGGCCAGGTGCGGTTCCACCTGAATCTCGGCGCCGTCAGTCTCCAGCGCGACTTCAAGCTGGCCGACATGGTCTACGGCGGCAAGCTGGAAATGTAGGCGGTCACGCCAGGTCACAATCAGAGCATTGCATCTTGTTATCTGGAAGATCATACTGGGGGTGCG
>CAYZJD010000120.1:9068-11467 GCA_964478455.1 uncultured Solibacteraceae bacterium | reverse complement strand
ATCGGGTCATCGGGGTCATTGTGCCATTGAGGATTGAGTACCACGAAACAGAGCAATGACTCAATGACTCGATGGCTCAATGGCCCGATCCACAGTACTTGTCTCTGCACTCGGCCGAGCAGAAGTGGATGACCTCTCCCTTGACGGTTCGCTTCACGCTGCTCGAGGCGGGCACGAACGTGCCGCAGACGGGATCTCGCTTGAGCTCGCCGCCGGCCTGCGGCTCGGACTTGGCCTGGGGTGAGGATCTGCCCGGCGCCAGGACCTGCGCCACTCCTCGGACGATCCACCCGATCACATAGCGCAGCAACGTGATCAGAAGGACGAGGAGAAGGAGGTTGAGGACAACCCTGACGAACATGAGACGGGGCGCCCTCCGCCGGCGCCCCGAACGCTTCTCAATCGCCTACTTCTTCTTCTTGGACTTCTTCTGCTCGGCGGCGGGATTGCTGTACTCGGTCTGGATGGTCGCCTCCATCGATGCGATCATCCCTTTGGCCGCCTCGGCGTTGACACCGCTGGGCTCGAGTTGCAGGTACTTCTCGAAGGCCTCCTTGGCGCCCGGCGGGGCGACGATCCTGCCGTCGGTGGTGGTTTGAGCCTTGGACATCAAGTAGATGCCGTACTGGAAGTGCGCCGGGGCGTAATTCGGGCTGATTTCGGTTGCCTTCTTGAAGGCCTCCCCGGCGGGCTCGAGCTGGCCAATATTGGTCAAGACCGCGCCAAGGTTGTAGTAGTACTTGCCGGCATTGGCGGGATCGATGGTGGCCGCCTTCTCCAGTTCGGCCTGGGCCTCGGCAAACTTCCGCACCCGGGCGAGCGCGAGCGCGTAGTTGTTGTGGTAGGCGGCGTTCTCCGGCTGGAGCTCAAGCGCCTTGGTCCAGTTCTCCATGCCCTTGCTGATGAGGGCATCCTGCTCGGCGCCGAGCTTGCCGGCGGACATGCCCATGTACGACTCGGCGAGCTGGGCCCAGACGACATGCTGTTTCGGGTCAATCTCGCCCGCCTTGGTAAAGGCGTCGATGGCCGCCTGGTATTGCTTGGCCTGCAAAGCCGTCATGCCGACATTGAAGGCGTCGTTGAGGTCCTTGTTCTTGGCGAGCTGGGCCTGCCGCTCCTTGGCCTGCCGCTCCAGCGATGCGCGCTGCTCGGCCGACAATTGACGTGCCTGCTCCTGTGAAAGCGAACCAGTTTCGGCCGCCCGCTGCAAGGCCTCCTGCTTCTGCTTCTGCTCCTGGAGGTTGAAGTTGACGGTGGCACTTTCGTTGAAGGGAACGCGCACATTGTCCACAACGTCCGCATCACGACCGTTCACTTCCAGGGTGACCTTGTAGTTGCCCAAAGGGAGGCCGGCGTGGAAGTAGTCGCCCTTTTTCTTGGTTTTGACCTTATAGCTGCCCTTGATGTCCTTGCGCTCGATCTTGATGAGCGCGTCTTTGAGAGGCTGGCCGTCCTCGCCGATGACTTTGCCTTCCAATGACCCGGTCTGGGCCAACGAGAGGCCGGTGAACATGAAGAAGGTGGGGACGGCGGCCAACACGGTTTTCGAAAGAATCGTGGCCATTTTTAAGAGATCTCCGGCTCTGATTTAGTGCTTCTCTTCAAGAATACTACAGTGTGGCGGGAGCGACGGAAACATGCGGGCTGTCCCCGGTTTTCCGTGTGGCGAGAGGGACGGGAACTGCGGGGTGTCCCCGGTTTCGAGAACGGCGGGAACATGCAGGCTGTCCCCGGTTTATACAATGGGAGTGGGTTTCGGCGGATGTTGTTGATGACATGGGTGTTGGTTGCCGCGGCTGGGGGCGGGGCACCGGAACTGGAACGGGCCCGCGGACTCTACCAGCAGACCCGCTACGAGGAGGCGCTGCACATTGTCGAGGCCATCGACAACCGGAGTCCGGCGGTATGGGAACTGACGGGCAAGATCCGGTACCAGCAAGGGGAGTTCAAGCGAGCGTGCGAGGCGTTGGAGAAGGCGGTGGCGCTGGAGCCCGGCAATTCCGGCTATCATCTCTGGCTGGGCAGGGCCTACGGACGCCGCGCCGAGAGGTCGAGCTTTTTTACTGCGCCGGGCCACGCCGTCAAGGCACGGCGGAGTTTTGAGAAAGCGGTGGCGCTGGACCGGCGGAACCTGGAGGCGATGAGCGACCTCCTCGAGTACTACCTGGAAGCTCCCGGCTTTCTTGGGGGAGGGATGGAGAAAGCGGAAGCCATCGCCGCGAAGATCGGCGCCGTGGATGCCGCCGAGTACCAGAACGCGCTGGCGCGCATCGCGGAGAAGCGCGGAGACCACAAAAGCGCCGAGCGGAACCTGCGGCGGGCAGCCGAACTGGAGCCGAAGCGGGCCGGCCGCTGGATCGACCTGGCGAGATTCCTGGCGCGGCGCGGGCGGTTGGAGG
>CAYZJD010000120.1:0-9058 GCA_964478455.1 uncultured Solibacteraceae bacterium | reverse complement strand
GGTTGGAGGAGAGCGAAGCCGCGTTTCGGCAGGCCGAACAGGCCGCGCCGGCGGACCCGAGGCTGCTCTACGAGCGGGCGGGCGTTTACGTCCGCGCGAGGCGGAACCTGGACACGGCCAGGGAGCTGCTGGCCCGCTATCTGAACTCGTCGTTGACGCCCGACGATCCGCCGCGGCGCGAGGCGGAGCACTTGCTGAAACAAGCGAAACAGGGCTGAAGCGGCCATGCATCTCGGAGAGGCCTTGCGGTTCAGCATTCACGCGTTGCGCGCCAACAAGGTGCGGACGGCGCTGACGGCGCTGGGAATGGTGATCGGCAACGCGTCGGTCATCCTCGTGGTCACCATTTCGCTGACCAGCCGCGACTACATCCTGGAGCAGATCCGCGGCGTGGGGTCGAACATGATCTACGCCTATTACGAGGCCGGCAGCAAAGCGGCGGCGGAAGTGGAGGCGGACTTCGTGAAGCTGGCCGACGTGGCGGCGGCGCGACAGCAGCTTGGCGGGCGCATCGTGGCGGCGACCGGCGTGATGACGAACTACGACCGCATGCTGATCGGGGGCAAAGAGCAGGACGTGAAGGTGATCGGCTCGGACGAGCATTACAGCGCGGTGCGGAACCTGGTGCTGCTGTCAGGACGGTTCATGGACTGGAGCGACGTGGCGCTGCGGAAGAAGGTCGCGCTGCTCACGGAGCGGCTGGCGATCCGCTTGTACGGCAGCTTGCCGGCGGCGACGGGACAGGTACTGAAGATCCACGGGATCCAGTTCGTGGTGATCGGGACGTTCAAGGAGCGGGTGGAAAGCTTCGGCCTGGCGGAACTGTCGCGCGAGACGGTGCTGATCCCGATCACGGTGATTCGCTACTTCGCGCCGGTGGAACGCATCGACCCGCTCTACGTACAGGTGCGCCGGCCGGAGGACGTCGAAGCGGTGACGGCCCTCGTGCGGGAGATCCTTGAGAGCCGGCACCGCGAGGGCGCGCGGTACGTGGTGGAGAACCTGACGGCCATTCTCGAGGCCGCCAAGAGAATCGCGCTGGTGTTAACGGCGGTGCTGATCCTCATCTCGGCGATCGCGCTGATCATCTCGGGCATCGGGATCATGAACATCATGCTGGTGACGGTAACCGAGCGGACACGCGAGATCGGGGTGAGGATGGCGGTTGGGGCGTCGCGGCGCGAGGTGCTTCAGCAGTTTCTCACCGAAGCGATCCTGATCAGTCTTTCGGGCGGCACGCTGGGGATCCTGACCGGCATCGCCATCCCGCTGCTCTTGAGGTACTTCGCGGGCAACGTGCCCATCCCGATTTCCACCATCTCCATCGTGGTGGCGTTCGCGGTGTCCTGCCTGGTGGGGCTGGTGTTCGGGCTTCTGCCGGCCGGGCGGGCCGCGCGGCTCAATCCGACCGAAGCGCTTCGATACGAATAGCCTGGAGCTAGTGCATGAGCAAACTTGGAGTCATCTTCCTTTGGGTCGCCTGCCTGGCGCACGCGCAGGCGCGCACGATCACACTGCGCGAGGCTGTCCGGCTCGCCCTCGAACAGAACCCCGATGTCGCCATCGCGCGCCTGAACGAGAGCAAGGCGGCCGAGGGAGTCCGCGCGGCGAAGGATCCGTTCATCCCGCGGCTGACCGTTGGGAGCGGTCTCGCTTATTCGAGCGGCTTCCCGTTGAGCATCGAGGGCTCGGCCCCGTCCGTCTTCCAGGCGCAGGCCGTTGGATTCGTCATGAACCGCCGCCAGAGCCACCTGGTGTCCCAGGCGAAGGAGGTTCGAAGAGGCGCGGCCATCGACACCGAGTCGCAGCGCCAGGAGGCCGCCCACCGGGCCGCCGTCCTGTTTCTGGAAGCAGACCGAGCCGCCAGGCTTGCGCAGGCGGCGCGGCGGCAGCTTGAGAGCCTGGAGAAGATCGCGGAGGCCGTCCGCTTGCGGATCGAAGAGGGGCGTGAGCTGCCGGTGGAGGCCAAGCGCGCAGCGCTGAACCTGACCCGGGCGCGGCAGCGGGTGATGGCGCTGGAGGCGGACCGGCGCAATGCGGAGGCGTCACTGGCAGCGGTACTCGGGCTTGATCCGTCGGCTGACCTGCAAGTGGCCGTCGAGGAGCGCCCGCCGCTGCGTGTGTCCGTCTCCGCTGACGGACTCCAAGCCGCGGCGATCGAGAACAGCAAGGAGCTACGGCGGCTGGAATCCGCGCTGGCCGCCAAGGGATTCGAGATCAAGGCGGCGCGCGCCGAACGGCTGCCGCAGGTGGACCTGGTGGCACAGTACGCGTTGCTCGGCCGGTTCAACAACTACGAGGATTTCTTCCGCCGGTTCCAGCGTCACAACGGGCAGCTTGGGGTGGCGTTTCAGATACCCCTTTTCACCGGGCCGGGGACTGAGGCGCGGGTGTCGCAGGCGGAAAGCGACGCGGCGCGGCTGCGATTGGAATTGCGGAGCGCGCGCGACCGCACCATCCTCGAGGCGCGCCGGCTCGCCGACCAGGTGCGGCAGGCCGAGAGCGCCCGCGAGGTTGCGCGGCTCGAGCTGGAGGTGGCTCGGGAGCAGCTTTCGCTGCTGATGGCGCAGCTTGAGGAAGGGCGAGCGTCGCTGCGCCAGGTGGAAGAGGCGCGATTCGCCGAGAACGAGAAGTGGATCGCCTGGCTGGACAGTCACTACGGGGTGGAACTCGCGCAACTGGACCTGCTGAAGCAAACGGGCGGCCTGCTGGCCGCCTTCGACGCGACCCGGTGACGACCGCAGCTTCGCTTATTCTAAGATGAGGTTGACACAGGCTGGAGAGACTGCAATGAGACGGTGGTTGACGGCAATCCTGACAGCAGCGCTGCTCATCGGAGCTTGTTCGTGTTCGCGCGATCCGAACGTCGCCAAGAAGAAGTATGTCGAGACGGGCAACAAGTACTTCCAAAGGGGCAAATACAAAGAAGCGGCGATCATGTACCGCAGCGCCCTCAAGAGGGACATGAAGTACGGGGAGGCATACTACCGGCTTGGGCTTTGCCAGCTCAAGTTGAACCAGCCGGTGCAGGCGGCGCGGGCCTTCCGCCGGGCGGTGGAGCTTCAGTCCGAAAATGATGACGCCAAGGCGAAGCTGGCGGACCTCTACCTGTCGGCGTACATGGCCAACCCGCAGCGGCCCAAGGAGCTATACGAGGAGATCAAGGACCTGGCGATCGCGCTGGTGAAACGGGACCCCAAGTCCTTCGACGGCCTCCGCCTCCTGGGGTATCTCGCCTGGAGAGACCGGAATCTGAAGGAAGCGATCGAGAAGTTTCAGGCGGCGGACAAGGCGAAGCCGTTCGACCAGGACGTGATCCTGGCTCTTTCCCAGGTGCTGGCGGAGAACAACCAGCAGGAAGAAGGCGAACAGCTCGCCAAGCGACTTATCGAGAAGAAGAAGGATTTCGGGCCCATCTACGACGCGCTGTACGTGCAATACGCCAGGCAGAACCGGCTGGCGGACGCCGACGCGATCCGCCGACTGAAGGTGGAGAACAACCCGAAGGAGTCCGTTTACATCCGGCAACTGGCGCAGCATTACTACCTGACTAACCGGAAGTCAGAGGCGGCGGAAGTGATGAACCGGATGGTCGCCAGTCCGAAGGACTTCCCTTGGCGGTTCAAGGAATTGGGGGAGTTCTACGCGCAATTCCGGGAGTTTGACAAGGCCATTTCCTATTTTCAGGAGGGGCTGGGCAGCGGGGGGCGAGACGACCGTCTGCTCTATCACAGGCGGATCGCGGACTTGATGATCGCGCAGGGCAAGAAGCAACAGGCGGCCGCTTACGTGGACAATACCCTGAAGGAATACCCGAAGGACGCCGGGTTGCTGGCGCTGCGGGCCTCTCTGTTGCTGGACATCGGAGGGCGGGAGCAAGTGCAAACGGCGATCAGCGACCTGCAAGCTTCCGTCGGGCAGATGCCCCAGAATCCCGTTCTCCGGTTTAACCTTGGGCGCGCGCACTGGGCAAAGGGGGAGATCGAGCAAGCCAAGACGCAGTTCACGCAAGCGGTCAACCTGCGACCGGACTACCTTGCGCCGCGGCTGGCGCTGTCGCAGATCGCGCTGAACCGCAGCGAATGGGCGGTCGCTCTCCAGGGGGCCAACGAGGTGCTGACGCTGAGCCCGGACAATTTGCAGGCACACCTTCTTCGAGGCAGCGCGCTCCTGGGCATGGGCAAGCACGACCAGGCACGCACCGAACTGACGGCGCTGGTGAAGAGCGACCCGAGTTCGAAGGAGGCGTTGTTCCATCTCGGACGGATGGCCCTTTCGCTCAAAGAGCACGAGGAGGCGGAGCAGACGTTCCAGAAGTGCATCGACGACTCGCCGGCGGGGATGCGCTGCACGCTGGGGCTGGTGGAATCGTACGCGGCGCGGAAGCAGTTCGACAAGGCGTTTCAGGTGATGTCAGCGGCGGTGCAGAAGTCACCGCAGGAACAATCCTTGAAGCTGGGAATGGCCAACCTGGCCGTGCAGGCGGGCAAGCATGACGTGGCTGTGGCGATTTATCAGGAGCTCTTGAAGAGGGAGCCCAAGTCGAGCGACCTGGCCATCCGTCTCGGCGAGACCTACCGGCGCATGGGAAACACCAGCGAGGCCATCGTGTACTTCCGGAGGGCGAACGAACTGGCGCCGAATGATCCGGCCACCCACTTCCCCTTGGCGCTGGTGCTCGACGCGACGGGGCAGCATAAGGAGTCGATGAAGGTCTACGAGCAGGTGCTCAAGCTGCAACCAGACAATCCGGTGGCGCTGAACAACCTGGCCTACCTGATCGCCGAATTGGGCGGGGACCTTGACCTGGCCCTGACTTACGCGCAGCGCGCCAAGCAGAAGTACCCCCAGTCGCTCGACGTTTCTGACACGCTCGGCTGGCTCTACATCAAGAAGAACTTGAGCGCAGAGGCGATCGGCATATACAAGGATTTGGTCGCCCAACAGCCGGGTAACGCCACGTTCCGGTATCACCTGGGCATGGCACTGTTCCAGAAAGGGGACAAGCCGCAGGCGAAGCGGGAATTGCAGGCGGCTCTCAAGAGCAGTCCCTCAAAAGACGAAGAAGGTAAGATCCGCGAGCTGTTGGCGAGAATCGGCTGAGGCCGGCTGGTGGAGCGGCGAACCGGCTTCTTAGCCCGCGTGGTCACATACCCGGCATTCGCCTACGTGATGCCGTTCGCCGCGTATGTGATTCTGCTGGGTACGGGCGCTGTGTTGCCCATGGATTATGCCGCCTCGCATGCTCTGCGCGCGGGAATCGCGGCCATCGCGCTCGTTGCCTTTTCGCGTCGCGCGGTCGATCTGGTTCCCAGCCGGCCGCTGGCCAGCACCGTCGTGGGCGCGGCCGTCTTCGCCGTATGGATCGCGCCCGATCTGGCTTGGCCTGAGCTCCGCGAGCATTGGCCGTTCCGGAACGCGCTGACCGGTGAAGCGGTGGGTTCTGTTCCGGGAGTGCTACGGGCCGATCCGGCTTTCCTGTTGTTACGGTGCGCCGGTACGGCCCTTCTCGTTCCCGTCATCGAGGAATTGTTCTGGCGTGGTTGGCTCCTGCGCTACCTCAGCGCTCGCGACTTCCAGTCAATCCCCGTGGGTCGATGGACTCCCGCGGCCTTCTGGATCACCGCGGTTCTGTTTGCCGCCGAGCACGGGCCTTACTGGGACGTCGGCCTCCTGGCTGGTGTCGCCTACAACTGGTGGGCGGCGAAGACGGGCCGGCTCTCCGATTGCATCCTCGCCCATGCCGTCACCAACGCATGCCTGGCGGCCTACGTCATCGGCGCGGGGCGTTGGGAGTACTGGCCCTAGTGGATTGCGCCATCGGGCCATTGAGCCATTGAGTCATTGGACGTCGGCTACCGGCAGGGCGTAGCCTGATCACATGACGAGAAGGGACCTGCTGGGCATCGCTGTGGCTCCGATATCGGCGCGGCGGCTGTTGGGCGCCAGTGATCGGGTTCTTGTCGGGCTGATCGGCTGCGGGGGACGCGGAAGATACCTGGCCAGGCTGGTCAGTGAGACACAAGGGGCAGCGGTCGCGGCGCTGTGCGACGTTTACGACCTCAACGCGGCAGCGGCAAAGGCTCACGCCGTTGCCGGGGCGGCCGTTTTCCGCGATTTCCGGAAGCTTCTGGAGCTGAAAGACCTCGATGCGGTCTTGATCGCCACCCCCGATCACTGGCACACGATCCCGGCGGTGCTGGCGATGGAAGCGGATAAGGACGTGTACGTGGAAAAGCCGCTGGCGCACAACGTACGCGAGGGGCGGGCGATCGTCGAAGCCGCGCGGCGGCACAAGCGCATCGCGCAGACCGGCATGCAACACCGCTCGGCGGCGCATTTCGCCGAGGCTGCCCGGATCGTCCAGAGCGGCGAACTCGGCGAGGTACGCTACGTTCGCGCCTGGAACTTCAGCAACCGCTGGCCGGCCGGGATCGGCAACAGGCCCGACTCAGACCCTCCGAAGGGAATCGACTGGGATTTCTATCTCGGGCCGGCGCCATGGCGGCCGTTCAACCCGCTCCGTTTTCTCGGGACATACCGGTGGTTCTGGGACTACGCGGGCGGGACGATCACTGACTTCGGCACGCACCGCTTCGACACGGTTCACCAGATCATGAATGCCGAGGCGCCGGTCCGCGTCTCGGCCTCCGGCGGTAAGTACAGCCTGAAGGACGCGGCTGAAACGCCGGAGGTGTTACAAGTCACCTGCGAGTATCCCGGATTCGTGTTGAGCTACGAAGCCTGCGAGCTGAACGCGCACGGGCTCGGCGGCCGCCGCCAGGGGATGAGATACTACGGCGCCAAAGGGATGGATGACAGCCCTCACGGTATGGCGTTCTACGGAACCAACGGCGCCCTGTTTGCCGACCGCATCGGCTGGGAGATCTATCCCGAAGGAAACCGCATCGCGAGCCGGCAGAGGAGCGCGGCCGACGCCACGCCCGAGCATGTCCGCAACTTTCTCGAGTGCGTGCGGAGCCGCGTGACGCCGAACGCTCCCGTGGAAGCCGGGCACCGCGCCGCCATCGTCGCGCATCTTGGCAACATCGCGTACAAGAGCGGGCGAACGCTTCGCTGGGATGCGAACGGGGAGACCTGCCTGGGGGATGGGGAGGCCTCACGGCTCCTGGCGCGCGCGGCGCGGAAACCGTGGGACCTGATCTGAGCCGGGACTGCATGTGAGAATAGTTGAGAATGGTCGAACAGCTTCGGCCGGGCGTGACGGCTGCGCGCGCCCGGTTTGTCCTTTTTGACTTCGACGGCACCGTTTCCCTCATTCGTTCCGGCTGGGTGGACGTGATGGTCCCGATGATGGTGGAGATCCTCGCGCAACTTAAGACGGGCGAGAAGGAGGAGGAACTGCGCGCGATCGTCGAAGATTTCGTGGCCCGCCTGACAGGCAAGCAGACGATGTACCAGATGATCGAGCTGGCCCGGCAGGTGGAGCTGCGGGGTGGAGCGCCGCTCGATCCACTCGTTTACAAGCGCCAATACCTGGCCCGTCTTCACGACAAGATCCGCCACCGGATCGAGGATCTGCGGACGGGCCGTGCGGCGCCGGAGAAGTATCTCGTGCCCGGTGTCCGCGAGTTCATCGAGGCTCTCGCGGCACGAGGCATGACGATGTATCTGGCAAGCGGCACCGATCAGGAATACATGCGGGAGGAAGCGCGGCTGCTCGGCATCGACAACCACTTCAACGGTGGCGTCTACGGCGCACTCGATGACTATAAGAGCTTCTCGAAGAAGATCCTCATACAGCGCGTCATCGCGTCGGCCAATTGCGGCGGCGAGGAGTTTCTGGGCTTCGGCGACGGCTACGTCGAGATCGAGAATATCAAGGAGGTGGGCGGCGTGGCGGTGGGCGTGGCCACGGCGGAGCCCGAATGCCAGCACGTGGATGAGTGGAAGCGCAAGCGGCTCGCCGGCGTCGGCGCGGATTTCATTATTCCCAATTTCCTGTGTGGGAAGGAGCTGCTGGACACGCTGTTTCCTCAATGATCTCGAAATACGAGACGTTTGACCGCTCGCGGCTGCGCCTGCGGCCGCTAGGCGAGCGCGAGCATGACCTGATCGCGGCGCACTGGCTGCGGCTCGAGGACGAGACGCCGGAGTGGTCGGACGCGCGGCTGTCCGAGCTGGCCGGGCGGCTCATCGCGGCCCGGGAACGGGGCGCGGCACGCATTCTCATGATGGGAGCGCACCTTCTGCGGGCAGGCGTTAGCCTTCATCTGATCGATCTGCTGGAGCGCGGCTTCATCGATCACATCGCGATGAACGGCGCCGGCATGATCCATGACTACGAGCTGGCGCGCGTCGGGGCGACGACCGAGAGCGTGGCGCGTTACATCCGGACGGGCGAGTTCGGCCTGTGGCAAGAGACGGGTGAACTGAACGAGTGGACCGCCGACGCCGCGCGGCTGGCGCTCGGCCTGGGGGAAAACGCCGGCCGGAGGATCGAGGCGAGCGATTATCCGTACCGCCACCTCAGCCTGCTGGCCGCGGCCTACCGGTTGTCCGTGCCGGCGACGGTGCACTGCGGGATCGGCTACGACATTCTGCACGAACATCCCAACTGCGAAGGCGCCGCGGTCGGCGAAGCGAGCTACCGCGACTTTCTCATCTTCGCACGCTCGGTGGAGCGGCTCGAGGGCGGCGTTCTGCTGAGCTTCGGCTCCGCGGTTATGGCCCCGGAGGTGTTTCTCAAGGCGCTGGCGATGGCGCGCAACGTGGCGCACCAGCATGGCCGCGCGATCCGCGACTTCACCACTGCCGTCTTCGACATCGTTCCCATTCACGGCGACCCCCGCGCCGAACTCGACAAGAGCGATCCCGGCTACTACTTTCGCCCGCACAAGACCCTGCTGGTGCGAACGGTGGCCGGCGGCGGCGCGAGCTACTACTTCCGCGGCGAGCACCGCGCCACGCTGCCCGCGCTGCGGCGGGCGCTTCTCGGGCTGGCATGACGGCGGCGGAGATCCTGGCAAGCTTCCCGAGGCGGTCCGCTCTGGTGGTGGGCGATATCTGCCTGGACCGCTGGTGCACCTATGATCCG
>CAYZJD010000119.1:0-11489 GCA_964478455.1 uncultured Solibacteraceae bacterium | reverse complement strand
GTATCCGCGAGGTCGATCAGCTCGAGAAGCCGCACGTGCGGGAGTCCGGGGTCCGCGCCTTCACCATGCGCGACATCGACGAGCGCGGCCTCCGTTCGGTGATGGAAGAAGCCATCCAGATCGCGGGGGCGGGCACGGCCGGTTTTCACGTGTCGCTCGACATGGACTCGGTCGATCCGCAGGAGGCGCCCGGCGTCGGCACGCCGGTGCGCGGCGGCATCACGTACCGCGAGGCGCACCTGGCCATGGAGATCATTTGCGACTCGGGCCGCATGACCTCCCTGGATGTCGTGGAGGTGAATCCGGTCATCGACGAAGCTAACAAGACCGCCGTCCTCGCCGTCGAACTGGTGATGTCCGCGTTAGGGAAGAGAATTCTTTGAGGCCAGCGTCTCTTGGTGTCCTTGGTGTCTTGGTGGTGAGGTTTTGAAACTCCGCGTTGCCCTCATTTACGGCGGTAGGAGCGGTGAGCATGAAGTCTCGATTCGCTCGGCCGACTCGATCCGCGCCGCGATGGATCCCGAGAAGTACGAGATCTTCGATTTCTTGATCTCCAAGGACGGGAAGTGGTCGCCTCGTCCGATCCTGCCCGAGCCGGGGGCGAACCCCGGCATCGACGTGGTGTTCCCGGTGCTCCACGGCACCTTCGGGGAGGACGGCACGGTGCAAGGACTGCTGGAGCTGGCCGGCCTGCCTTACGTAGGCGCGGGTGTGCTGGCCTCCTCGGCGGCCATGGACAAGGACGTGACCAAGCGGCTGTGCCGGGAGCGCGGCCTGCCGGTGGTGGAGCACGTGGTTCTCCATCGCGGCCGTCTCGATGTCTGCGCGGTCGAGGAGAGGCTTCCGTATCCAGTCTTTGTCAAACCGGCCAATCTTGGTTCCTCGGTGGGCATCTCGAAGGCGTCCAATCGCCCCGAGCTGGAGGCGGCGCTCGCGCTGGCGGCGGAGTACGACAGCAAGCTCATCGTCGAGCGGGCTGTCGCCGGCCGCGAGCTCGAATGCTCCGTTCTCGGCAACGACGAACCAGTGGCCACACTGCCCTGCGAAATCCGGCCCTCGCGCGACTTCTACGATTACGAGGACAAATACGTCCTTGACAAGACCGAGTTCCGCGTTCCGGCGGAACTGCCGGCGGGACTGGCGCAGGAGGTGAGCCGGCTGGCCGTCGAGTGTTACCGGGCCGTGGAGTGCGAGGGCATGGCTCGCGTCGACTTCTTTCTCGAAGAGGCGACCGGCCAGGTCTACATCAACGAGATCAACACCATTCCCGGGTTTACCTCCATCAGCATGTATCCGCGCATGTGGGAGCAGGCGGGTCTCCCCTACCCGAAGCTGATCGACCGGCTGATCGAGCTTGCCCTCAAGCGCCATCGCGCCCGCCTGGCGACGAAGTACACCCGATGATGCCTTTTCTGTGGCCGGTGCTGCTCGCCGGCGCAGCCGCCGGCGAGGACGAAGTCCAGACACAAGTCCGCCGGCTCGCCGAAGCCTACGCCATCGTCGAAAGCGAGGCCTCCGACCGGATCATCCCGGAGAAGGCGTTCTATGAAGGCATCCTGCCGGGCATGCTACGGCGGCTGGATCCGCACTCCGTCTTCTTCGACCCGGGCCAGTTCGAGCAGCTCCGGAAGATGCAGGAGTCCAAGACGAAGGGTTTCGGCACTGTGGTCTCCGTGTTGCCTGGCCGGGTGATCATCCTTCAGACGTTTCCCGGCACTCCGGCGGCCCGTGGCGGCCTGTCAGCCGGGGACGAAATCGTGACCTTGAACGGCATCCGGCTGGACCGGCTGGACGTGGACCAGTTGGTCGGGCTGCTCGGCCAGTCTCGCCGGCAGATCGTGAATCTGGACGTGCGCAAGCCGGGCAACGCGCGCCTTCTTCAGGTCACTCTGACGCCGGAAGAGATGCAGTCCCCGAGCGTGGAGCGGGCGTTCCTGCTTCGCCCTGGGGTGGGATACGTTCGCATCGGTTCGTTCGATGAGAAGACGGGAGAGCAGGCGCGGGAAGCGATCGAGAAGCTGGGCGGGCAGGCGTTGAAGGCCCTTGTGCTCGACCTCCGCAACAACCCCGGCGGGCTGATGCCGGCCGCCCTCGAGACGGCTTCGCTTTTTCTGCCACCGGGAAAAGCTCTGGTCATCGTGCGCGGCCGCGCGACGGCCGCTAAGGAGGAAAAAGTCCCGGCTGAGGCCAGGCCATACGAGTTTCCGCTGGCGGTGATCGTGAACGAACGGAGCGCCAGCGGCGCGGAGATTGTCGCCGGGAGCCTCCAGGATCACGACCGGGCGGTGATCGTCGGGGTTCCCAGTTTCGGTAAGGGCCTGGTGCAGACGGTCTTCCCGCTTTCCGAAGGCACCGGCATGGCGCTCACCACGGCGTACTACTACACGCCGAGCGGGCGCACCATTCAGAAGCCGTTGCGTGGCGGACAGCTTGAGAGCGCCTCACCTCCGGGCAACGAAACGCCCAACGAGTACAGGACCGCCTCGGGCCGGCTGGTGAAGGGTGGCGGCGGGATTGAGCCGGACCGGATCGCCGGCGAGGAACGGCTCTCGCGGCTTCAGGCGGTGCTCGAGGCGAGCGGCTCGTTTCCGACCTTCGCCACCGAGTACGTGCGGAACCGCTCTCCGGTGCCCGAAGATTTCGAGGTGACCCCGGCGCTGCTCGACGAATTTCAGGTGTGGCTCTCGGCGCGGAACATACGTCCGAGCGTCGGTGAATGGTCTCAGGCGCGCGAGTGGATCACTAACCGCTTGAAGACGGAGATATTCAACCAGGCCTTCGGCGTCGCCAGGGGCGACGAAATCGAGGCCCAGCGCGACCCGCAGATACAGGGGGCGCTGAAGGCGCTGGAGGCGGAGTAGGGGTGCAGGCCTTCTGCCCCGCTTTGTTAGGATAGAGGGCGGATGCGGAACGAATTCACCGCTATCATCGAACAGGACGGGGAGTGGTACATCGCCTGGTGCCCGGAGGTGCCCGGCGCCAATGGCCAGGGCCGAACGCGCGAAGAGTGCCGCCGCAGCCTCGCCGAAGCCATCGCACTCATCCTGGAGGACCGGCGCGAGGACGCGCTGCGCGGCCTGCCGGATTCGGCCGTCCGAGAGACTATCCAAGTCTCGTGAAACGGGAAGCTCTCCTACGGCGCCTCCGCAGGCATGGATGCTACCTGAAGCGTGAGGGGGCGTCCCACTCGCTCTGGTCCAATCCGCTTACAGGCAGGGTAGAAGCCGTGCCGCGCCACACGGAGGTTAGCAACAAGCTCGCCAGGAAGATCTGCCGCGCTCTGTCGGTCCCGGAACCGGCCGGGTGAGAAAGGATCGTTCGGGAGTTCAGGCCGCCGTCTTCTTCCGCCGGCTGCGCCACACCTCGCGCAACACCGGCAGCACGGAGATGAAGATGATCAGCAGGATCGCCTTCTCGAAGTGGCGGCGCACGAGTGGGACGTTGCCGAGCGCGTAGCCGAGCATCGTGAGCGAGAACACCCAGCCGATGCCGCCGAAGACGTTGAACGAGAGGAACCGCAGGTAGCCCATCTCCGCCACGCCCGCTACGAACGGCGCGAACGTACGGATGATCGGAACGAAGCGGGCGTAGATGATCGTCTTTCCGCCGTGCTTCTCATAGAACGCCTTCGTGCGCCGGAGGTGTTCCTGGTGGAACAAGCGCGAGTCCGGCCGGCTGAAGATTCTCGGACCCGTGCGCCTGCCGAGATGGTAGCCGGCGGCGTCGCCGATGACCGCCGCCGCCATCAGCAGGACGTTCACCCAGAAGATATTCAGGTAGCCGGCGCCGGCCACCACGCCGATCGTGAACATCAAGGAATCGCCCGGGAGGAAGAAGCCCACCAGGAGGCCCGTTTCGGCGAACACGACGCCGAAGAGCAAGGCGTAGCCCAACCACCCTTGGAGCACAGTGGTGAGGAGCTTGATCAGACGCTCGGGCGTGGTGAGGATGCGCAGGAAGTCCAGGAGCGGCTCGATCATCGTCGGAGGTATGCGCCTGGGCCGTCTCCGTTACGCGCTCCGATAACTGGCGATGATGCGGTTGACGACGTCCTGGTGGACCTTCACCTTGCCGTCTTGAATGAGCCTGTTCTTCAGCCCCTCTTGGAACAGTTCGAGCCGGTCGCGCGCCTTCTGACGCTTGACCTGCTGCACGAGCTCGTCGCGCTGCGCGGCGAACAGGGTCATGTCGGCCGGTGTTTTCGCCGTTACCTTGCAGATGAACTGCTTGTCATTGACGCGCACAGGTCCGAACACCTGGCCCACGCTCGCAGTGAAGGCCTCTTCGAGGTATGCGGCCGAGCCTAGCCCTTCCGCCGCTCCGGCGCGACCGAACTCGCCCGTGGCCTTCCATTCGAGCCCCATCGCCTGTGCGACCTTCTTTAAGTCGCCGGACGCCTTGGCTTTCTGGATCGCCTCCTGCGCCCTCTCATCGACCAGCTTCGTGAGCTTCTCGGCGACGAGCTTCTCCCGGACTTGCGACTCGACCTCAGCCAGCTCCGCCGGCCGCGCCGGATGAATCTCATTCAACACCGCGATCACAAGGCGGTTACCCTGCACCTGCACGATCGGCGCGACCTCGTCCTTTCGCAGCGGCGAGATGGCGTCCATCAGCTCGTTGCTCGCCCCGATCACCGGAATGGGATCTCCGGACCCCACTTTCTCGGCCTTGACGTACTGAATGCCCAAGGCCCGGGCCGCCGCCTCGGCGCCCTTCGGGTCTCTGTTGAGAGCCAGGCGCGCCTGATCAGAGAGAGTCTGCATCTTGTCGTAGACCAGTTGCCGCTTGCGCTCGTCGGCAAGCTGCGCCCTCACCTCCTGGAACGGGCGCACGCCTGCCTGCTGCCGGTCCAGGACCTGCAAAATGTGAAAGCCGTACTCGGTCGTCACCACGTCGCTGAGCTGGCCCGGTTTCAGCGAGAACGCCGTGTCCTCAAAAGCCTTCACCGTCTGGCCGCGCACGATCCAGTCCAGGTCGCCGCCCTTCGCTCCTGAGCCGGGGTCCTCGGAGTTCTTCTTCGCCAGTTCCGCGAAGTCCGCGCCGCCGCGAAGCTGCTTGAGCAATCCCTCGGCCTTGGCCCGGATCGCGGGGATCTCGTCCTTCGGGCGGTCGGTGGTTTTCAGCAGGATGTGGCGGACCTTGACTCTCTCGGGCGTCCGGTAGGTCTCCTTGTTCAATTCGTAAGCGCGGCGCAGCTCGGCCTCGGGCACGGTGACCGACGCCGTCACCGCCGCTTCGTCGACGATCAACATTTCGAAGCTGCGCTTCTCGGGGATCCTGAAGGAGGAACGGTGTTCGTTGAAGTGGGCCTGGATCTCTTCGGGGCTTACCTTCACCTGGGGCCGGAGCTTGGCCGGGTCGATGGCGACGTGCTCGATCTTCACTCGCTCGTTGACGCGGCGATACTCGCGCTCGACCTCGGCGGGCGCGACGACGATGCCCTCCAGAACCATGGTGCGAAGCTTGTTGAGCAGCATTTGGCTGCGCAGGTTCTCCTCGAACTGCGGGATGGTCATGTTGTTCTGCGCCAGGACGGCCGAATAGGCGGCTGTCCCCGCGAACTTGCCGCCCTCGAAGAGCTGCGGGAAGATCGACTCGATCGTCTCGGCCAGGTCGCCCTCGCTGACACGGAAGCCGAGCCGTTTCGCCTCGTAGGCCATCGCCCGCTCGGTGATCATCTGGTCGATGAGCTGCGGCACGTAGACAGCGGTCAATTGCGGAGGGATGGTCCGGCCTCGAAGCTGCATCTGGAGACTCTGTTGCAGCTCGAGGGTGGTGAGCACCTCGTCGCCGATTTCGGCGACGATCTGGTCGGAGCCGGACTCGGTCACGCTGGTTCCAAAGCCCGGGATCAAGGTGATCACCATCGAGATGGCCACCACCATCAAGAGGGCGCCGAGAAGGTAGCGCACAGCCTTAGCGCGGCTGCGAAACAGATCAAACATGCGTTCGAAGTCTCCTGGAAGAGAGGAAACCCTTAGTATAGCAGCGCCCAGGGCCCGGGCCGTCCGGCTGCCATTCCGTTAAGATCTCTGCATGGGACGACGCCCGATACTGGCTTTTGCGTGCCTCTGGCTGGCGGCCGGGGGCTGGGCGCAGCAGCGGCCCCAGGTGGTGATTCTGCTTGTCGGGCCGCCGGGGAGCGGGAAGGGCACGCAGGCGAAGATGATCACGGAAAAGTACGGCGTCCCCGCCTTCTCGACCGGCGATCTGCTGCGCGCCGAGGTCAAGGAGGGCACGGCGCTTGGCAAGCGGATCCAGCCAGTGATGGCGCAAGGCGGGCTGGTGGACGACTCGATCGTGAACGAACTGGTCGCCGGGCGAACCTTGAAGCCCGACGCGGCGCGCGGCTTCATCCTCGACGGTTATCCGCGAACGGTGGCGCAAGCCCAATTCCTCGACCGCCTTCTTGCCGAGCGCAGGTGGCCCCGGCCGACGGTGATCCATCTCGATGTTCCGGATTCCGTGGTCATCGAGCGGCTCTTACAGAGAGGGCGCGCCGACGACAAGCCGGAGGTGATCCGCGGCCGGCTGAAGAAGTACGAGAGCGAGACCGCGCCGGTTCTCAAACACTACAGCGCCGGCGACTACCACCGCATTGACGGAACGAAAGCGCCCGAAGCGGTCTTCGCGCAGATCGAGACCGTGCTGCGGAAGAAGATGGGGCGCAAGAGTGCGGGTTCGGCCGGGGGAACAGCCAGGGCTGTCCGCGCGCAAACAACGCTTGGGACAGCGTAGGCAGTCCCCTCCGCCACGCGCAAAGCTACTTGAACCGGTCTTCCTTGAGTGAGGCGACGATGGTGCGCTTCAGCTCCAGCGGATCAACCGGCCCCTGCACCTTGTACAGCACCTCGCCGCCGGGGGCGATCAGCATCGAGTAGGGCAGGGCGGCGTTCCACTGCGGGTCGAACGCCTCCATCAACTTGTACTTGTCTTCGCCGGCGAAGAGCAGGTTGCGGTTGGAGGCCTGGTTCTTCTTGAGGAACTCGAGAACGTCCTTCTGCTCGTCCGGAAAGTTGGCCGCCACGCTGACGAACTCGAAGGCGCGGTGGCGGTACATGCGGTTGATGGTGACCAGTTCCGGGAATTCGGTGATGCACGGGCCGCACCAGGTGGCCCAGAAATTGACGAGGCGGAGTTTGCCGGAGTCGTTCTTGCGGAGCGAGCGCAAACCCTCGGCGTCAACCGGTTCCACGCTGACCGGCTCGGCCGCGAGCTTCGCCATGAACTGGCGGACCGAATCGGCCTTGCCCGCCCACTTGATGGAGCAGCCGAAGGACCGGGTCTCGGCTACGGGCACCGGGCGGCCGGCAAGCAGAGCGTCAAGCGCGTTGGCGAGGTCGCGCACCTTGACGAGGCGCTCGCGCTCGCTGTCGTCGATGCGGCCCTTGTAACGCAGCTTGCGCTCCTGGTCAAACAAGAAAACATGGGGCGTGGCGGCGGGGCCGTAGGCGCGCGAGATTCCGGTCTGGTCACCCTCGTATAGATAGGGGAAGTTGAACTGCTTGTGCCTGGCGCGGATCTTCATGTCGTCGAACGAATCGGCCAGGTCCGTGTATCCCAGCTCATCGAGCCGGACCGAATTCGGGTCGTTGGGCGAAATGGCGGCCACGGCGACGCCCTTGTCCTTATATCCGGCCGTGATTCGCTTCAACCGTTCCTCGTAGAGCTGCGCCGTCGGGCAGTGGTTGCAGGTGAAGACGACCAATAAGAACTTGGCTGAAGCGAAATCCTTCAGCGAGTAGTTGCGGCCGTCCACGCCGGGCAGATTGAAATCCGGCGCTTTGGCGCCGAGCGGCAGGCTCTTGATGTTCTCCTCGGCCGCGAGGAGAGGGCCGGCCAGAGCCAGACACGCAAGTGCAGTCGTTCGAAGTCGCATAGTTTCTAAGGTACGAGAGGGTAGCTCCCGGATCAACCGGCCGCATCGGTGTAGGCCTGGGCGGCGGCACGCAAAAAGGTCGCGCAGCGGGGCGCGGAATAGTCGCGCTCCAGTTCCAGCGCGAGGGCCTCGAGGGCCGCGACGCCGGCGCGGCCGGGTCGCAGAGCCTCATAGATCTGGAGGATCTTCTCCTCCGGCACCCGGACAAGCTCGGCAGCGCGGCGGAAGTTTTCCGCAAGCTGCGGCCGGCCGGCTTCTTCGGCGATGCAGGCCTGGAGCTCGAGGGCGGCTGTGACGCGGAGGTCGTCCATGCCGATCCTCCCGTCGAGCACGGCGTCGAGCGTGATCTCGCGGAAGGGAATGCCGGTGGGTGTACTCAGCAGCTCGGGGCGCTTCTCGGCCAGCGGATAGTCAGGCAAAGGTCACCTCCACCGGGGGCTTCTCCTTATCCACCTGGGCGGTCTCGCGGAGATGCAGGAGCGTAGTGTCCACGATGTATTTGAGCCGCGCCAGGTTGTCGATCTGCACCGGCACCGGCAGGACGGGTTCGCCCTTGGCGTACTTGGCGGCATTCCGGCCGATGACGCGATATGAGTCGAGGGTCAGGTTGGGCGCCTGGGGAAACAGCTCGAGGTTGTTGAGCGGCGCGAGATCGCGCCGGTGGATGACGGTGGTTCCTTTGGATTGGATGCCGACGGCGATGCCGCTGCCGCTCAGTTGCGCGCCCAGGTGGCCGATGAAGCCGCAGTCGGACGTGGAGCTGATCTTGACGGCGCGGGCGCGCAGGCCTTCTTCCTCGACGCCCGCGATGAGCGCGACGAGGACGTCGCGGTGCGCGAGTCCCATCAAGGTCGCCCGGAGGGCGGCGCCGAAGGCGGGGCCGACGGCGATCACCACGTCCCGCGGGTCGGTGGACGCGGCGGCCAGGCCCATTTCAACGAGCGCCGGCCCGGACTCGGAGGCCGCGGCGGCGATCCGCGGGTCGCGCGCCTGTGGCACGTCGTTGATCTCGGCGGCGCGCTCGGAACTGAGGGCGTAGCCGGTACCCGGCCCGCGATACTCGTTGGGGTCGTTAATCGCGCTGAGGACGCGCCCGCCGGGGAGAGCGATGGCCGAGGTTTGTAGGTAATCGCCGGAAACGCGCAGTTTCTGGATGTCGAGGATCTTCCCGGCAATGTCGCGAAAGCCCGCGCGGGCGAGGGCGCGAATGACATCGGCGGCACCCCGCCGTTCGGCGAGGAGTCGATCGGCGGCGGCGAGGTCGGCGACAGCGTCGCGGTCGGGCATGTCGTCGCTCGAGCGGGCCTCGACCGCGCATTCGACCTCCTGGGCAGTGATCGGCGGCAGGCCGAGCTCCGCGAAGACCGCCTGAATGGCGAGGACGGCGCGGCGGCGCACATTCAGAATGTCGCGCTCGACCACGGGGCGCAGCCCGCCGTCCACCTGCATGTCTCGCTGGAGGATGCCGTAATCGTCGAGGTCCTCGGCGTCGAAATTGCCTCCGCCGAACAGGTTGTCCTCGCGCGGCATCGAGCTGTAGCCGGAGAACAGGAAGTCCGTGCCGGGCAGGAACTGGAGCATCAGCTTGGCCGTTTTCCGGATCTCGGAATGGGAGGCCATGGCATCGTTACCCGAGGCCACTTCGAGATCGAGCATGGCCGCGAGCAGATTCTCCGCCAGCACTCCGCGCACGCCTCCGGGAAGCGACTCGGGCAGCGCGATGCAGCTTATGGAACCGTTCTGCACCCCCTGCGAGCCCGCGCCCTTGACCGCCAGCAGGCAGCGCGCTTCGAGGTACAGCATCGACTTGCCCTCGGAGTGGCCCATCAGCGCCTCCGAGCCGGAACCGGAGGTGAACCGGACCTTGATGCCGCGCGAGGCATAAGCGGAAGCGAGGAACGCTTTCGACCAGGGCGTGTCGTCACCGTCGCGGAACGCCCGCTCGGTGCCGTAGACGGAGAGCGTCTCCGCGTAGGTGGTGAGTCCCAGCAGGGCGAGCCGGAGGCCGAGCGCCTCCTCGACCGCGCACTGGGTAAGCGCCGTGCCGCGCCCGGTCTCGGAGCCGATGAGGACGGCGAGGGCGTTCAGCGGAGCGTAACGGCTGACGCCGACGGTGGTCTCGAGTTCGGTGAAGCCGCGCTCGACGGCCTCGGCGGCGTCGGCGGCCAGCAGCGCGGGATTCTCCTTGCGGTTGGTGACGTGGGCCTGGTTGGACGGTGTGCGGCGGGCGCGCATCTTGCGAAGCGCCAGCATCATTTCGAGAACATCGAGGCGGTTGACGACCTCCACAAGGCGCGCAGGAGTGAGGCCGCTCACAACGCGGACGGCCTCGGCGCGCGGCACGTGCGGATCGGTGAGCATGCGGGCGACCGCGAGCGGGTCCATGGCCATCGCCTCCCCGGCGACCGGCGCGTTGATCGCGTACCGGGCGATGAAGCGGTCGATGAGATCGAAGGAGGCCTCGGGCTTCCCGTCGAGTTCCACGATCCGGCCGCCCTCGATCCGCAGCGACGGCCGCGGGTCGTTCGGGCTTGAGAAAACGACGAGGCCGGCGTCGGGCCACTCGCGGATGAAGCTGTCACGGTTGACGGGGCGTTCGGAGCGCGACTGGAAGCGTTTGGAGAAGAACATCCGATCGAGTTCGTTCGTCCCTCGGAACGGAGGACGACATGGGAATTGTACTACCGGCGCCGGGCGGTTCCGCGTGATATTCTCGTTGCGCCATGTCCCGGACGGATCAGGTGAAGGCTCTCGCGGAGGAGATCCGCGCTTATTGCGCCGAGCACGCGGACGCCAAGCAGGCCGCCCGCTACGTGCGCTACTTCAAGGAAGGCTACGACGCCTGGGGATTACTCGGCAGCAAAGACCCGTTATGGAACGAGAAACAGAAGGAGTGGCTCGAGCGTTACCGCGGCTTGGGCCTGCGCGGCTTCCTCAAACTGGGCGAGCCGCTTTTCCGCGGCGGGAAGTACGAAGAGGGCGCCCTGGCCATCCGCTTCGTGGCGCAATTGCGCAACGAGTTCGACGGGAAATCGTTTGTGGGGCTGACAAAATGGTTCGCGGCGGGCATCGGCAACTGGGCGCACACCGACGTGCTGTGCGGCGAGGTCATCGGGCCGCTGCTTGCAGGCGGGCAGGTCGGGCTGGAGGCCATGGCCGCGTGGCGTGGCTCGAAGTTCAAGTATCAGCGGCGCGCGGTGCCGGTGGGAATGCTCAATCTTCTGAAGACGGCGCGGGAGGTGAAGCCGCTCGTCGAGTTCCTGCGCCCGCTGATGATAGATCCGGAGCGGGTGGTTCAGCAGGGGCTGGGCTGGTTTCTCCGGGAGGCCTGGTAGAAGCAGCCGAAGCTCGTCGAGGCCTTTCTGCTCGAATGGAAGGACCGGGCGCCGAGGCTCATCTACCAATACGCGACCGAGAAGATGACGCCGGAAGCGCGGACGCGGTTCCGGAGTGCGAAGAAGGGCTGAGCCGCGGGCCGGAGAGCAGTACAATTGATCGAGCACATCCAAGAGTCGGGTCTCCTCTTCTTCGAAAGCGGAGCCGGCCATGATCGGCCGCACCATTTCGCATTACCAGGTCCTCGACAAGCTCGGCGAGGGCGGGATGGGGG
>CAYZJD010000118.1:0-11665 GCA_964478455.1 uncultured Solibacteraceae bacterium | reverse complement strand
ACCCGTATCGCCGGGCAGCGGCGGCCCGCCAGGTCCGGTGCCGCCCGGGATGCGCCCCACGGAAGGGATGCGGCTGTTGCGATAGACGATTGTGTAAAACGCGTCTGCCAGCGCCCGGAACGTGGCGTTCAGCACAGTGCCCTTGTCGACCGTCTTCACCGCCAGCGGCTGGTTTCTGTAAATCCGCAGCCACTCACCCGCGTTCAGCAGCTTCGGCGTACCCGGGTGCCGGGCGTGCTGGATTTCCACTTGTCCTTCATCCACCACGACCAGCGTCGTCGCGTCCCCGTCCTCCACCTCCACATGGAACACCGTTCCGCGCACCGAGATGACCGCTGTCGGCGTCATGATGCGGTTGTAGTTCGGCTGGCCGCCCCACTTCTGGATGTGGACCTTGATGCGTCCGATCAACACGTCCAGCAGGTCCTTCCAGTTGCCGGGCGTCTTGCGGAAGATGACGTGGGAGTTGGGGTACACCTCAAACGTGCTGCCGCCGGAAACCTGGAAGACGGCGAAACCGTCCTCCCCGGTGATGATCTCCTGCCGGAGTTGGACGAGGTCGCCGAGGCCCAGCGCCCATGGCTGCAAGTCGCGGATCACCGAAACCTGCCCGGTAAGCGCGATCACCTTGGCGGCGCCGCTGACGTCAGGGGACAGTTGTAGCGATTGCGCCGTGCACACGGCGACACTGGCGGCTGCCACGAGCAGCCAACCAGCGGCTCTCGCTCTCCTGTCCGCACGCATAACAATCCCGCCGCTGCGCGCCCGGGGGCGACCCGAGCTGCGCCAGAACCCTATACTACACCAAACCTGCCTTGCAAGTAGCCGTCCGATCTAAGAAATCTCAAGAAAGACGCGAGAATTCAATAGATTGGCCGTCCGTAACAGCCGCGAACAGGCTACAATGGACTCGTTGCATGTGTCATAGCGCCCCACTGCCGGCCAAGAAGACCCTCCCCAGGTGGTCTCTAGGGTTGCTCCTCGCGGCTGTGCCAGCCCTGGCCCAGCAGCCGGCCGACGACAACCCCGGCCTGCGCCCCTCCTGGCGCAAGATCGGCAACACGGCAGTCGAAACGGGGCTGGCCTCTCCGGTCACCGGGCCGGTGGACAGGGCCTGGTTTTCCGAAGACGGCGGCACTCTGTTGGTCAGAACCTCAACCGGGCGCACTTACGCAACCCGCGACCTCGAAACCTGGCAAGCCGTTTCGGACTCCGCGCCTGTTGACGAGCCTCCATCTCCGGTTCTGGCTTTCCCGCTCGAGTCCCCGGAGGGTTTGCGAACCGTGCGCTCCGCACCCTCCCGGCTTTACGCCCTCGGGGCCCACGTCTTCCGCTCCGACGATGCCGGCCGTCACTGGCTCAACCTTACCCGGTTCCGCGAGTCCTCCATCATCGGCGCTGAAATGAGGGACCTCGCCGTTTCCCCGGCCAACCCTGACGAGATCGTCGTCGCCAACGACTCTGGAGTCTGGCGGTCTGCCGACGGCGGCCTCTCCTGGAGTGGGTTGAACCAGGATCTTCCGAATCTGCCGGTACGGCGGCTCCTCGCCAGCCCGGCCGGGACCCGCGGCGTCGCGCTCCTGCTCGACGGCCTGGGCATCGTCGAGTGGGCGCCTGGCGAAAAACTCGCCTGGCATCGCGCCGAGCACCCAGCACTCATCGCTGAGCAGGCCGCCCTGCTCCTGGCACGCAACCGCCTGGGGCCGGAGGTTACCGCCGCCTCGATCGCCGGCGACCTTCTTTACGCAGGCGCCTCCGACGGCCGGATCTGGGTTTCTTCCGACCAGGGCCAGACGTGGCGGCTTTCCCGGCCGGCTGGTCCGGGCACAGTGCGGTCGTTCCATATCGATGCGCGCGAGCCACGCATCGCCCTGGCCGCGCTGGCCGCCACGGCCGGAGAAGAATCTCCCCGGGTGCTGAGAACCATCAACGGCGGCATCTTCTGGGACGACATCACCCCCGGTCTGCCCGACGGCAACGTTAACGGCCTTTTCGCCGACCCGTCCACCGGCGCTATCTACGCCGCCACTGACCGCGGTGTCTACCTCAGCTTCGCCGATCGCTACGCGCCCTCCCCAGCCGCCGCCTGGATGCCGCTCCGCGGCAACCTCCCGGATGCCCCCGCGATGGATGTGAGCCTCGACGCTGGCGGCAATCAGTTGTACGTCGCCATCGAGGGTCATGGCGTCTTTGCTGCGCCGGCGCCGCACCGCTTCCGCAATCCACAAGTGGTCAGCGCCGCCGACTTCAGCCAGCGGCCCGCGGCTCCAGGCTCGCTGCTCACTGTCCTCGGAGCCCGCGTCCTTAGGGCCCAGGCCGGCGTGCTCGACGTGCCGGTGCTCCACTCCTCGGAACTGGAGTCGCAGATCCAGGTCCCATTTGAGACCCGCGAGCCGAGAACGCTTCTTTCTCTCGATGGCGCCCGCAGCCTCACCTTCGAGCTCCCCGTGCAGCCTGTTTCGCCCGCGATCTTCATCGATCCCGACGGCACGCCCTTGTTGCTCGATGGCGACAGCGGTCTGCTGCTGGATGCACTCAACCCGGCCCGCTCCCACTCCCGCGTGCAGGTACTGGCCACCGGTCTCGGCAGGGTCCGGCCCGACTGGCCCACCGGCCTGGCCGCCCCGCTTCAGGATCCGCCGCGCGTGGTTGCGCCCGTCGAGGCCTGGCTCGACCGCGAGCCGGTGGAAGTCACCCGCGCCATCCTCGCCCCGGGCTTCGTCGGCTTCTACCTAGTCGAAGTGCAGTTGCCGTCCATCACGAACTACGGCCCGGCCGAGCTTTACATTCAGGCCGGCGGGCTGGCGAGCAACCGCGTCCGCATCTACATCGAGCCTTAGCTTCTTATCCATCCGGGGTCATGACATCGCCTCTGCTCTGCGGTACACTTCTACATTCCAGGGACACGAGATGAGGCCCTTGCACCGAGCAGCTTTTTTGTTACTCCTGTTCTGCGCCTGGGCAGGCGCGCAGGAGAGCAAGAACGATGCCGAGAAACTCGCGCCGTACTATCCGACTCCGGAAACCATCGTCGACCGCATGCTCTCGCTCGGCGGGCTGAAGTCAGGCGAGAAGATGTTCGATCTCGGCAGCGGCGACGGCCGCATTGTGATCATGGCCGCCCAAAAGTTCCACGCCGATGCGACCGGAGTGGAACTGGACAAGGATCTGTGGCGCCAGAGCACCGACAAGATCCGGAGCCTGAACCTCGATAAAACCGCTCGCATCATACACGGGGACATCCTCAAGCAGGACGTCAGCTCCGCGGATCTCGTCACCGTGTACCTGTTGCCCTCCTCCAACGAGAAGGTGCGGCCGATGCTGGAAAAGCAGCTGAACAAAGGTTCGCGCGTGGTCGCGCACGATTTCGCCATCGCCGGCTGGACTCCCGACAAGGTCGAGGACGTCGAAGACGATGGCGAAGGCCGCAGTCATACCCTTTATCTCTACCGGCGCTAATGGCGTGACTCGGACATCCGAAGACGAACCTTCAGCCATTGCCCGGGCCGGGCGCGCCTGGCCGGTCGGTTTCGCTGCCGCGCGCTTGGCTCTCGGCCTCGTCTACCTCCTCTCGGCGCTCGGCGGCCACGGGGATTCATGGGCTTTCTGGGCCTTGCCCCTTGCTTTCAGCGGCGCCGCCTTGGCCCTCCTCCTCTGGAGTTGGAGAATCCCGGGCGCGGGATCGCTCTTCGGGCTCTTCCTCGACACGATCTGCTTTCTTGCTTTCGTCCGGCTCGCCATCGATCCCGGTTCGTGGCTGGATTCGGCGTTCTACCTCTACCTCTTGCTCGCGGCCGTAACTCTGCACCGCTGGAAGGAAGTGTGCTTGGTCGTGGCTGTGTGCGCCGCCTTTGTCGGTTTCCTTTCGTTCCAGGGATTCGATTCACTCTTCGGTCTCGTCCTCTTCGCCGGCCTTCTTGCCTGCCTGCTCGCCTATCAGAAGGACGGCGCGGCCCGCCGGCTCCTTGATCTGTCCCGCGAAGCCGCCGGGTTGAGGACCGCAACCGCGCTCGCCCTCGACGCCGAGCGGCAGCGAATCGCCGGCGATTTTCACGACGGGCCGCTCCAGCACTTCATCAGCCTGCAAATGCGCCTCGAAGTCCTGCGGCGGGTGCTCGAGCGCGACCCGCAGGCGGGCCTGAAGGACCTGGCTGACCTCCGGGAGACCGCCACGACGCAAGTCCGCGAGTTGCGCGCATTCCTGCGGTCCCTCCGCCCCTCCGAGGCCCCTGCCGACGGCCTCGCCGCCGGCCTGCGGCAGGCCATCGCCGAGTTTCAAAAGGACAGCGGCATCGCCGCTTCCTACCAGACTAGCGGGCAGCTCGGCCGCGAGCCCACCGAGAAGATGCACGAAGTTCTCCAGATCGTCCGCGAGGCTCTCCACAACGTGCAGAAGCACGCCCGCGCCACGCGCGTCGCCGTTACCGCAAGCCAAACCGGCAACGCCTGCCAGATCACCATCGACGATAACGGCGCCGGTTTCCCCTTCAGTGGAACCTTCAACTTGGGCGAGATGGAGACGCTCGGCATCGGGCCGGGCAGCATCAAGCGCCGCGTTCGCAGTCTCGGTGGCGAGCTGACCGTCGAATCACACCCCGGCCGCGGCGCCGCTATGCGGATCCGCATCCCCGAATGAACCGGGTGTTGCGCTCCCTCTTTGCACCCGGCTTTCTGCTCTGCCTCCTCGCCGGCTGCGTTCCCTATGCGGAGTTCGCTCTCCCTCCGCTGGCCGATTCACGGACAGCCCGATTCTTTCGCTGGTCTCCTCTGCCAGAGCCGGTGCTGGCGCGCGGAGCTCCCGGAGAATGGGATTCCGTGGACGCACTGAATCCCTCCCTGGTGTTCGTCAACGGCGTCTACTACAACCTGTACTCTGGCTTCGACGGCGCCACTTGGCGCACCGGATTGGCCACGTCGCCGGACGGCCTCGCTTGGGTGAAGCACGGCCAGGTGATCTCGCCCGACCCGGACACGTGGGAAGGCGACTACATCGCGGCCAATGGATCGCTCCTCCACGCCAGAGATGTGTTCCTCTATTGGTATCAGGCAGGCCGGCCACCCAGGATCGGCCTGGCGCGGTCGCGCAACGCGCGCAACTGGACGAAACTGTCCGAACCGGTATTGCAAACCGGCCCGCGCGGGAGCTGGGATGAGCGCGGCGTGGCCGATCCTTACGTCCTCCGTATCGATAACTTCTTCTACATGTATTATTTAGGCCAGGACAGGGCGCGCCGCCAACGCCTCGGCTTGGCCCGCTCGCCGGACGGCGTGAGCTGGGACAAGTACCGAACGAACCCAATTCTGGAACTCGGCCCGCCCGGCTCCTTCGATGAGAACGGCCTCGGCGAGCCGGCCGTCTGGCGGTCGCATGGAAGCTACTGGATCCTTTACACCGGTCGCGACCGGAAAGAGTTCCGCCGGATCGGCCTCGCTCGCTCGGCCGACGGCGTCCGCTGGGAACGTGTCCCCGAAGCCCCGGTGTTCCAGGGCTCGCAGCCCTGGAACGACAAGGTCGTCTGTGATCCCACCGTGCTTGTGGAGCCGCCTGCTGCCGGAATGCGCGTGTGGTTCGGCGGCGGCAACGTCGCCCGCCCCGACGAGCGTCTCAGCGGCCAGATCGGGGTCGCCACCTTGGCGCCCAGCGAATGAAACGGAGTCGGCTGCCCTACCTCGCCCCGTGGTAATCGGTCTGCCTGCCGAGCACCGCCGTGGCGCCATCATGGCTCCAGCCGCCGCAGGGGCAATGGTGGGGTTTTTGGCCGGCCTGGCGGCGGGAACGGGCCCGGACATGCAAAGCTGCGTGATCGAAGCGCCGCATGTGGTCCTGAGGCATGCGGCGGTGCCCCTTGTCTGCACCGGTGCGGGCTTCCTGACTGGCAAGGTTGCCGCCCGCGCCCGGCGTTCCATGTGAGAATCCACTGCTCCCGTCCCAGCCTCGAGGTCAACCCAATCTGTTGTATAAAGTGAAAGGCTACTGCGGCAGGCCGCAGATGAGAGAACAAGTTCTCGCCACGGAATGTTGCTTCGAAACCGGCGCCGATGCAGAATGAGCGGGTCACCATCACGTTGAACGAAATCCGGCAAGTTGTTCGGCAGATCGTGGACCTGTTCCACCCAGCGAAGGTGATCCTGTTCGGGTCATACGCCAGGGGAAACCCAACGGCCGACAGCGATGTAGATCTGCTGGTGGTGATGGAAACCCGGGAAAAACCTCTCCACGCGGCTGCTCGAATCGCCGCGGCGATTGATCACCCGTTCCCCCTGGACATACTTGTTTACAGGCCTTCCGAACTTCAGGCCGCCGTCGAGCGCAAGGGGATCTTCGCCACCGAGGTGACTACGACCGGGATCGTGTTACATGAAGCCTGAAACGACGGACTGGGTTGAGAAGGCGGAAGGGGACTGGAAGGTAGCACTTCGGGAGGCGCAGGCCGTTGAGCCAGTGTGGGACGTGATTTGCTTCCTCACCCAGCAGTGCGCCGAGAAGTACCTGAAGGCCTTCCTCGAAGAGCAAGGCATCGCGTTCCTGAAGACTCACGACCTAGTAGTGCTGCTGCGTGCGGCCAGGGAACTGTTGCCTGAACTAGCTCCCGAGCGAGAACAGCTGGCCTTTCTTGGAGCTTTCGGCATCGCCGCCAGATATCCGGGCGCCGAAGCCGACAGACGCGCGGCAGAGAATGCACTGGAGACGGCCCGCAAGGTGCGCGCTGCGGTGAGGATCAAACTCGGACTGTCATGAGCCCCGCTTACCGCCGGCGTTCAGCGTCGGAATCCGCCGTTATTTCACTAGCTAGCTAGCTAGTTCCGTGCCGGGAATCGGTCTCGCGATCGTACATGATCACATCGGTGCGCCAGACCCCCGGGCTGAGCTGGGCGTCCAGTACGGCAGCCGACAACGCCAACGTGCTCCAGACTACTTTCATTTGATCAGGTGATATTCCGTCTGCCGGCCCAGCACCCACGATATCCGGCCGGATTCGTCGATAGCGGCGTCCTCCTCGAGGGCCACCCATAGCTCCTTGTTGCCCCATTCGGGCACCGGGGTTCGGGTTGACAGCTCGATCGAGAACCACGTACCGGGAAGCAATGCAACATCGCCCCCGCCGGGAACACCCTGCTGCCGATCCCAAAGGCCGATGAGCGGCCCGGCGCCGTGGCCGTGGTCGCCGACCGGATGGCAGTAGACGGAGCCCTTGAGCCCTTCGGCTGTCATCGCCTCCAGCGATTCCGCCAGCACCTCGTTGCCGGTGCGTCCGGTCCGCATCCGCTCCATCACGATGTCCTGGAGGCGATTCGTGTTCGCCAGCGCGCGCTTGATCCCCGAGGGCACGTCCGTTTCCCCTTCGCGAAGCACGTAGCCCATGTGCTGCGTATCGGTGTTCAAGCGCATCGCCGTCAACCCGAAGTCCACGTGCAGGACGTTGCCGCGCTCGATCACTACCGGCTTGCGCTCGCCCAGAAAGTTCCAGTCCGGGCGCTCGGGCGTCAGGACATCCACGTCCGGATGGAACCAAGTGCTGAAGCCGAGCCGCCGCAACTCCTCGCGCAGCCACCAGACCACGTCTTCGTTCGTCGTTCGGCCCGGGGTGATGACTTCGTTCGAAAAGGCCCGGCGGATGAGCGAGTGCGCGGCCTCCATCATTTGCCGGTAGACGGGCAGCATCTCCGGCAGCCGGATCGCGATGTATTCGAGCGGCAGGTTCTCCGCGCGCACGAGCCGCTTGCGGTAGTCCGGGCCGAGCGTGTCCTCGAGCTTGTCGCGCTCGGCGGCCGTCAGGCCATCGGAGAACGCGTGTGTGGAGGAGACGTTGACGGCGATCGTGGCCGGCTTGCGTTCCTCGATCAGCTTTTTGAGCAGGACCCACTGGCCCTCGCCGTAGACCTCGCGGTTCTCGACCGCCGGGTCGCGATACACGCGGTAAAGGCCGCCGTTGGAGCCGCCGCCGAGCGCCAGCCGCTCGACGCCTTCCTCCTCGCCGCGGTCGTGAAACACGTAGATGGTGCGCCGCCGGGCCGCGAAGACCGTGGGCGACACGAGCGCGAAGAACGCCGGGTCTTCGTTGTACTCGCGACAAATGACGAGCCACATCTGAACACCGTGCTTCCGCATGAGCTTGGGCAGCACCCGTTCGAGGCGCAGCTTCAGCCATTCCTGCTGGATTGCCGCCTGCTCGCGCAGAGGAGGGAGCGGCGCCGGCTGCCCGAAGGCCGGCACCTCCAGCATGAGAAGCACGAGCAGCGCAAGCCACCTCATTTCCGTCCCTCCTTGTCCTCCAGCACACCTGTCTGCCACAGAAGGAATCCCCACTCGTCCGTTTTCTCTTCGATCAGCATTCGGACGGGCTTGGCGCGGATGTGTCCCGACTTGACTTCATATTTGAGGGCGACCGGTTGGTCCGAGCCGGTCGCCGCCTGGAGTAGCGCCGCCATCTTGCGGGCGTGCAGCGGCGCGACCCGCGTATCCGCGTCTCCGCTGACCAGCAACACCGCTGGATACTTCGTGCCGGCTCTCACCCGGTGGTACGGGGAATAAGCGTAGAGATATTCGAACTGTTCCGGATTCTCCGAGGACCCGTACTCCGGCGCCCACCAGCGGGCCACCAGGAACATGTGATAACGGATCATGTCGAGCAGCGGATACCGGCACGAGACGGCGCGAAAGAGCTCGGGGCGCTGGGTGAGCGCCGCTCCGACGAGCAGCCCGCCGTTGCTGGTGCCTTCGATCGCCAGCCGCGAGGCGCTGGTGTAGCGGTTCGCGATCAGCCACTCGGCGGCGGCGATGAAATCGTCGAAGACACTCTGCTTCTTAGCGAGCATGCCCGCCCGGTGCCACTCCTCGCCGAACTCACCACCGCCGCGGAGGTTGGCTGTCGCGAACACCCCGCCGTGCTCGGCCCACAGAACCGCCTCCTCATCAAAGAAGGGAGTCTCGGCACTGGAGAATCCCCCATAGCCGGTGAGCAGCGTGGGGCGGTCGCCGTCAAGCTTCAGCCCCTTGCGGTGCAGCACGAACATGGGCACCCGCACGCCGTCCCTCGAGGAATACCAGACCTGCTTGAGATCGAAACGCCCGCTGTTCACCGGGACCTTCAGGCGCGCCCACTCCTCCTCGCGCCCGCTCGCGACGTGGTAGCGGTAGACGGTGGACGGGATGTGGTAGGAGGAGAACAGGTAGAACGCCTCATCGCTTTCCCACCGGCCGAACGCGGAGGTCACTGTACCCAAGGCGGGAAACGTGATGTCGCGAACGTGCCGGCCGTCCGGCTCCAGCACTTTCACCCGCGACACGACGTTCTCCAGGTAGGCGACGAAGAGCCTGCCGCCCGCCAGCGTCAGGTATTGGATCGGGGCCTTGCCCTCGGGAACCACCTCGCGCCAGTTCTCCCGACCGGGATTACGGAGATCGACCGAGAACACGCGCCAATTGGGGGCTTTCCAGTTCGTCCGCAGGAACAGGCGGTCCCCACCGAACTCGGCGAAGAACTCGGCGTCGATATCGTTCACCACGGTGACGACCGGCCCGCCGTTCGCCACGTCCTGTAAGTAGATCTCCCCTTTGGCGTCTCCACCGACGCCGTGCGAGACGCGAAATAACAGGTGGCGCCCGTCGTATGAAAGAGAGGTGAGCAATGTCTTGTCCCTTCCCAGTCCAGCGCCAAAGATCAGACGGTCCGTCGACGGGTCCGTGCCCATCTCGTGGTAGTAAGATCGCGGCCCTTCCTCTCCGAAGCGCGTGTAGTAGAAGCCGCTCTTGTTCGGCTTGATCGATACGCCCCAGTAACGCGCTTTGGGCAGATGGTCCGGCAGCTCTCTTCGCGTTTCCACATCCAGCAGCCGGATTTCGACCTCATCCTCTCCACCCTTCCGCAGGACATAGGAAATGAGCGAGCCGTCTTTCGAAACGTCGGCCAGGCCTGCCGAGATGGTGTGGTCGGCGCTGAGCGAATGCGGATCGACCAGGACCTCATCCTTTCCTCTGGGCCCGCTTCGCATATAGATGACGCGCAGGTCCTGGTCCGCGCGCCGCTTCGAGAAGAAGTAACGGCCGTTCCGCTCCAGCGGAAACTCGATCGAATCCACCTTCAGCAGTTCCGAGATGCGGCGCTTCAGCCCCTCGCGGCCAGGCATTCGGTCCAGGATCGTGCGGGCGTAGGCGTTCTGGGAGTCGATCCACGCCCGCGTCTTCGGCGGGGCCGGCGCGTCGGCTGCCCAAACGGCAAGCGCGGCGGCTGGCAGCAGGATTCTCAGCAGCATTTCGGCCTCACGTACTTGGAACTCAGACGGGCGTCCAGAAACCTGCGCCACTCCTCGGCCGAATGCTCGCGCCCATGTGCGTGAAGGTGGCGGCGGTAGGCGCTCTCGTCGCTCAGTTCCCGCAACAGGCCGGCGACGAGAACGATGAAGCCACCGAGCCGCGCGCGTAAGCTACCGAGCCGCGCGCGTAAGCAAGCGGTCCTCCTCATATTTCCTCCGGGCGCAGCCGCGACGCCACGAACGGCGTCTCCGTCACCTTCGCTTCGCGCGTGCCACGCAGAATGCCGGCCCACAGGCGAATGGAATCGAGCAAGATCAGCGTCACCAGGACGAGAAACACGCCGCAGACCACCGCGTCCAGGCGGTTGTTGAAGACCAGCGCGCGCGCCGTAGCATCCTGAGGGCCGCCTGCAAGCTCAGCAGCGGCGGCGAGAAAGCCGACTCGCGGAAGCGGCGAGAAGATCTTCTGCCAGCCGGCGGCGAACGTCACCGTCACCAGCCACACAAGCGGAATACACGTGATCCACGCGTACCTCAGGCGATGCATCTTGATGAGGATCGTGGTGGCGACGCACAGCGCCACCGCCGCCAGAAGCTGGTTGGCGATGCCGAACAGCGGCCACAGCGAGTTGATGCCGCCCAGCGGATCGAGCACACCCTGGTAAAGGAAGTAGCCCCACGCGATGACCACCGCCGCGCTCGTGCCGATCACGCCCGGCATCCAGCTTGTCCGCCCGAGCGGCTTGTGCACGTGCCCGAGCAGGTCCTGGAGCATGAACCGGCCCACCCGCGTGCCCGCGTCGAGGATGGTAAGAATGAACAGCGCCTCGAACATGATGGCGAAGTGGTACCAGAAGCCGAGGATCGCTTTCCCGCCGGCCCCGGTGGCGAAAATGTGCGCCATGCCGAGCGCCAGCGACGGCGCGCCCCCGGTTCGGTGGAACAGCGTCTGCTCGCCGACGTCCTGCGCCAGCTCCGCCATCTGCGCCGCGCTCACCGGAAAGCCCCACGAAGTGATCGTCGCCGTGGCTGCCTCCGCCGTCGCGCCCACAATTCCCGCCGGTGAATTCACTGCGAAAAAGACGCCCGGCTGGAGCACGCAGGCGGCGATCATCGCCATGATCCCCACGAAGCCCTCGAGCAGCATTGAGCCGTAGCCCACCGGCCAGGCGTGCCATTCCTTGGCGATCATCTTCGGCGTCGTCCCCGAGGAGATCAGCGAGTGGAAGCCGGAAATCGCGCCGCAGGCGATGGTGATAAAGCAGAAGGGGAAGATCTTGCCGGCGAAAATCGGCCCGCTGCCGTCGGTGAAGCGCGTCAGCGCCGGCAGTTCGAGTTGCGGCCGCACTAGCAGGATGCCCGCCCCGAGCATCATCACCACGCCCAGCTTCACGAAGGTGCTCAGGTAGTC
>CAYZJD010000117.1:0-11687 GCA_964478455.1 uncultured Solibacteraceae bacterium | reverse complement strand
CCTCAACCGCCTTTCTGGAAGAACCTCCCCACCCAGCCCCCGCCCGGCGCCATCTTGATCTTCACCTTGTCTCCCCGGCCTACCTCCCGGACCCTGCGGCTGTAATCCACGCCGTACTGAGCCGCGTTGATCCCGTCCTGATAAATCTCCAGTCCATGATCGCCTTCATCGAGAAAGCCGCAGTCCAGCTCGATCTCGCGGGGAGTCCAGTCGGTCATAGCGCCCACGTAGGACTCGCCGTTCGCGGCCTTCCGCAGGACTACCGCGTAGTCGGCCACCCGTGCCTCCAGGGCCCGCGTCTCCTCCCACACCGTCGGAATGCCTGCGATGAAGCCGGTGATCTCCGGCTCCCGCAGATAGTCCGCGACGTTGCCGCCCATCTTGGCGTAAGGACTCTCGTAGACAACGTACATCGCGACCTGCCGGACCCTGGTGCCCATGCTCATCGGCGCGCCGCTGATCGCCCGGAAGTCCTCCTTCTGGGCGTTGCGCATGTGACCGGGCTCGTAGTCCAGCGCCCCCGCCACCATGCGAATGAACGGCGCCGCCATCTCATGCTCGGGCGTCAGCGCATCGGTCCACTTGAAGTACTCCGACGCCATGACCGCTTCCCTGGTGATCACGTTGGGGTACTTCTTCTCCATGCCGGTAGGCTTGAACGCCCCGTGGAAGTTCACGAACATCCGCCGCCTGGCAGCTTCGCGGGCCACGCGCTCGTAGAAGTTCACCATCTTCTGATCATCGCGGTCCATGAAATCCACCATGATCCCCTTGACGCCCCACTCCCGGAACTTGTCCAGAGCGGCGCTCATCTGCGTCTCCATGGCCACCGACGAGGTCCAGAGCACGACGCCAAGCCCCTTGCTGCGCGCGTGGCGGATGATCGCTTCGATGTCCATCCCCGGGGTCAGCTTGAAGAGGTCCGTCACCTCGGACCAGCCCGCATCCAGGAACAGGTACCCCAGCTCGAACCTCGCGGCGAAGTCCGCATAGAACTTGTAAGTCTCGGTGTTGTAGCCGGCCTGGAAATCCACGCCGTACAGCTTGTTGTCATGCAGCCATTCCGACTGGCTCTTGCCTGGCCGGAGCCAGCTCCAGTCGCCGGGCTCCGTTTCCCCGCCCAGGCGATAGACGATGTCCGTTTCGATCAGCGCCCCGTCGGTCTTAGCGATCACCATTACCCGCCACGGATAGGAGCGCCGCCCCTCGGTGACGGCGATGTAGCCGGCCCGCTCGACCACCACCCGCTGCGGGAACTTGTCGCCGACGATCCTCTCGCGAAGCGGGTAGGCGGGAAACTGCGCCGCCATCGCCGCGGACCCGTCCGCCGAACCCGTCAACCACATGCCGGGATAGTCCGCCAGATTCGCTTCCGTGATGAGGACCTTCGGGCTGCCGTCCGGAGCCACAAGAACCGGCAGAAATGCGAGCTGTCCTTTGCGGAACTTACTTAATGGCAGAACCGAGTAAACTTCCTCATAACTTGAGTGAAAGCAGTCGCGGCCTCTCTTTTCCTGACTGCCGCAATCGGCGGTTGGCAGATACGCAACCGGATCCCCCGGAAATCGAAAGCCGGCCTCCTCTCGAAGAATCTTGATCGTCCCGTCCAGGGAGGTCCACCAGCGGTATGCGATTCCATCCTCATAAGCGCGGAAGATCAGGCCGTAGCCGCCCTCAAATGCGAGCTCGAACTGGCGGTGGTGGTCCCGAATGCGCTGCCGTTTGGCATAGAACGGAGCACGGTACGTCTCGTCCGCCGCTGTGTGTTCGTGGCGAGCGACGCGGGGATCGGCGCCCAGAACGCGGCCGTCCTCCAGCGCCAGAGACAGCGCCGGGGACTCCAGCACGATCCGTCCGCGGTGGAAGACCGAAAACTGGATGCCGTTCCCGACGTCAATCCGGACCTCGTTCCTTCCGTTTGGCGACTGGAGCGTGAACGTCCGGCCCGGAAGCCCCGGTGTCACGCTGAGAACAGCGAGCAGGAAGAACCGGCGTGAATGGTTCATCGGCGTGCACCCCCCTTCTTATTGGAGTCTTCGAGTGTACCCTCGCCGGCCCGCGCCCTGCACTCCCGACAAGCCGATCGAGCACATCGATCACCTGGCGGTGGCCGCGGCGCGGGACATCCGGCGCGGCGGCGCTATGATCGTGACCGAGGAGGCAAAATGAGCGAAGTGTCCAAACGGGTGTTGTACTGGGCTCCGCGGGCGCTGTCGATCGCATTCATCGTATTCCTGAGTTTGTTCGCCCTGGATGTGTTCGGCTCCGGCCAGGGCTTCTGGAAAACCCTGGGCGCGTTTGCCATGCACTTGATTCCGAGTCTCGTGCTGATTGCGGTCCTGGTGCTGGCGTGGAGATGGGAGTGGATCGGAGCAGCGCTGTATGCCGCTGCCGGCATGCTCTACGTGGTCTGGGCTTGGCAGCGCCCGATTCCGCCGGCCATGAAGCTGACCTGGATTCTGATGATCGCAGGTCCGGCTTTCTTGATTGCCGCGCTGTTCCTTGCCAATTGGCTGAAACATGGGGAGCTACGGACCAAGATGTAGCAGCGCGTGGAAGTACGCGCGGTACTTTGGCGTTCGGTGATTGCGTAGCCTGTCCCTGAAATCCCTCGAAATCCGAAATCAATGAACGAGCCGTCGCGCCCGCTCTCAGAACGCATCCGGCCAGCGGCGGGCGCCGTGGATGATGGCAAGGATCTCGATGGACGCTTTCGTTGTCCGGTAGGCCACGACGTAGGAGGCGACGACCAGCTCGCGCGTGCCCGCGACACGCCCCCTCCGGCCCATCTCGGGGTGGCGGGTAAGAGCCTGGATCCCCGAAAGAATCTCATCCACTACTGCGGCGGCTGCGCCGGGCGCTTCCTCGGCGATGTAAGCGCCGAGAGACTCTAGATCTCGCAGCGCAGTCCGAGTCCAGCGGATGTTCATTTGCGCCGCAGCCGGTGAAGAACCTTCTGCACTTCGGCCTCGGACGCGAACTTGCGCGCTTCGGCTTCGCGCAAGCCCTGCCGGATGTGTTCGATCTGCCAGCGATGCGTTTCGACGTATGCGGCGAGCGCCTCGTTGACGACGTAGCTCCTGTCCCGGTCCAGTGCCGTGGCAATCGCATCCAGGGCGCTCCGGGTTTCAGGCTCGATCCTGACGGTCATCGTAGCCTTCGGCATGTAAGACAGCGTAGCACGCCAGGCCACGATGACCGCCGCGCTGGCCACCGGCGCCGCCCTCGTCGTGGCTGCTACCGACTCCGCTCGTGGGCTCCGATGGAGGGATTCTTCCCCTCAGGCACTTTGTTGCCCCAGAGATCGCGGCCGCCGCTGTTCTCCACCGGCTTCCCGGCGCCAATGCACGGTGAACCTTCACGGAGCTTGTAGCCGTCCAGGGAGTCGAAACCCCTTCCGCCCGTGCCCGGGGCCGCCAGCATCGGGTCGGAAACCATCCTCTTCCACTCATCCGGGATGTCCTTGAAGTTGCCGTACATCACGTTGTGTTCGAAGGCGATGCTGGCGCTTCCGCCAAAGCCCGGCTGGGTGACGTGGGTTCCATCGTCGACCGGCTTCCTTCTCTGGGCGCTGCTGTTCCTGCCGGTGCCGGCGACATAGAAGATGTTATTGAAGATTTCCACGTTGCGGGTCCATCCGCCGCGGCCGCTTGTCCACAGGAATAAGTCAATGTCAATGTCCTTGCCGACATAGAACACGTTGTTATAAATCCTGATGTTCTTGTTTGAGCCGGCCATGTGGAAGAGGCGCGTCCGGTCGTTCTGGCTGATGTTGTAGCGAACGACGGTGCCGGTGTTCTCGAAGCAGCAGACCAGCAGGAAGCCGCCGTCGTTGTCGTGCGTGTAGTTGTACTGGAAGGTGGTGTTCGTCGTGTACGCGTCCGAATCGAATGCCTGGCCGTCCTTCATGCCCTTGACGCCGCTGACCTCGTTGAACTGAATCAGCGTGTTGTCCGACGCCCACGGCCAGATGCCGGCGGCATAGTCTTCGCACCGCTGGCGCGCGGCGCGAAGCACATTGCGCTCGACCAGGGCGCGGTCGCAGCCCCACACCTTGATGCCGTCGCCGCCGATGTCTTCGAGCAGGTTCTTGCGGATAACAACATTCAGGCTCGGGAAAGCCCTCGCTTTCTCGGGGCTGTACGGCGTGTAGCCGCAGATGCCGTTGCGGTCCGTGCGGACAAGATGGCAGCCTTCGATGAGAAGCCCGTCGAACCGGCTTCTCACCTTGCCGCCCCCGTTCTCCCAGGTGATTCCGTGCCCCTCGCCTTCGTCCTTCTTCACCAGCGACCCGTTGACGTCATGCACGAACAGGTTCTTCAGATGAATGTGGCGCATTGTGCCGTAATCCCACGCTCGCACCCGGACGCCGTACCGGAACGTCTCGCGGGTTGGACCGGTGTTGGTCAATTCGAGGTTATTCACTTCCCAATAGTCCTGGTTCTCTATGAGCAGCGCCTCGTGAAACTTCCCATCGGCGGCGATGAGGGGTTTCTTTCCATTGCCGTAACTGTCGATGAGGATCGGGCGGCCCTCGGAGCCGGAGCCACGCGGGCAGAGTTGGCCGGTGAAGCGCGAACTTGCTTTGAAGAGGATCCGGTCGCCGGGGCTGAACGTCACGCTGTTGACCTTGTCGAGGCTCTTCCAGGGCTTCTCGCTGGAAAGCCCGTCGTTCTGATCGCTGCCGCTCGCGCTGTCGACGTAGTACGTCGCCGCTGTGACGGGCGGGCAATTGAGCACTGCCGCGAGAAGGAAAACAACGGCGCAGACAAATGCTCGCGGGACATTTCGAAACAGGAGAATCGGCATGGCTCACCTCATCCGGGTAGACCGCCTTCGAGTTTACGCTAGGTTGCATGGCAAACGACTCGGGCATGCGGCCCGGGGGCGTGACAAGTACACTGGGTGGAGCCCGCCGGCGGCGAGGCAGGCAAGGGGGTATCGTGGCAAAGACAGCCAACATCGTGATCATCGGGGGCGGAATCAACGGCACGAGCATCGCCTTCCACCTGGCCAGAAAGGGCGTGAAGAACGTCCTGCTGCTGGAAAAGGGCCATATCGCCTCAGGGCCCACCGGCCGGTCGAGCGGAGTCGTCCGGCAGCATTACACCGTTGAGACGCTGGCCAAGATGGCGCGGGACAGCGTGAAGTGTTTTCAGAACTTCGCCGGCGAGGTCGGCGGGGATGCCGGCTTCGTGCAGGCAGGCGCCGTCTTCCTTTGCTCGGAGGCAAATGCCGCCGCGCTCTGGAACACGGTCGAAATGCATCGTCGCCTGGGTATCCGCGAGAGTCTCTTGCCTCCCGGCGAGTTGCGCAAACTGGAGCCGGCTCTCTCGCTTGATGGAATCGCCCTGGGCGCCTATGAGCCGGATGGAGGGTACGCCGACCCGGCGCTGGCAGCCAACAGCTTCTGCGAGGCGGCTGAGCGCCTGGGCGCGGAGGTCTTGCGTCGCACCCGCGTCACGGGAATGAAGGTCGAGGCCGGGCGCATCGCCGGCGTGGTGACGGACGGCGGCGGGGTTTCCACTCGGACGGTGATCAACGTGGCCGGTCCGTGGGGAAGAGAGATCGCCGGCATGGTGAACGTCGAAATCCCCATCTATGTGACGCGCCACCCGGTGGTCATTCTTCAAAGGCCGCCGCGGTGGCGGAACCCCACTCCCGTTTGGGTGGACCTTGTGGAGGGCTGGTACCACAAGCCGGAGAGGAACGCGGCCTTGATGATCGGCTCGATTCACAACATGGGCCCCGAGCAACAGGTGGACATCGAAACGCACGCTACCGTGCCAAGCTACGAGGAGATCGAATCCTTCTCGGAGGCGTGCCTCAACCGGTTTCCGCTGATGAGCGAGGGTCTGGCGCAAGGGGGTTGGGCAGGCCTGTACGATATGACGCCGGACTCCCAGCCGGTGATCGACCGCATCCCCGAGGTCGAGGGCTTCTATTGCGCGGTCGGGTTCAGTGGTCATGGGTTTAAGCTGGGGCCGGCGGTGGGGACCGCGATGAGCGAGCTGGTGCTGGAAGGACAGTGCCGTACCTACGACCTCACGCCGTTCCGCTTTGCCCGCTTCCGTGAGGGCCGGCTGACCCACGGGGCTTACGAATACAGCATCATCGGCTGACGGCGGCAGCCGCCCCAAAGAGGCGCCGAGCGGCCTCCTCGCCGTCACCGGGTTGGCCCGCCAGCCCGCAACCGCCCAGCCCGCCAGCCCGCAACCGCCCGTAACCCAGGTGGTTCGTTGTATACTGCACCTACCTGGACGGCTCAGAGGGAAAGCCGCATTCGGAAGAAAGTTGCTGAACTGATCGCGAGGTGAAGGATGCACGAGTCGGGGAACGGCAGTGGAGGGGGACGCAGATCCTCAAGCGATGGCGGCAGGATGATTGTTCTCACCGCTCCGCTGACCGAGACCATTGACCACGCCGGCTACTTCATCCAGATGGCGCTGGCCTCGCTGCCGAAGCGGCTCGAGGGGATCATCAACCAGAAGTACCCGAAGTGGCGGGAACTGGAGCGCGCCGAGGACGGCTCGGCGCGGTCGATGCCGGCAGGCGTGCGGCTGGTGGAAGCGAGCGTCGCTCGTGAGTTTGCGCCTGGCGACGTTGTCTGCTGCTACCCCGACGATCTGGAACAATTCATCGGGCCGCGCACGCGCGTGGTGGCGGTCTCGACGCACAACCCGCTCGGCGTCACCTTCGCGGCCGGAGTTTACGCCTCGATTTTCGGCTCCTCCAAGGAGCCGATCAATTCCCACTACGCGAAGGCGCTGTTCTACAAGCTGAAGGCAAACCCGCACCGCGCGAACTTCAAGGTGCTTGTCGGTGGATCGGGCGGATGGCAGATCTCGCAGACGGACAGCTACGAAGAGCTGGGCGTGGACTGCGTGGTGGAAGGCCGCAGCGAGTCTGAGGAAGCGCTCGAATTGTTCCGCAAGGCCATCCGCGGCGAGGATCTGCCGCGCTTCGCCGAAGTCAGCCATCCGAAGGACCGCGCCGGCATCCTTACTCCCGGCAAGCGGACGACGTTCGGAGTGGTGGAGATGACCACCGGCTGCGGACGTCGTTGCCAGTTCTGCCTGCCGGACCTGAACCCACAGATCGATATTCCGAAAGACAAGATCATGGACGCCGTCCGGGCCAACGTGCGCGACGGCAACCGGCAGATTTCGCTGGCTACTGAGGACATGTTCATCTGGGGACAGGTCCATACGGACACTCCGTTCTACTTCCCCAACCGCGAAGCCCTGCTGGACCTTTTCCGTGACGTGGTCAACACGCCGGGAGTGGAACATCACCTTCTCAGCCACTGCACGATGGCGCCGTCAGTGACAGATCCGAAGCTGATCGAGGAGCTTTCCCGTCTGTTGCTGCCGAAAAGCCCCATCCGGCTGCCGGGAGTGAGCACGCATCTGGAGAGTCGCATCCTATCGCCGCTGATCGGCATGGAGACGGGCTCGGTGCGGATGGCCAGGCAGATCATGCCGGGGAAGGCCGTGCCGTTCCCGATCGAGGAATGGCCGAGCGTGCTGATCCAGGGACTGACGATCCTGAACCGCAACAACTGGTTCCCGGTGTTGACGCTGATGATCGGCAATCCCGGCGAGACGGACGAAGACTCGATGGCGACGCTCGATGTACTGTACGAGATGGAACGCCGCGGGCTGTTCGCCTTCCTTGTGCCCTCCATCTTCACCCCGCTCCACGACACGCGGCTGGCGGCGAAGAAAGGCGTGATCGAGAGCCGGGAGCTGACGCCGCTCCAGTGGCAGATCATGATGAAGTGCTGGAAGATGAACCTGCGGCCGGCGCTGCAAAGCTGGTGGGGACCGCTCGCCTGGAGAACCGGTGCGCTCGTCTTCTGGCTCTGGAAGCTGCGGAAGATCAACGGGCCGAACTTCACCTGGCCGCTGCTCATGTTCGCGAGCGCGCTCCCTGAGCGGCTCATGCAGAAGATCGGCAAGCTCTACCGGCCCAAGCCGCTCGCCATCAAGAGCCGCAGGGAACTCCTCGAGACCGTCAAGCTCCAGCACCGCAAGTACCTCCGCGCGGACAACGGCGACCTGCCGGCCGAAGCTGACGCGCCCGAGTTCCGCATCCTGGCCGCAAGCTGAAAACCGGGGACAGCCCGCATGTTTCCCCCCAGAGCCGGGCGCTTCCGGTGCAATGCGGGCACAATGGCCTGCATCGGCGCATCTAACATCAATCATCAAGGTGCCGTATAATCCACCCATGAGGACAACGCTGGACCTCGACGACGACATCGTCTTGATCGCAAAGCAGCTCGCTCAGCAACGGGGAACCACAATGGGGCAGGTGGTGTCCGAACTGGCTCGCAAGGCGCTCGAGCCGAAGGCCTCACCCAGGATGCGCAACGGAGTTCTTGTCTTCGAGCCGAAGCCGGGAGCACGCAAACCGCACCTGGCCCTCGTCAACCGGCTGCGGGATGAGCCATGAGCGTGGCGCTTCTGGATGTGAACGTCCTGGTGGCCCTGTTCGATCCTGCCCACCCCAATCACGAGGACGCCCACGTCTGGTTCGGACGCAACCGGAAACGCGGCTGGGCCACCTGCCCGGTGACGATCAACGGCTGCGTCCGCGTCCTGAGCAATCCCGGTTACCCCACGGTAGAGGCGACGCCCGCCGAGGTGGCGCGGCGGCTCCGGGTGCTTTGCGCGGCCGCCGACCACCAGTTTTGGCCTGATTCCGTGTCCCTGCTCGATGAAACGCTCTTCCGGCCGGAGATGATTGCCGGCCACCAGAAGATCACCGACGTCTTCCTTCTGGGCCTGGCTCGCCGGCACAACGGCAAGCTGGCGACGTTCGACCGGTCGATCCCACTCAAGGCCGTGGTCGGCGCCAGGTCGGAGCACCTGGAGTTCCTCGGTGGAACGGGCGGCGGGCCGCCGGCCTGAAGAAAAAGGGCGTGACCGTTCGGCCCGCCTTCGCTATCTGGGACCCATGAACCGGCCAACCTCCACCGGGAAAAGGGGCGGGCGGACCGACTCCGCGGGCCAGCCGCACAGGAAATCGACCGCGGGACCGCAGACGCGGGCCTGGCACGGGCCCATGCCGCAGCGCGTCTGGAGCTTGGCCGAGCGCCAGTTGTGCTGCCCGGCGATCTTGCCGAGCGGCACGTCCTCACAGCGGCAGACGATCGTCTCCGGCGTGGCGATTGCCTTCAGCTCCTCCCGCAACGCGAAGGCGATCTCCAGGCGCGAAGCGAACCCGAGGGCCCGCCTGCGAGCGGCGAAGTGCTTGCGGGCCTTGTCCTCGCGATCGCCGGCTGTGTAGCCGGCAAGGAGGCCCGTAGCAAGGGCCAGGTCCACTCCGCCGATGGCGCAGAGTTCCCCGGCGCACGCAACGCCCGGGACGGATGTCCGCTGCCACTCGTTGACCGACACGAAGCCGCGTTCGACCGCGCACCCGATGAGGAGCGGCAGTTCGAGGTTAGGCACGAGCCCGAATCCGCAGGCCAGGTAGTCGCAAGGCTCGCGCCAGGTTATGCCGTTGCGTTGCAGAGTGATGGTCGCGAGCTTGCCGTCCCCCTCGGCGGCGACAACCCAGCAGTCCGCAAGATAGCGAGTCCCGAGTACGCTAAGTCTCCGGCGAGCGGCCTCGAGCAGTTTCCCCGGGAATGCGGCGAGCGAGAAGGCGAGCCGGCGAATGCGTCGTGCTGGCGCCTGCTCAGCGATCAGCGAAATGACCGCGCCGCGCGAGCGCAGAAAATCGGCCACCGCCGGAAGCAGCGGGCCGGAGCCGGCCACGACGACGCGTTTGCCTTCGACGGGCAGTCCGCTTTTCACCAGCGCCTGAAGGCCGCCGGTGCCGAGAACGTTGGGCAGCGTCCAGCCAGGGAAGGGAAGGAAGCGCTCGCGGGCGCCGGTGGCGAGGATCAGTTGCTCGTAGCGCAGATCCAGCCGCTCGCCGTCCCGATCGGCGTGCAACACTCCGGCTGCGGGATGGTCGAACACACGCGCGCCGGGGATCACTTCGGCCCCCGAGCGGCGGAGGCGCTCGAACCAAGGTTCTCCTTCGGGCGCCCCGAACCGCCAGATCTGTCCTCCGGCGTCCGGGTTATCATCCACCAGGCCGACTCGCTTGCCGCACTCGGCGGCGGCGCACACGGCGGCGATGCCGGCCGGCCCCGCGCCGACCACCACGATCTCGAACTCGCGCTCAGCGGCCATCGGTGCGGACATCCATTCCCGCGCGGCACGGCGTCTGGCAGCTCGGTTGGTGCGGCCGGCCGTCGATAGTCACGCGGCATTCAAAACAGATCCCCATTCCGCACAACGGTCCGCGCGGCATGCCGCTAACGGAGCGGCGGAACACGTGTTCGCCAGAACGGAGAATCGCGGCCGCGACCGTCGTGCCCGCGGGCACGCTCACCGGCTTCCCGTTGATCGTGAGGCGCACGGTTTCAGGCATGGGGCGTCTCCATGGTCGGGCGCGAGGGCGCATACGGCCCGGCGGGAATGGCGGGTTCGCGACCCAGGATCAGGTCTGCGATGAGACGCGCCGTGCCCGTTGCCGTAGTGATACCGAGTCCTTCGTGGCCCGTGGCCAGGTAGAGCTTGTCGTAGCCGGGACAGCGTCCGATCAACGGGAGCCTGTCCGAGGTTGCGGCGCGGAAGCCGGTCCAGGTGCGGATGACATTCAGGCGCGCCAGGCCGGGGAAGTACTCGACGGCGCGGCGCAGCATCCGCTCGAGCACCGGCGCGTCGATGCGGGCGTCGGTCACGCCGAATTGCCTCGACGAGCCGATGAGCACCTGGCCGTTGGGGCGCGGGAGCACGTTGCAGGCCACCGATTCGGCTGCCGGTATGTGAACGCTCTTGAGATAGCCGAGCTCGACGACCTCGTGACGCGCGAAGCCCGGGTAGCGGTCGGTGATCGCGAGGTGGCCTTTGCGCGGCCGGACGTCGAGAGATGGCACGAGCGACGACGCCCACGTTCCGTTGGCGCAGACGGTGACCCCGGCGGAGATCCGGCCGCCGCTAGCCAGGAGGACTTCGCCGTCGCGCAGTTCGATCACGCGCGCGCCAACGTGCAGGAGAGCGCTGCGCGAGATGGCGCGCTCGACGAACCACCGCGCCGCGCAGGGAGGATAGATGATGCTGTCATCGGGCACGAGCAGCCCGCCGGCCAGCGGCCGCAGATTCGGCTCCGCCTCGTGAAGAGCCACCGGATCGAGCAGTTCGGCCCTCACGCCGAGCCGCGTGTAGGACGCTGCTTTGCGGCGCGCGATGAGCATCTCTTCTTCGTCCGCCGCCACCCAGAGCGTGCCGCACCGACAGAACTCGACCTCGGGAGGGAGGAGCGGTTCGAACTCGTCCCACAAGTCGCGGGAGTAGCGGGTGAGCGCGTAATCGGCCTCCGGCTCGTCCATGACGACGATGTGCCCCATGCCAGCCGCAGTAGCGCCGCCGCCGACAACCTCGGACTCGACAATGGCGACCCGCAAGCCCTCGCCCGACAGAGCCTCGGCGCAAGCCGCGCCGACGATGCCCGCGCCGACCACAACAACGTCCGCTGTCTCGCTCATTGGCCGATCCCAAAGCAGAACGGATCGCGCGGATCGAGAATCAGCACGGCCTCGGCGTTGACGAAGGCGGAGCCTTTGATCGACGGCACGATCCGGTCGCCGGCGAAACGGAACGAGCCTTCGAACACGCTGCCGGTGATGC
>CAYZJD010000116.1:5244-11728 GCA_964478455.1 uncultured Solibacteraceae bacterium | reverse complement strand
ATGAAATTGCGTCTTTGCATGTTCTCAGTCTCCAGAGCTGGCAGGCGAAAGCGCCTGCCCCACTCTGCTCAGCGCTGCTTTCTGCGTTCATTCTCGGCGATGCGGGCTTTCACGAGCTTCTTCACCAGAGCCGCCGAGGGAGGCTTGTCCACGGGGAAGCGGATGGTGCCTTTAGATGTGTGGAAGCCCTTGAGCTCGTTCTTGAACGCTTCAATTACGGCCGGACTCATAGGGAACAAGCTGCAATGGTCCGAGAAGGCGGCGAAGCCGAGGAGCGGTCCCTTGTATTTGAAGGTCGGCATGCGATAGCTGATGGTCTCGGTGGCTTCAGCCGGCACGGCGGACCGAATCGCCGCGCGAACCTTGTTCAAGGTGGTGCGGGCGGGTTCCGGGACGCGCGCGAGGTATTCGTCCACGTCTTTCGTCATGTGCGTTCTCCTTATCGTGTTACGGGCGCGAGGACGTCAGGCCGCCAGCGCCAGCAGCTCGGCGAGCTTGTCGTAGCTCTCGGCGGCGCCGTGCTCCATGCCGGACCTGATGACGGCGTCGCGGACCTCCCGCGAGGGATAGAGGACCGTAGCGGTGAGCGTTGTCCTGCCTTCGCGCTCGGTGAAGACGGCGGTTACCTGCGAGTCGGCCCCCGGGTAGTCGTCGAACGACTCGATGTGAACGGAGCGCTCGGGAGGCACGATTTCCTGGTAGACGCCGCGCATGCCGAGGTCACGCCCGTCGGGACCGCGGAGCACGAAGCGAAACGCGCCGCCCACCGTCAGGTCGACCTCGCAGACCACGAGCGACCAACCGCGCGGTCCGAACCAGCGCTTGAGCAGCTCGGGCTTGGTGAAGGCGTCGAAGACCAGATGGCGCGGCGCGTCGAAGATCCGCGTCAGGACGATTTCGCGGTCGGTGGGCGTGGTTACTTTCAAAGTCCCAGTGTTTTTCATCGGCGATTTCCCCTCTTGGTGCGTTTGCGTTTTTGCTGCGTCTTCAATTCATCCAGCAGGGCATCGAGGCGCTGGAAGCTGGCCTCCCAGAGCCGGCGATAGCGCTCGAGCCATTCGTTGGCGTCCGCGAGCGACCTGGGCTCGAGCCGGCGCGGCCGTCGCTGCGCGTCGCGGCTGGTGGAAATCAGGCCCGCGCGCTCGAGCACCCTGAGGTGCTTGGAGATGGCGGGCTGGCTCATGTTGAACGGCCTGGCCAGCTCCGTGACAGAGGCCTCGCCGGCAGCGAGGCGGGCGAGGATGGCGCGGCGGGTGGGGTCGGCGAGGGCGGCGAAGGTGGCGTCGAGGCCGGGGGCGTGCGCTTGCATAACCCAGACGTTCAATAACCAATTGATTATATATAAGCTGGCGGCCGGTGTCAAGGGCTCATCAAGCCGATTCACCGCTGAGGCGCGGAGGACGCAGAGGGGCGTCCGCCGTAGGCATCCGCCGGCAGGACTGCCTGACGTGGCACGCAAGACTGCGCGCTCCACTGTCAAGCGCGGAGCAAGTGGCGAAGGTCGTCGTGGCCGCCCTCGGCGGCCCACTGTTCCGGGGTCGAGGCGAACCGGGCGTCGCGGACGGTGAGGTCAGGGCCGCGGGCCACGAGGAACGCGACTGTGTCCTTATGACCGTTGATCGCCGCCCAGTGCAGGGCCGTCGCACCGAAGACTCCTCTTGCATTGATGTACGCACCGCGCTCGAGCAAGAAGGCGGCGACCGCCGTGTGGCCATTCCGGCAGGCGCCATAGAACGCGTCCGAGATCACGTCGCCCTTCATGCAGGCGGACTCGGCGACCCAGTGATCATCAGGCTCCGCGGGAACGGCCCTCCTGGCGAGGGACGCGAGGGGAGCACCCGAATCGAGGAACGTTCGAACCAAGTCCAGTTTGCCGAGACTCGCTGCCGCCACGAGGTTCATCCCCTGTGCGCCGTGCGCCAAGAGGAGATCGGCAACCTTCGTGCTGCCCATGGTTGCCGCCCAGTCGAGCGGCGTGGCGCCCCAGGAGGTGGCCGCCTCTAGGTCGGCTCCCGCACGCAATAGCATCGCGGCGACGGCGTGGTGATCGTGTTCGGCGGCCCAATGAAGCGGTGTCTTGCGGTGGGCGTCAGTTGCACGCACAAGATCAGGATCGCCGCTCAAGAGACGCTCAACCGCCGACACGTCTCCGTCTCTGACGGCCTGGATGATCGCAGCCGCGTCGTTCACGGGTGTCCCAGACAGATGAGTTCATTGTAGACGAAATCTCACCACCAAGACACCAAGACACCAAGGGATAAGGAGAAAGATGACGGACAGACTGGCGTGTGGGTGGCGCTATGGTTTGTTTGCGGCGCGCAGGACGGCTTGCACGGCGTCGGCACAGAGGACGGCGGCGTGCTTGGATTCGGATCACACCACCAAGACACCAAGGCACCAAGGGATAAGGAGAAAGATGACGGACAGACTGGCGTGTGGGTGGCGCTATGGTTTGTTTGCGGCGCGCAGGACGGCTTGCACGGCGTCGGCGCAGAGGACGGCGGCGTGCTTGGATTCGGCGGCGAGTCCGCCGACTGCGTCCTCCACGGCGGCGGGCTTGAGGGCCGCCAGTTGCGCGCGGGTGCGGCCGCCGATCCACTCGGTGAGGGCGGAGCCGGCGGCGATCGCAGCCGTGCAGCCGCGCGCCTTGTAGCGCACGGCAGCGGCCGCATCGCCCTCGAAGAGCACGGAGAGCCGCAGGATGTCGCCGCAGACGGGATTGGTCACTTCGACGACGACGGCGGGGGGCGGGAGTTCGCCGGCGTTGCGCGGGTTCCGGAAGTGATCGAGGAGCCGTTCGCTGTACACGCTGGTTGGCGTCCGGCGCGGTGTGCTTCAATGGTGGCGATGCGAAGCCGCCGCGGGCCATCCGATATTGTCCATCAGCGGAACCGGCCCCGCCAGACCATGGTGGTGGCGGGGGTGATCGTGCGGGATGGCTCGGTGCTCATCTGCCAGAGACAGCGCGGCGACAGCCATCCGCTCAAGTGGGAGTTCCCCGGCGGCAAGGTTGAGCGCGGGGAATCGCCGCGCATGGCGCTCGCGCGGGAACTCGTCGAGGAGCTTGCCCTGCGGGCTAAGGTCGGTTCGGAAATCGCCCGCTATGAACATGCCTATGCCGGGCGCCCGCCGTTTCTGCTGATCTTCTACCGTGTGGAAGAGTTCGACGGAGAGCCGGCCAACCTGACCTTCGAGCAGATCCGCTGGGAGCGGCCGAAGCGGCTGCCGGAGTATGACTTCCTCGAAGGGGACAGGGATTTTGTGCGGCGGCTGGCGGCGGGCCGGGTTTGAGGGCCGTTACTTGGCCGGCAGATGGAAATCGATGCTGCGCTCGCGGTTCAGGCGCTCGCTGAATGCGCGATCGATCAGCGTCAGCGAAGCCTTGTTGGGTTTGCCCTGCGTGGTGACGTAGTGCAGCGTGTCGCCCTCGACCCACCAGGCCAGGGCCGAATAGATTGCACCGTCCTTGAACGCGATCAGGTACACGGTCGCCTCCGATTCCGCGTCACCGGGCGCGGTGGCCGACGAGGGCGCCTGATACACCGAGACGCCCGCATCTTTCCAAGCCGCGGCATCGGACTCCTTGGGCGCCGGGGTCGCCGGCTCGGGCGGCGCCGCGTAGTTGTTGATGATGATCTGCGGCGGAGGCGGGGACTGGTTAACGATGGTCACGTTGGGCTGGTCCGCGTAGCCCGGGTAATAGCCGCCGATGAAAACCGGGTAAGCGACGGGGACATAAGCGCGGCGCGGGTAGTACCCATACCGGCGGTCCAGGGGCGCGCCCGTATATGGCCGGAAGCCGCTCACGATGCCGCCGAGACGCCAGGCGAAACCAGGATCGGTCACGCCGAACGGATGCCGAAGCATGGGCGGCGCGCTCCCGGTGCCGGGAAAGACAACGTTGCCAAAGCCGTGGCGCGAGCCGTATGTGCGCCATCCGGTGTATTGCGCGCTGGCCGCAACCGCCAACGCGAACAAAGCGATCAAACGAGCCATCTGCATCGCTGCCCCCTCCCAAGCTTACTGCCGGTGCGGGCCAGGCACAAGCCCTGCCCTGGCAGGCTGACCCGGCAGGCGATAGTGCCTGCCCCACCGTGAGACGTATCCGGCGGCGCTGCGTTACGATGAAGACGTTATGGCCAAGGGCGGAAACGCGCTCATCGAGACCCAGTGCCCGTGCTGCCAGGCGACGCTCAAGATCGACCCCGGGACGCGGGCCGTCATCAGCTTCACCGAAGCTCCCAAGCCGCGCACGCTCGAGGACCTCTCGGACGGTCTCACCCGCCTCAAGGGGGAAGCCGCGCGCCGCGAGGAGGCCTTCCGCAAATCCGTCGAAGCCGAGAAGAAGTCCAAAGACGTGCTTGCCCGCAAGTTCGACGAGCTGTTCAAGCAGGCCAAGGAACACCCGGAAGAGGGCCGTCCGGTGCGGGACATCGACCTGGACTGAATCTCACCACCAAGACACCAAGGCACCAAGACAACAAGAGGAAGGGGAAGTGCACAGAAAAGGGCGGTATTGCGTTCTCGGGCCAATCATGATATTGTCGATGGAGTATAGGGAATTTCATGTCGACCGCTTTGCTTTCGCCCAGGGAGGCGCTCGAGGCCGACTACGAAGCGACGGTCCGGGCGGACATCGAGCTATTCCGGGGGAAGGCGCGCGCTTACCTGGCGGGCGAACTCACCGAGGACCAGTTCCGGGCGTTCCGGCTGCGGCGAGGCATCTACGGGCAGCGGCAGGCGGGCGTGCAGATGGTCCGGACGAAGATCCCGGGCGGTCTGATGACGGCCGCGCAGATGGAGCAGCTTGCCCGTGTGGCGGCGGAGTTTGGGGGCGGCAAGGCGCACCTGACGACGCGGCAGAACGTCCAGTTTCATTTCGTACCGCTTCAACGCGTGCCGGACCTGCTGCACCTGCTGGCGGACGCGCGGCTGACCACGCGTGAGGCGTGCTACAACACGGTACGCAACGTGACCTGCTGCCCGCTAGCGGGACTGGCGCGCGACGAGGTCTTCGACGTGCGTCCGCACGCGCGGCGGGTCGCCTTCGCGTTCTTGCACAAGGAGCTGACCGACAACCTGCCGCGGAAGTTCAAGATCGCGCTTTGCGGCTGCGGGCGGGACTGCATGGCGGGGGCCGTCCACGACGTCGGGTTGACGGCGGTTGTGCGGCGCGAGAACGGCGTCCAGCAGCGCGGCTTCCGCATGTTGATCGGCGGGGGGCTCGGGCCGCTGCCGCGGGAAGCGCACCTGCTTGACGAGTTCGTCGGCGAGGAGCGGCTGGTGAACCGGATCGAGGCCGTGATCCGATTGTTCAGCAAGCACGGCAACCGCCAGAACAAGAACACGGCGCGGTTGAAATTCGTGTTGCGCGAGCGGGGCTTCGACTGGGTGAAGGAGCAGGTGGAGAAGGAATACGCCGAGATTCTGGAGCACGGAGGCATCCCCGATCCCGAGTGCGTGCCGGAGGGATTCGGCGGCTTCCAATCCGAGCCGCAGCCGCTTGGGGCGGGGTTGCTGCTGCCGGTGCTCAATGGCAACGGCCGTCCCGACCCGGAATACGAGCGGTGGCTGGAAACCAACGTCAGGCCGCAAAAGCAGGACGGTTATGCGCTGGTGACGGTGCGGGTCGATCAAGGGAATCTCACAGATGTCCGGATGCGCGGACTGGCGGCGATCGCGCGGGACGCGGGCGACGGCCTCGTGCGGCTGACGATCGGGCAGAACATCGTGTTCGCCTACATCCGGCACAGCAACCTGAAGCGGGTGTGGGCGGCGCTGGGAGAGATCGGGCTGGCCGGCTCGGGCGCGCACGAGATCGAAGATGTCACGACGTGCCCGGGCGCGTACTCGTGCAACCTGGGGCTGACGAAGTCGATGAACCTCGGGGAGGCGCTGCAAGCGACGGTCCGAGCGTACGATGAGGCGGCGGTGCGCGCGCTGTCCATCAAGGTAAGCGGGTGCCCGAACGCGTGCGGGCAGCACTGGATCGCGGACGTTGGTTTTTACGGCAACTCCCGCAAGATTGAGGGCAGGGAGGTTCCTTACTACCTGATGCTACTGGGCGGCGGCAAGGACGGGCAGGGCATTCTTCGTTTCGGCCTGGCCGTGCAGAGCATCGCGGCGCGGCTGGCGCCAGTGGCGGTGCGGCGCGTGCTCGATCACTTCGTCGCGAACAGGCGCGAAGGCGAGAGTTTCCGCGACTACGTGCTGCGGTTCCGCGTGGAGACCTTCCGCGAGATGACCAACGATCTGGCGAAGCCGCCCGAGCTGTTTCCGGAGATTTACAGGGATTGGGGCGACGAGGTGGATTTCTCGCTGAAGCTGGGGAGAGGGGAATGCGCGGCGTGAATCTAACCACCAAGACACCAAGAAGACCGGATTGCAGGCTGTGGTGGTGGTTTTCAGCCACCGGCGCGGCGGGGAATCTAACCACCAAGACACCAAGAAAACCAGGAAAAAACAGACCGAAGAACCGGAGGAT
>CAYZJD010000116.1:2628-5234 GCA_964478455.1 uncultured Solibacteraceae bacterium | reverse complement strand
GAGGATGGCCCCGCATTGCCGCAAACCGAAGGGCTCAGCCTTGATTCTCTTGGTGCCTTGGTGTCTTGGTGGTTAATCTCTCCTGGGTTAGCCGCGGCGGGAAGAGCGGGCTGCCGTCTTCACCGTTTCGGTCGCGGCGATCGAGGCTGCGGCGGGGGCGGCCAGGGGCACGCCGGTCATCTCGGACATTTCCTCGAGCTGGATGGCCTCGGCCTGCTTGAAGAACACCAGGCGGTTCGCGGAAGAGTCGAAATCCACTCGGAGCCAGTCGCCGCCGCGCAACTGCTCGGTGGCTATGAGGTTCGACATGGGCTGCACCAGGAGCCGTTCGATCGCGCGCTTGAGATGGCGCGCGCCGTACTGGAGGTCGGTACCGGCGTGCAGCAGGTGGTCGCGGGCGGTCTCGGCGACCGTGAACACGAACCGGTTTCCGGCGGTCGATTCGAAAATGCGCTGCTGGAGCAGGCCCAGCTCGATGTCGAGGATCTTGCGCAGCTCGGGCTCACCGAGCGGCTTGAAGACGACGATCTTGTCCAGCCGGTTGATGAATTCCGGGGTGAACTTGCGGCGCGCCGCCTCTTCGCCGGCGCGGGCGATCTTGCCGGAGAGCCTGGCGTCCGTGTCGCCGGCCTGGTGTTCCTTTTCGGGACGTGTGAAGCCCATCCGCGGGTTCAGAATGGAACTCATCTGGGCCGCACCGAGGTTCGAGGTCATGAAGATCATGGCGCGGGAGAAATCGACCCGGCGGTTGTCACCGAGGGTGAGCGTGGCTTTGTCGAGGATTCCGAGGAGAAGGTTCCAGAGAGCGTCGCTGGCCTTTTCGATCTCATCGAACAAGACGAAGCTGAGCTTGACCTTGTCGGTGTGGTACTGGTTCAGGACCTCCTGGCTCAGAAGCGGATGCGTTTCGCGGTGTCCGAGGTAGCCCGGGGGTGAGCCGATCAGCTTGGCGATCTCGTGGCTGTGCTGGAATTCGGCGCAGTCAATCTTGATGACGGCGCGGGCGGTGCCGACGAGGCTCTCCGCGGTGGCCTCGACGATTCTTGTCTTGCCGGAACCAGTCGGGCCGAGGAATAAGAGATTGCCGACCGGCCGCGCGGGGCTGGTCATTCCGGTCAAGAACATCTGGTAGACGTCCACGATCTGGCGGACCGCTTCGTCCTGACCGACAATGAGGCGGCGCAAGTCGCGTTCGAGCGCCTCAGCCTCGCGGCCGGTTCGCGTCGGGTCCAGAAGCTGACTCAACCGCACCATAGGACGTTCGAGCTGCCCTCGTGACAGCTCCCCCGCTTGAAAACGGAGCAATCCGGTTGCCAATCGGAAGCCTGAGGCCGGGCAAGCGGTTTGGAGTTTACTTTCGCGGCTTGGAGGGACGAATTTCCACCCAACTGACCATCGTTCTTGGCGGCATGCGCAGAACGGCGCACACAACTTCGGCGACGTCCTCGGGCGCCACCTTCCAGCTTTCGTCGCCGGAGCGGGGGCTAAAGTCGGTGGCGACGCTTCCAGGGAGGATCGTGCAGACCCGGACATCCTCGTAGCGGTGATCGAGCATGAGGGCTTCCCCCAGAGCGTTGAGGCCGAACTTGGACGCGCTATAGGCCGCCCCACCCGCAAACACGTTCTTGCCGGCCAGGCTACTAATATTGACGATGAAGCCGCCGCCGGGGTTGCGGAACCTCGTAAGCGCTTCATGGCAACAGTAATACACGCCGGTCAGGTTGGTGTCGATGACGCGCCGCCAGTCGTCGGGCTGCATCTGGCGCACGCTGGCGAACAAGCCGATGCCGGCGTTGTTGATGAGGATGTCGAGGGGGCCGAAGCGCTCGGCGACGAAGGCGAACAGCGCTTGTACTTCCTCGTGGCGGCAGACGTCCGCCGCCTTGCCGCCGACTTCGCCGCCCGTTTGGGCCGCCAACTCCTTTACAGCCGCTTCCACTGCGTTCGGAGCGCGCCCGCAGATCGCCACTCGCGCGCCTTCGAGAAGCAGGTGCCCGGCGATGGCCCTGCCGATGCCGCGCGTCCCGCCGGTAACAACGGCGGTCTTGCCTTGTAGGAATTTCTCCACAGTAATGATTATCGTGGGGAGAGCCGGGAGGTTTCCGAGTGGGGAACATGCGGGCCGTCCCCATCCGGCGCGCTATACTGAAGAGCGAATCCGCGTTGTTCAAAGGCTTCCCGGCATGCACGAAATGAGCACCCTGTGGCTGCGCGTGGCCGCCGTGCTGTACGCGGCGGGGCTGGCCCACGCGCTGCTGACCGTCCTGCGCCGGCGCACGAATCTCTTTGGCCCGGCGCTTGCGGCGTTTCGTGTAGGCGTTGTCCTCCATGCCGTGTCCATTGTCGAGGAGGGCATCTACACCGGTCATTTTCCGGCGAACAACTTCTTCGAATCGGTGTCTCTGTGCGCGCTGCTCATCGCCATCGTGTTTCTGTTTGTTCACTGGCGCTACCGGTTTGAGGGGATCAGCGTGTTTCTGTTCCCGCTCATCTTCGTGATGGCGCTGCTCGGCAGCCTGGGCAGCCTCTCGCCATCGTGGAGCAGCCCGGCGGTGCGCGACGCCTGGCTGCTGGTGCACGTGATCCTCGTGCTGGTGGGCTACGCC
>CAYZJD010000116.1:0-2618 GCA_964478455.1 uncultured Solibacteraceae bacterium | reverse complement strand
GCTGCTGCTGATGGCCGGAGCGTCGGTGTTCTACCTGATGCAGGAGCGCCAGCTCAAGAGCAAGAAGGCGGAGGTACTCTCGGACGGCCTTCCGCCGCTTGGGACGCTCGACGAGATGATTTCGTGGTCGATGGCGATCGGTTTCGTGCTCATCACGCTCTCGGTCATCGCCGGGATCACCTGGGCCTATGTCGAGTCGGGCACGCGCTGGATCCGCGAGCCGAAGACGATCATCTCGCTTGTCACCTGGGGCTTGTACCTGGCGGTCGTCTTCCTGCGGACGACCGCGGGATGGCGAGGGCGCAAAGCGGCGCTGATGGCGATCACCTTGGTCGGCTGCTCAGCCTTGACGTGGGCGTCGCACTCCGGGCTGCGCAGCCTGCTCGCGAGATGAGGATGCCGTTACAGTCCGGCTCTCGGGAGGCGGCGCGCGGATGAAGCTGGTCGTCTGCGGCATCAACCACAACACCGCTCCGGTCGAAGTGCGCGAGCGGGTCGCGTTCGAACCGCAGTCGCTGCCGGCTGCGCTGCGCGAACTCTCGGGCCGTGCCGGCGTCGAGGAAGCGATGATCCTGTCGACGTGCAACCGGGTGGAAGTCGCGGTGGCCGCCGATGATGAGGCCGACGCGGGCGGCGCGGTCGAGCAGTTTCTAGCCGAATCGCGCAAGGTCGAGCCGGCCTTTCTTCGACCGCACCTTTACCGGCACGAGGACCGCGAGGCGATCCGGCACCTGTTCCGCGTGGCCGCGAGCCTGGATTCCATGGTGGTCGGGGAGCCGCAGATTCTGGGGCAGATGAAGAGCGCCTACGCCGACGCCAAGGCGCACGGCGCACTCGGGGGTCAGCTTGAGACCGTTCTTACCCGCGCCTTCAGCGTGGCCAAGCGCGTGCGGTCGGAGACCGACATTGGGCGGAGCGCCGTGTCGGTCAGCTTCGTGGCCGTCGAGCTGGCACGGGAGATTTTCGGCTCGCTGGCGGGCAAGCGGGTGCTGATCGTCGGCGCGGGCAAGATGTCCGAGCTGGCGGCGCGCTACCTGCACCGCTCGGGGGCCGACCAGATCTTCGTCACCAACCGCACGCACGACCGCGCGGTGGAGATGGCGAGGCTGTTCAACGGCTCGATTGTGGAGTACGACCGCTTTCTCGCCAGGCTGCCGGAAATCGACATTGTCATTACCTCGAGCGGCGCTCCGCACTACATCCTTCGCAAGGAGGAGATGCGGCGGGTGATCGAGGCGCGCCGCAACCGCCCGGTGTTCCTGATCGACATTGCCGTGCCGCGCAACGTCGAGCCTTCGGTCAACGATCTCGACAACGTGTTTCTTTACGATATCGACGACCTCCAGAGGGTTGCCGATTCGAACCGGCGCGAGCGGCTGAAGCAGGCCGAGGAGGCCGAGCAGATCATCGAGGAAGAAGTCGAGCGGATGGTCTTGCGCCTGAAGGCGCGCGAGGTGACGCCGACGATCGTGGGCTTGCAGCAGCGGCTGGAGGAATTGCGGCAGGGCGAGCTGGAGCGGGCGCGCAACCGGCTGGGCGCGCTGACGCCGCAGCAGGAGGAAGCCCTGGAGGCGCTCACGCGCGGGCTCATCAACAAGATCGCTCACGCCCCGATCGCGGAAATGCGCCGGCAGGCGGCAAGCCCGGACGGCCTCCAGACGATCGACGTCATCCGCCGCGTGTTCCGGCTGGATGAGTGACATGTTCGTCATCGGCTCGCGCGGTTCGCAGCTTGCCCTGTGGCAGGCGCGCTGGGTCCAGGCGCGGCTGGAAGAGCGCGGCCACAACTGCCGGATCGAGATTATCAAGACGACCGGCGACAAGATCACCGACGTGCCACTCGCCAAGGTGGGAACCAAGGGGCTGTTCACCAAGGAGATCGAAGAGGCGCTCCAAGAGGGCCGCATCGACCTGGCCGTCCACAGCCTGAAGGACCTGCCTACGGAGCTGCCAGCCGGGCTGGGGCTGGCGGCCATTCCCGAGCGCGAGGACCCGCGCGATGCGCTCGCGGGCGCGCGGCTCGCGGACCTGAAGAGCGGAGCGAAAGTGGGAACGAGCTCGCTGCGGCGTGTCGCCCAGCTCAAGGCGCGGCGGCCCGATCTGGTCATCGAGCCGGTGCGCGGCAACCTCGACACGCGGCTGCGCAAGCTGGCGGAGGGGCAGTACGATGCGATTGTGCTCGCGTGCGCCGGACTCCGCCGCCTGGGCTGGCAGGACCGCATCGCCGAGGTGCTCGAGCCCGAGGTCATGTGTCCCGCGGTCGGGCAGGGCGCGCTCGCGATCGAGACGCGGCGTGACGGCGCCGCTGCCGAGCAGGCCTGCGCCGGTCTCGATCACGCAGCAAGCCGCGCGGCTGTTACGGCGGAGCGCGCTGTGCTCGCCGCCCTGGGCGGAGGATGCCAGGTGCCGGTGGGGGCGCACGCTGTTGTGGATGGAGACCGCCTTAATCTGCTTGCGGTGGTGGTAATGCCGGACGGCACGCAAGTGGTGCGGCGCGAGGCTGACGGGTCGGCGGGAGAAGCCGAGCGTGTCGGGCAGGAGTTAGGGGAGCAGCTCCTCGCCGCCGGCGCGCGCCGGATTCTTGAGGCGGTGTACGGGAGGGGGGTGTAGGAATGGGC
>CAYZJD010000115.1:6814-11797 GCA_964478455.1 uncultured Solibacteraceae bacterium | reverse complement strand
GGGTCAGACTTCTCTGCCCCGGAATGTAAGATGTTGCCAACACGTTCCTGGCGACTCGGGGCAGCGCGGTCTGCCCCCTTTTTCAGCAACCTCCTAGACCGCCCCGAGCCACCTGACGGGCAGATGGCCGCCGAGCGCGTTCGCCAGCCGCTCATCGGCGGTGATGAGGGTCGTGTTCTGGGCGATTGCCGCTGCCACATAGACTCCGTCGTAGACGGTGCGCTCGAAACGCAGAGCGATTGCCAGCGCGTCTTCGATCAAATCCGGCGACGGGATCGTCGGCAGTCCCCGGTCGCGCATCACCGAGATCGCTTCCCGCGCGGAGCCCCGAGACGTTCTCCCTTGCCGGACCGCCTTCCAGAGAATGTTCCCGAGCTCAGGCCAGAACAGGTCCGGCACGACAATTTGAAGCTCCCCTGACACGTATCGCTTCAGCAGATCCAGCGCCTCCTCCGCCAGCGGTTCACCGGCTGCGGGAAGACACCACTTCGCGGCTACGCTCGCGTCAAACACAACACTGGTCACCGGCGGCGATCCTGGCGTTGTAACTCTTCCGCCGATGGGAACCGGCCGGCGGCCGGGCGCCTGGATTGAAGCCGTCTGAGTTTATCCAGGAACGCCCGCCGGCACTTCAGTTCCTCCGCGGTCGGGATGTTGCCTTCGAGGAGGGAGAGAACCTCTGCTGCGATCGACTTCCGAGCTTGACGGGCGCGCGCACGCAGCGCCTCGTACAACTCATCGGGAACGTTCTCGACGTATAGGGTTGGCATAGCGATTCCCTAGGCATATCCTAGCAACTACCCGGCCTTCAGGCAAGCCCCAGGGGGCGGCTAGCGTCGGCTACACTGGAACTTCACTCGCATGCAGCGACTCCTGCTGCTCCTTTGCCTGGCCGCGGCGTGCGCGGCGCAACCCCTCGACATCGCCGGCGAGCGGATCCGGGCCCATGTCAAGTTCCTCGCGAGCGACCTGCTCGAAGGCCGCGGCCCCGGAACGCGCGGCGAGGCGCTGGCGACGGAATACCTCGCCACTCAGTTCGCTCTGATCGGCGCCAGGCCCGCCGGCGATGATGGAACGTACTTCCAGAACGTCCCGCTTCTGGGAGTCGAAACACAGCCCTCCGCGCAACTGTCCGCTGCCGCGAAGGGTAAGACTCTTGCCTTCCGTTACCTCGATGACTTTGTCGGCGCCAGCGAGCGCCAGAAGCCGCTCGATCAGTTCGACGCCGAGGCCGTCTTCGCGGGCCACGGCATTGTGGCGCCGGAATTTCAGTGGGATGACTTCAAGGGCGTCGATGTCCGCGGCAAGCTGCTTGTGCTGTTCACCAACGAGCCGCCTTCCACCGACGAGCGGTTCTTCGGCGGCCGCGCGCTCACCTATTACGGCCGCTGGAGCTACAAGTACGAGCAAGCCGCCCGGTTGGGCGCGATCGGCGCCATTCTTATCCACACGACCGCGACAGCCGGCTACCCGTGGGAGGTCGTGCGGAGCTCGTGGGGGCGCGAGGAGCCGCAAGTGAAACTCGCGCCTGGCAAGCCGGCTCTCGCCTTCGCGGGATGGATCAGCCGGCAAGCGGGCCAGCGGTTACTGGCTATGGCCGGCAAGCGCGTCGAAGAGTTGCTGAAGCTGTCCGGTTCCCGCGATTTCCGTCCCATTCCGCTCGGCATTCGCATTCGAGGCCGGCTGCCGGCCAAGCTGCGGGAATACACGACGCGAAACGTGGCAGCACTGATCCCAGGCAGCGATGAGTTACGGCGCGGCGAAGCGGTGATCTTCAGCGCCCATTGGGACCACCTGGGGATCGGCCGCCCCGTCAACCGCGACACCATTTACAACGGGGCCGTGGACAACGCCGCCGGCTGCGGCATCCTGCTGGAGATCGCCCGCGCGTGGGCCGCGCTCGAGCGGAAGCCCCGGCGCACGGCGCTGTTCCTCGCGCTGACCGCAGAAGAAGGCGGGCTGCGCGGCTCCCAGTACTATGCAGCGAACCCGCTGGTCGCCCCCGGCAAGACCGCGGCCGCGTTCAACTTCGACGGTTTCTATCCCTTCGGCAGGACCAAGGACGTAGTTGTCAGCGGCGCTGAGCGCACCACCCTCTGGCCGCTGGTTCAGGAAGCGGCGCAGCGCATGCGGCTGGAAATTAAGCCGGACCCGCGTCCGGAACAGGGCAGTTACTATCGCTCCGATCACTTCCCCTTCGCCCAGGCCGGCATCCCGGCGTTCTCCATCAAGGAGGGCGATCAGTATCACGGCAAACCCGAAAGCTACGGCAAGAAGGTGTTTGAGGAATTCAACTCAAAGCACTACCATCAGCCGTCGGACGAATACCGCGACGACTGGGACCTGGCGGGCATGGAGCAGATCGCGCGCTTCGGCTTCCTCCTCGGCCTCAGCGCCGCCAACATCGAGCAGATGCCGACCTGGCGGCCGGGCGACGAGTTTCTGCCGGCCAGGGAAAACAGCAAGTAGCTCGTGGCTGGTTTCTAGCCACGGGCCGCGCGCTACGTGCCTTTTCTCAGCGTGACCACTGCCTGCGCTTCGGCGGAGCGGCCCTCGCCGACCGGCCCTACCCTTTCGGCGGTCTTGAATTTCACCGACACGCGCTCCAACTCGAGGCCGAGCGTCCGCGCCAGTTTCTCGCGAATCGCCGGGCGGTAATCCTTCAGCTTCGGCCGCTCGAGAACGACCGTCGCGTCGACATTCACCACCTGGAGGCCCTCCGCGGCGGCCAGGTCCTGTGCGTGCCGCAGGAACTGCAAGCTGTCCGAGCCGGCCCATCGCGGGTCGCTATCCGGAAAGTGCATGCCGATGTCGCCGAGGGCCGCCGCGCCGAGGATCGCGTCGGTAATGGCGTGCGCCAGGACATCGGCGTCCGAGTGGCCTTCCAGTCCCACCTCCGAGGCCACCCGGACTCCCCCAAGGATGAGCAGCCGGCCCGCAACGAGACGGTGCGTGTCCCAACCGAGACCGGTTCTGAATTCGGTCACGACGCTTTCCGCCGCGCGGCTTCTTCCTCGAGGAACAGACGCGCCAGGTCCATGTCGGACGGCTTGGTGATCTTGATGTTGCGGTCGCTGCCGGGTACGACGCTCACTTCCACCTGCTCGAGCCGCTCCACCAGGCTGGATTCGTCCGTGCCGCTGAAACCGTCCTCCCGCGCCTTCTCAAACGCTCTCTTCACCAGCTCGTAACGGAACACCTGGGGTGTCTGGGCCAGCACGAGCCGCTCCCGCGGCAGCGTGCCGAAGATCTTGTTCTTGCGCACCTGTTTGACCGTGTCCACCGGGACGATGCCAACGATGGCGGCGCCGGTTTCGGCCGCCTCCTTGATGACCTTCTCGATAGTAGTGGCGTCGATAAACGGGCGGACGGCATCATGAACCACCACCAGATCGGTGTCCGCCGCCAGCGTAGCGAGCGCGTTCTCCACCGACTGCTGGCGCGTGTTGCCGCCTTCGACGAGCCGAACCGGCTTGGCCAGGTGCTCACGCTCAAGCACTTGCCGCACCCAGGCGACGTCGTCCTGCCGCAGGGCCACGACGATCTCGCTCACCGGCGGGCAGGCGACGAACTTGCGGATGGTGTGCAGCAGGATAGGCGAGCCGTCCAGCAGCATGAACTGTTTGCGGCTGGTTCCCGCTTTTTCAGGGACTTGGCGGCGCATTCGGGTTCCCAGCCCGGCCGCCGGCAAGATCACCGCGACTTTCATCTGATTTCCATTCGAACTCAATTCCAGCTACAGGCGCCCAGCTCGTCAGCGGGACGGGGGAGCGGAAGCCGGTTCTCTCGGCGAGCGCTCCTGCCTCGACCGCTCGGCCGTCTCGTGGACCCCATGTACGCGTTCGTCGTAACGGCCGAAGATCATCTTGCCGGCCGTGGTTTGCAGGACGCTGGTCACGGTGATGTCGATCGTCTTGGAGATCATCTTCTTGGCGTTGTCGACCACCACCATGGTCCCATCGTCCAGATAAGCCACGCCCTGGTTGTACTCCTTCCCCTCCTTCAGGATGAAAACGCGCATCGTCTCGCCGGGCAGCACGACCGGCTTGAGGGCGTTGGCCAGTTCGTTGATGTTCAGAACCACTACCCCGTGAAGCTGGGCCACCTTGTTCAGGTTGAAGTCGTTGGTGACGATCTTGCAGTCGTACATCCTGGCCAGCTCGATCAGTTTCATGTCCACGTCGCGGATGTGGGGAAAATCGTCCTCCAGGATCTGGACGTTCAGTTCCGGCATCTTCTGGATGCGCTGGAGGATGTCCAGACCGCGACGTCCGCGGTTGCGCTTCATGGAATCGGACGAATCGGCCACGAGCTGCAACTCACGCAACACGAATTGCGGGATGACAAGAATACCGTCCAGGAACCCGCTCTCGGCGACGTCGGCGATGCGGCCGTCGATAATTACGCTGGTGTCCAGGATCTTGAACGGGTGTTTGGCGACTTTCTCGCCGCCGAAGATCCCGCCAAGGGCCGCCAGGTTGAGCATGTCCCCTTTGCTGGCGCCGATGACCAGCCCCACGTACGTCATCCACAGCAACAGACCGATCTGAAGGAAAGGCACCGTGTCTGGATTGGCGGGCAGCGCCCTCGCCAGTACAAGGGACATCAGGAACGCGCCGATGATCCCCAGAACTGACCCGATGGCGGCGCCGATCAGCCGCTTGAGGCTGACCTCTTTGACGCGAATCTCGAACCAGATGATCGCCAGGCCGAGAACCAGTCCTGCCAGAGCGGAAAACGGTCTCGGGACTCCAAACGGTTGGAGGAAGTAGCTGGCGCAAGCGAGTAGAAGGACGAAGAAAGTACGAATCAAGAGAAGATCTTTCACGGCTGCAACCCTCGCGGGCGGGGCTGTCCAATGAATGCTAATATGAGTCCCGCGCCATAGAGTATACCACCTGCCGGTGATTCGGCCCCCGCAAGAGCGCGCCACCTGGCCTCGCGTCCGCGGCAGCGGCCCGGCGAACGAAGGTCAACTGCAAG
>CAYZJD010000115.1:0-6714 GCA_964478455.1 uncultured Solibacteraceae bacterium | reverse complement strand
AGAAGAAGGGAAAGCGAATCTCGCGGCTCGTAGGTGGCGTAGCGCCGCGGCGGCGGGGGCGGGAAGTTGGCGCTAGAGAACCTTGGCGAGCTCCTCGGCAAACGCGCTCTGGGGCTCTTGGGTATCGGGCTTCGCCCGCCGGTGCTTCTTGCCGCCACGATGGGTCGGACGGGGCGTTTGCCTGGCCGGCGGCGCGCCTCCCCTACCCTTGGGCGGCTGCGCTGGATTCGCGCGCAAGAGCCGGTCCTCCAAAGGCGCACGGTCAAACCGGCGGATGATGGATCGCATCTCCTCCTCGTTCGGCGCCTCGATGAAGGCGAATCCCTTGGACTCCTGCGTTTCAGGGTTGCGGATAACCTTGATCGCGTCGGCGACCAGGTTTTCTGCGGTGAGCCACGACTGGATATCGTCCGTGGTCACCCAGGTTGGTAGATTGCCGAGAAAGACAGTGAAGCTCATTCGGTGGTGTGGTTCACTCCGTTGGTTGGGGTGTCGGGGAACAACTCGGGGAGAGTCGATCCATGAGAGCACTCTTATCCTATCAGAGGCGGCCAACGGTTGCAAACGAACCTGCGCCGGCCGCCGAGCGCCCGCTACCCTCGCAAGTGATTGCACCACAAGAGCCCGGTGTGTTTTCGGATATCCGGGTCCGGCAGGCAGCAACGCTTGTGACCGCTTGAACCAGGTGCGCCGGAATGCTACCTTTGCGAGACCATGCCGTACACGCGTTTCCTCGCACTGCTAACATTTCTGTCGGCCTCTGCCGTGGTAGGGCGGGTCCCCGACCTGCCCATCCCGGATGCCCTCATCCGCGACATCCTGACCGAAGTCTCCTCCGAGGCGGCGCTCGAGCATACTCGCGCGCTGGCGAGCCGGGTGCGCTACCCGGGCTCCCGCGGCTTCTTTGAATCCGCCGAGTACGTTGCCGCGCAAGCGCGCCTCCTTGGGCTTGCAAACGTCCGCATCGAACGGCTTCCAGGGGAGCGCCCGTCGTGGGATCCCGTGGCCGGCGAATTGGAACTCGTCGAACCGGAGCGGCGGCGTTTGGCCAGCTTCCAAGACACGGCCGTGCTGATCGCCGAAGGCAGCATGGAGGGCGATGTCACGGCGGAACTTGTGGACGTCGGTCAGGGCAGTTCGGAAGCCGCCTACGCCGGCAAGGACGTTCGAGGCAAGATCCTGCTGGCAGACGGTTCCCCCGGCCGGGTCTGGCAGGCGATGGGCCAGCGTGGCGCAGTTGGCGTGCTCTCGGCCGGATCAGAAGGCTTCTTTGGAAGAAGACCCGCGGAGGACGCCGTAAGCTGGGGCCAGTCGCCGCCCGGCGCCCTCGCGATGATGATCAGCCGCAAGCAGGCGGAGGAACTGCGGCGCATGCTGCGCCAGGGCAGGACCGTCCGCCTCCGCATGCGCGTCCAGGCCAACCGCTCCGAGCGGGCGGAGATCGGAATGGTGATGGGGGAGATTCCAGGAGAAGTGAAGGGCAGGGACGTCGTGCTGGTGTCACACCTGGACCACCAGAAGCCCGGAGCCAACGACAACGCCTCCGGCAGCGGGACGCTGCTGGAAGCGCTGGCGACGCTGCAACGCCTCGTGGCCGCCGGCAAGGTCCCGCCACTGCGCCGAACCCTGAGGTTCTGGTGGTCGACAGAGATCGCCTCCGAGAAGGCGTTCTTCCAGCGGTATCCCCAGGAGGCCCGGAATATCCTCCTGGCGGTGAATCTCGACCAGGCAGGCGGCGACCGCAACGCGGAGAACAACTTCGCGGTGATCTATGGGCCCGAATGGCTGCCCTCGTTTGACGACGACCTCATCTACAGCCTCGCCGAGCACATGAAGGATCGCTACGCTCCGGCCGAACGGGCGCCGTCGCCGCTGTTCGTTTCGCCGCGTGGCAGCCGCACCTCCTTCCGCCCGGCGTACTGGAAGAACATGCCGTTGAGCGATCACGTGGCGTTCCAAGCCAAGGGGGTGGGGATTCCCTGCATCAGCATGGGGGTGCCGTCGCTGCATGTGATCCACACGGACCAGGACTCAGTGGACCGCATCGATCCCACCTGGCTGAAGCGCAGCGCGCTGATGACGCTGGCGCCGGCGCTGTGGGCGGCCAACGCCGGACCGGCCGAGGCGCGGACGCTGCTCGACTACGTCTTTGGCCGGGCGCGCGTACGGCTGGCCGAGTACGCCGACCCGAAGAAGCAGCTCGAATTGGAGGAACAGCGGCTGGACAGCGCGCGGGCGTTGGACGCGGGCCTCGTAAGCGAGCCCTACAAGCAGAAGCTGCGGGCGCTGGCGGAAGTCCTGTCGCGGGAGTAGTGGCGCTGAGCCTCGCCAGCGGTTCTTTGATTTTCGAGAATCAGTTCACCTGTCTTTGCTGTACAATTGATCTGCAAAGCAGACGTGACGGTCCGATTCTCCAGCTTGGAGAACGGTCATGGTCGGCAAGACGATCTCGCCCTACCGGATCCTCGATCAGATCGGGGAGGGCAGGATGGGGGCGGTCTATAGGACTAGCGACACCCACCCGGACCGCTGCGTCAGCTACAGCAAGCCGCGACAGCTTCAGGAGTACTTCGACCTACCACAGTTGCAGTCGAGCATCGCCGGGGATCGTGAAACTCTTTGGGTCTCGTCCCAAACTTCAACCACAGGAATGCCCGGTGACAGGGTCGGCGGTCAGAGCCAACGGCGCTCGCGCACGACCTTTTACGGGCGCAGGAGGGAACGCGCATGCGAATCAGATTGATCGCTCCGGCTTTGGCGTTGGCGATGTCCGGCACGATTTCGGGCCAGGCGCCCAAGATCACCACCATTGCAGGAAACGGAACTGGAGGCTACAGCGGGGACGGCGGTCTTGCCACCAACGCGCAATTGGACCACCCAGGGCAAGTCGCTTTCGATTCCGACGGCAATCTGTACATTGCGGACTCCGGGAACCATCGCGTTCGCAGGGTCTCCAACGGGGTGATCACCACCGTCGCGGGAAACGGCTTCGCAGGGTACAGCGGGGACGGCGGCCGTGCCACCAGTGCAAGGTTAAATTGGCCAGCAGGCGTCGCCATTGATTCCACCGGAGATCTGTACATTGGGGAGTGGGGCAACCATCGCGTTCGCAAGGTCTCCAACGGGGTGATCACTACCGTCGCGGGAAACGGGATTCAATTAAAACTAGGAGGTTTAATATGATCCGGAGAACTTTGGCGGCATCCATCGCGATGATCATGGTTACGGACCTCATCGCAGCCGATCAAAACATACCAGTGAAGACAAACTGGACCGGATTTCGAGAACAGGTGACCCAGCAAAAGCTGGCGAATCGCAATGTTTGGATTCTGCTGACCTCGGGCGAAGAGATTAAGGCCAGATTAATTGGCGTCGAAGAGAGCGGCGTTTCCGTCAAGTCGAACGCGGCGACCAGGCGCTGGGCCTCCGGCAAGGAAGAGGCAATGGTGCCGCGGGATGTTGTCGCCCGCGTTCGGTTTAGCGGCAGGGTTGGGAAGGGCGCGTTGCTCGGGGGGCTAGCCGGCTTGGGCGGCGGAGCCGCGGTTGCCGGTGGAGTGGCGGCAGGTATGGGCAATGGGAGCTGCGAGGGGCCTAGTTGCGGGGCAGTGCTCTTGGTCATCCCACTCGCTGCTGTGGGTGGCTACCTGATCGGTCGCGCGACGCAAAAGCCCGCGCCCGTATTCGTTATTCAGCCTCCAAATGCCATATCGGCTGAGGGCGGCAAAACTGACCGGTCCAGAGGTAAAGAGTAAAAGTTCTAAATCTCTTATCACAAGATTGGAACCTGAATTATGCACGGTCCTTCGCATTCGCCCAAGATTCATTGAGGAGATCGCCTTTCAAGGCTATGGTGGGGACAACGGCCCTGCCACCGGTGCATCGTTAAATGGGCCTGTAGGCATCGCCATTGATTCCGCCGGGGATCTGTACATTGCGGACTCCGGAAACAATCGCGTTTGCACGGTCTCCAACGGGGTGATCACTACCGTCGCGGGAAACGGGATTCGAGGCTATGGTGGGGACAACGGCCCTGCCACGAGTGCCCGCTTGTCTATGGAGTTTCTCGCCGTCGATTCCGCGGGCAATCTGTACATTGCGGATGGGGGTAACCATCGCATTCGCATGGTCGCGAACGGGGTGATCACCACCGTCGCGGGAAACGGGTCCGCAGGATACAGCGGGGACGACGGCCCTGCCACCAGTGCAAGGTTAAATGTCCCTGCGGGTGTCGCCATTGATTCCGCCGGTAATCTGTACATTGCGGATTGGGGCAACCATCGCGTCCGCAGGGTCTCCAACGGGGTGATCACTACCGTCGCGGGAAACGGGACTCAAGGCTATAGCGGGGACAACGGCCCTGCCACCAGTGCGCAATTGAATCATCCCCATAACGCCGGGGTCGATTCCGCCGGGACTCTGTACATCGTGGACACCGACAACGATTGCATTCGCATGCTGGTTGCCGCGCTGGCCACCGTCTCCGCCGCGAGCTTCACTCCCTCCGTGCCACTAGCTCCCGGAGTCATAGCCGCGGGCTTCGGCGCCAATTGAGTCTCGACAGTCGAGGCCGCCCCCGCCACAGGGCCGTTACCCACTGTGCTGGCTCAGACCTCGGTGAAAGTCAGGGACAGCGCTGGGGCCGAGCACACCGCGCCGCTGTGGTTCGTCTCCCCCGGCCAGATCAATTACTACATTCCTGAGGAAACCGCCCTGGGTATGGCCACCATCACCGTGGTGCGCAATTCCCAGACCGTCTCCAGTGGGACACTCCAGATTGACAGGTTGGCCCCGGGTCTCTTCACCATGAACGCCAACGGGCAGGGTGTGTCCGCGGCGCTGGCGATCTTTGTCAAGGGCGATGGGTCGCAGACCTGGGAATATGTGTTCAACGCTGGATGTGCCGTGGGATCTTGCCAGCCGGTGCCTCTGGATCTGGGTGCGGCGACGGACCAAGTGTTCTTGCAGCTTTACGGAACGGGCATACGAGGGCGCAGTTCGCTTGCAGCCGTCACCGCCACGATCGGCGGTGTGGATGCTCCGGTAGAATACGCCGGTCCGGTGGCGGGCATGGTTGGGCTGGATCAAGTGAACCTGCGCGTTCCGCGCAGTCTGGTTGGCCGTGGACAGGTGGACATCATACTGACGATGGACGGCAAAACGGCCAATACAGTGACCGTCAGCATCAAGTAGCTCTGGCCAATCGGCTTACGCGGGGCTCGGTAAAGGCTTTCGAGCTCAGTCGCAGCCGAGCGCGAATTGCAACGCCAGGCAAACCTCTTGCATCCGTCCAGCGCTCAGGCTGGCGACACGCCGTCCCAAACGCTGCTGTGAGATGGTCACGGCGTTGTGCAGGTTGACGGCGCAACGGCCCTTCATCCCGTCATCGACATCCAGAACCACTTCAGATGGCACGCCGCGAATCGTAGAAGAGATCGGGGCCACCGTCACTGTCGACAGATGGCCGACCGCGCTGTCGCGCGTCAAGACGAGGACCGGCCGCTCCTTGTCGGGTGGCACGAGCCGGCAAAGGTGGACATCGCCGCGGCTCAGTCTTCCGGCCACGCGGCAATGTCCTCCCAGGTACCGAATTCTTCGCTCCGCTGTGGTTGGGCCTGGTAACCCCGCCGGTCGCGGTCCTCGAGGTCCAACACATGTAGGCGCTTCAGGTGTTCCCGTAACGCCTGGCGGATAAGGGCCGACCGGTTCACTTTCCGCCGCTTTGCTGCGAGATCGGCGGCCCTCAGGAGCTTCGCATCAAGAACAACCTGTATGGTCTCCATATGTGGATTTTCCTCCACAGTATACTCAACATCACCAGCGGCGCGCATGCCAGCCCCTGTAACCGGACACTCACTTGCGGTGTCGGGCCTGCCACGCCGGCTTTGGCGGGAACGCCGTTGCTGGTCGGCCGCAGCAGGCGGCAGTAGGCGGCCGCTCTCCGTCCTCGGCGGACATTGAGAAGAAAAGAGGCTGGATTCGGTGAAGGCCTTCGACGCGGCTTTGCCAACCGAAGCGCACAAGCAGCGGCTGCGAGCCCTCGCGGAGGCGCTCCGCTGATTATGCGTCCGCGCGCGCTGGGGTCAACGGAAGGGGAATCTGATACACTGCGTTTCGCATAAGGAGGGGCGCCGGTGAACCAGACTCCGCTTACTCGACGTCATTGGATCCGCGCAGCGGCCGTCTCGGCAGGGGCATCGAAGAGCAGCGCTCTCGGGGCCAAGGGCGACCGGGCGTTTCCCAAGAAGTTCCTCTGGGGCGCCGCAACCGCCGCGCACCAGGTGGAAGGCAACAATACCAACAGCGATTTCTGGCTGCTCGAGCATCTGCCCGGCACGATGTTCGCCGAGCCTTCCGGCGACGCCTGCGACCACTATCACCGCTACCCGGAGGACATCCGTCTGCTCGCGGAGTTAGGATTCAACGCCTATCGTTTCTCAGTGGAGTGGGCGCGCATCGAGCCGGAGCGCGGCTCTTTCTCCCGGGCCGCGCTCGACCACTACACGCGGATGGCCGAGACCTGCCGGAACAACGGAATAACCCCCGTCGTGACTTTGCACCACTTCACGTCGCCGCTCTGGCTGGCGCGGATCGGAGGCTTGCTGCACCCGGACGCGGCGGAGTGGTTCGGACGCTACGCGGAAACCTGCGTCCGCCGCTTCGGCAATCTGCCCGGAGCGGCTTGTACCTTCAACGAACCCAACCTTCCCTTGTTGT
>CAYZJD010000114.1:0-11914 GCA_964478455.1 uncultured Solibacteraceae bacterium | reverse complement strand
CAGGTGGCGCGCGTCCTGAAGGCGGAGGTGGTCGGCAGTTTGCCGGTGGTGAAGAACTGGAGGGGGCGGCTGGGGCCGATCCCGGTGGGGGGCAACGGGAGCAGCCATGCGCTGGTGACGGTACGGGGCTCGCTCGACCACGGGATGACGGGCTACGACGAAGCCATCCGCACGCTGCGCAACTCGATCCTGCTGACCGATTTCGACCGGCGCCTGCGGTCGATTCTGGTGACCAGCGCCTCGCCGGGCGAGGGCAAGTCAACGATTGCCGCGCATCTGGCGCTGGCGCATGCCGAGCAGCGGCACAAGACGCTACTGATCGACGGCGATCTGAGACGCCCCAGCGTGCACCGGCGGTTCGAGATCCCGGGGGCGCTGGGGCTGGCTAACGTCCTGGTGTCCGAACTCCCGTGGCGCGAGGCGGTGGTGAGCCTGGCGGCCGTCCCCGATCTGGACATCCTGCCGGCGGGCCCGCCGTCGCGGCGGGCGGCCGACCTGGTAGGCAAGGGCCTCCAGCAGGTTCTTGAGGAAGCTTCCTTCGAGTACGACCTGGTGGTGCTGGATGCTCCGCCGCTGTTGGGCTTCGCCGAGCCGCTGCAAATGGCGACGGCGGTGGACGGCGTAGTCGTAGTGACCCGCGCTGGCGAGACGAGCCGCAAGGCGGTAGCCAGCGTTCTGTCGACCCTGAGCCGCCTGCGCGCGAACGTGGTGGGCGTGATCCTGAACGAAGTCCATAAAGAGATGAGCGACAGCTATTACTACTACGGTTACTACGGGAAGTATTACCGGCCGGGGAGCCGGGGGTAGGAGCGCGGTTACTCGGCCCTGCCAGCTTCCGTTTGCGCAGAAGCGCTTAGACGCATGCCTCCATGTGCCCTAAAGAAGCACCAGCGCGCTGCCGAACAATCTGGGCAGGAGCGCTCGAATGGAACGGATTCCACAGACCCGCCGGACCTCGACCTCTCGGCGAGTGCTGCTCATATTGGCGGCCGTACTGGCGGTTGCGGCAACGCTTGGGCTGCGGCCGGAACCGTCCTCGGCCCTGGCGGCAGGACCGAGTACGGGGCATCCGGGGCTACGGCTATTGTTTGTAGCCAATGAAGGTCAATTCGGAGCCCAGACACGCTTTGCCGTGAAAAGTCCGGGACTGTCGGCATACTTTGCCTCTTCCGAGGTAGCGCTCGTGCTCCGGGGTGAACCGGTGCTAGTGAGGTTCATGGGCGCCAGTCCGGCACCGACGCTGGAAGGCCTGAACCGGCTACCCGGCAACGTCAACTTCCTGTTAGGCGACCGGCCCGAGAACTGGCGAACCGGCGTGGCGATTTACGACGGCGTGATCTATCGGAATCTGTATCGGGGAATCGACCTTCGCTATCGCGCAGTCGAGACGAGGCTGAAGTCCGAGTTTGTGGTGGCGCCCGGAGCGGATCCTTCGCTGATCCGCTGGTCCTACGACCGAGCGCAGGTTTTGAGCACCGAAGGCGGCGGGCTCGTGGTGCGAACAAGCAAGGGTGAACTGCGCGAGGAACTGCCCGCGGTCTACCAGGAAATCGGGGGCCGCCGCGTTTCCGTCAAAGGCGGGTTTCGTCTCCATGGAGACAGCCAGGTGGGTTTCGATATCGGCGTCTACGACGGGACGCGGCCGCTCGTGATCGACCCGGTTCTTTCCTACAGCACCTACCTGGGCGGCAGCGGGCTCGACAGCGCGCGGGCGATCGCGGTGGATTCGGCCGGTAATGCGTACATCGCCGGGCAAACCGACTCGTTCAATCTGCCGGTGACCAATCCGCTGCAAGCGTCGAGCGGCAGTGGCGTGGACGCCTTCGTGGCCAAGGTGAACGCAAACGGAAACAGCCTTGTCTACTGCACCTTCCTCGGGGGCAGTTGGGATGATCGGGCGTTCGGGATCGCCGTCGATGCCGCCGGCAACGCCTACCTCACCGGATGGACCTATTCGTCGAATTTCCCGACCACGGCGGGCGCCCGCCAGCGTGCGCTCGGCGGCGGGAGGGATTCTTTCGCGGTCAAACTGGGGCCTGCCGGCAATGTGCTGGCGTACAGCACGTACCTTGGCGGCAGCGGGCACGACAGCGGCAACGCACTCGCCGTGGACAGCGCGGGCGACGTCTACATCGGAGGAGAGACGAATTCCAGCAACTTCCCAGTGACGAGTGCCTACCAGGGGTCGAACCAGGGGCGGCAGGATGCCTTTACTCTCAGGCTGAATGCCTCTGGCAGCGCCCTCGTGTGGAGCACCTATCTCGGAGGAAATGGAGACGACCGGGCCACGAGCATCGCCGTGGACGGATCGGGGGCGGCGTACCTGACCGGCGGGACCGACTCGAGCAACTACCCCACTTACAACGCACTGCAACCTTCGCGCGGCGGGGGGCAAGACGCCTTCGTGACGAAGATCAACCCGGACGGCCGGACGCTGAGCTTCAGCACGTACCTGGGCGGGAGCGGGGGCACGGTCGGCGCGAGCGAGACGGGGACCGGCATCCGGGTTGACAGCGCCGGTAACGTATACGTGGCGGGGGTGACGAGTTCGCTCAACTTTCCGGTCGTGAACGCGCTTCAAGCCGCTCACGCGGGAGGGACGATCGACTCTTTCGTGGCGAAACTGAACAACTCCGGCAGCGCGCTCGCTTACAGCACGTACCTCGGCGGCGCGGGCGTGGACTATGCGACCGGGCTCGCGGTTGATTCCTTCGGCCAGGCCTCCGTAGCCGGCTATACCTCGTCGAGCAACTTCCCGGCGGTGAATGCGCTCCAGAGCGTCAAATCAGGCGGCTACGATATCTTCGTATCGCGGCTGACCGCGCCGGGGACAGCGCTCGAGACCTCCACCTACCTGGGCGGCTCAGACAGCGATACGGCTTACGGGGTGGCTTTGGACTCCACAGGCGCGGCGTGTCTGGCGGGACAGACGCAGTCGGTGGATTTCCCCACCAAGAATCCGCTACAGGCCCTCAACCCCGGAGGGCTGAGCGCTTTCGTGCTTAAGGTAGCGGATATCGCGCCGACGGCGGTATTCCGGTCCACCACCGGGGCGACAATCCTGAATACGTACGGAACTTCCACGGCGAAGTCCGCCGGCGGCTGGCTTACCAGCGAGGTGTCGGCGTCGCGCAACGCTGCGGGGGACACCTTCGTCGTGGGAAGAAACGACGCCGGGCGAGTGTGGATGAACATCTTCGACAACGCGAGCCAAACCTGGAGGGGATGGGTGCTCGCGGGTGAGAACTTCTCCGGCAGCCCGGCGGTGGCGGTAGCCTCCAACGGCGAGGCCTACGTGGTGGCGCCAGACGGCGCTTCCAACTACTGGCTCAACAGATATCGGACAGCCGAAGGTTTTCTGGGGTGGGTCAATCTGGGCGGCTCCCTCTCCTCCAACCCGGCGATTGCTGGCGCTCGCGATGGTTCGTTGTTCATTGCCGGCAGGTCGGCGGCCGGTGTGATCTGGGCCGGGCGTTACATTCCGGCTACTGGGTTCCACGGCTGGGTATCCGGAGGGGGAGCGGGCGCGCCGGTGGCGACCGGCGGGCCTGCCCTGTGCGCCGGAACCGACGGGGCAGCGTACGTGGCCGTCCGGGGCGCGGACAACGCGGCGTGGATCGGCCGCTTCAACGGAACTGCGTGGGGCTCCTGGTACAGCGGCGGCGGAACACTCGGGACCGATCCGGATGCGGCGGCCAGCGCCGGAGCAATCCAGGTCTCGGTGACGAGTCGGAGCGGCGGGGTATACACGCAGCGCTTCACCGAGGGCACCGGCAACGGATGGCAGGGCTGGACCTGGACGAACGGATACCTTCAGAGAACGGCAAGCGCTGCCGTGGGCGGTCGGCACTTCGTGTTTGGACGCGATTTCCTGAACAGGCTGTGGTGGTATCAGTCATCGGCCGGCTGGGGCTACCTCGGCTACGCCGACCTGGCCGCAGGCAACCCGGCGGCGAGTCCCAAATAGCGGGTAGGCGAGAACGACTCGGTGGTGCGGCTACCTCCAGGGGAAGCTGAAGGAGTGCTACACGCAGCGCAGGCGGTGGCGCAGGCCCAATACCCCGGGAAGGATGCGGGCAGCAGCCTCGGCGTCGGTGAGATGGCGGCGCGCTCCTGGCAACTTCTGGGATGGATCAGCCGGTGGACGACGAAACTCGCCTTTAGCGTGGCCGACCAGGGGTTAAGTTCCGGCGGGCACTTCGTAGTGAACCTGCTGCTCGTTCGCTGGCTCCCTCCGTCTGACTACGGCGCTTTCGCGGTGTCCTACTCTCTTTTCCTGATCCTGGCGGGAATTCACAACGCTCTCATACTGGAGCCGATGAGCATCGTAGGCCCCGGCAACTACGAGAGGGAGCTTACGGGCTACGTGAAATCGTCGGCCCGAATCAACGCCGCGCTGGCGCTTGCCCTCGGCGCTGTACTGGGGCTGCTCTGTGTGGTGGCGCACCTCCTCGGGAGTCCCCTGGCGTCGGGCTTGGGCGGCTTGGCCGCAGCGGCGCCGCTGCTGCTGACGTTCTGGTTCTTCCGCCGCGCGTGCTACCTGCGGATGATGCCCCGGTTGGCATTCGAAAGCAGTCTGGTGTACTCGGCAGTGCTGTTGGGTGGGCTGTGTATTGCGTGGCGGCTCGGGTGGATCTCGCCCGCGGCCGCCTTCTCCTGGATGGGGCTCGGCGGCGCCGCTGCGAGCTGGATGCTGCGGGCGAGGGTAACCCAGGGCAGGGGGGTCTCGTCGGCGGGGAGTCGCTTCCCGTCGTGCTGGGCCGTGATCGGCGAGCACCGGAGCTATGCCGGATGGTTCCTCGCCACAACGGCTTCGTACTGGCTGGCCAGTTCCGTTTACTTGCCGCTGATCGGGGCGCTGGCGGGTCTCAGGGCGGCCGGAGCCTACCGGGCCATGGAAAGCCTGTTGCTCCCCATGAATCAGACGCTGACGGCGTGCGGTCTGCTGCTGCTTCCCGCGCTCTCGAGGGAGGGAAGCACGCGCGGTCGCACCTGCCTGAGCCGTGCTGCGACGCGAATCAGCTTTGGGGCGGCACTGGCGGTGGCGGCTTATGTTCTCATGATCATCCTTCTCGGTAAGAATCTCGTCCTGACGCTTTACGGCCGGGCATACTACGCGGAGTTCCTGCCACTGATCCCTTACCTCGGGGGCGCGCTCGTTCTGCGCGCTGTCAGCGACACCGGATTCGGGACTGCGGCCAAGGCTGCGCGGCGACCCGAGATCGGGTTTTGGTCGACCCTGTCGGCCTCGGCGGTGACCCTGACCGCGGGCCTCGTGCTCGTGCGCACTCACGGCGCTTCGGGAGCAGCCGCGGCTTGGCTGCTGAGCGCCGGCGTCCATGCGATGGTGACGGTGGCCATGTTCCGGAAGGCGGCCAGATGAACGACTGGACATCACACCGCGTGGCAGTCTTGGTGCTTCTGGGCGGATCGCTGGCGGTGGCCGCGGGACTGGGATTCGCCGCGTCCGAACCACAGTGGCAGGCGTTGGCGCTCGCCGTGGCGCTGCTTCCCCTCATCGCCGGACTCTCCCGGTTGAAGATAGTCGGACTGGTGGCCGCCTTCGTGGTCTCGCAGAACCTGACGCATTTCGTAAAGAGGGCGGTATTCCTGCTCGGGCCGCAGCCGCAGGCCGTGTATTTCGGGATCCAACTGTTCCCACTGGCCATTCTGGTCTTGCTGTGCGCCACGGCGTTCCGCGGGCTCCGCCGAACCGGACTCTCCTGGAGCGGCAGGTTGTTGCTGGCCTACATCACCTTGGCCGTGGCCACCACTGTGTTCATGGCCGAGGAGTTGTCCTGGTCGGTCGTGCTGGCGGCGATCCACCAGCAGTTGCTGCCGTTTTGCCTTTTTTTCGTGGGACTCTCGCTGAGGCTCGATCAGTTCGCAAAAATCGGCCGGTGCCTTGCCCTGCTGGCCGCGATCAGCGTCGCTTACGGGTTGTTGCAGTTGGTCTCGGGTCCGACGCCGGTGGACCGGGCGTGGGCCGCAGAAACCTACCGGTACTCCATTCAAGGCGCAAAGGTCTTCGCCTATCTGGAAGGGGTCTCGCAGGAGTTCCGGGCCTTCTCGTATTACGCCGATCCGCTGACCTGGGGTTTGTTTCTCGTGGCCGCCTTGCTCGGCGCGTCGGTATCGAGAGCCACCGGGCGGATGGGCCGGCTCGCATTGTGGAGCGTAGTACTTTCAGTGCTGGTAGGTCTGTTCCTTAGTTTGACACGAACTTCCTGGGTCGGTCTGCTGGCCACCCTTGGAACCTGCTGGTTGCTCAAAGGACGCTTCCTGCACCGGTCATGGCTGGTCTTCGGCATGGTCGTGGCGGCGTTCGGGCTGGTCGTGGTCGGGGGCGAATATCTTTATCGGGAGCTCTTTCTGGGCCGGCGCCTCCCGGCACTCGAAAACACAATCGCTGCCCGCTATATCACGGTGGGCACCATCGAAGCCAGAATCTCGGCCTTTGAGGCTTTGGGCGGGGCGGCGAAGACCGCACCGCTGGTCGGGCGCGGGTACGGCTTGCTGCATCTGGCTTCCCGCAGTCCTGCCACGGGGGCGCTCGGCATCCCTAGCTCGCACAACTTCCTGGTAGAACTCGTGTTGGCGGTGGGAGTGCCGGGTTGCCTGCTGTTCCTATGGTTTTACTTCCAGTTACTGCGCGAGGGCTTCGCGGCTTTGCGGAACGTTCTTGACGGCGGAGAGGCCCGCGCATTGCGGTGGATGATCGCCTTCTCGATCGGATCCGTGATCACGGGCTACCTGAACGGACCCACGTTCATGACGTACGAGTTCTTCCTCGTTGCCGGTGTGCTTGCCGGCCAGGCACGCAGGGCCCCGGTGGAAATTGCGCACCGCGCCGCGCCGGTGAAGTTCACCCAGGGCTGGAGCCCTCATGCATTCGGGCCGCAGGGCGGACTAGTGGGCTAACAATTGTGCAAGCGGGAGGGCAGGTCTCTCCGGCAAGGAGTCGAGGATGACAGAAGGAACGGTAGTCGCTCCGGCGAGCGGTGAACAGGGAACGAGCATTGCGACCAGTGCACAATGGGACCCGTTGCCGACGGCACTGGGAAAGGCCGCCTTGCGGCGAGGGCGCTTCCTCGTCGTGGGGCACAGCTACGTGCTGCGGATTCACCAGCAGAAATTGGAAGCGCTGGCCCGGCTGTGCGGAGCCATCGGAGTGTTAGCCCCGAGCAACTGGCGTAATCGGGAAGGCCTGTTCGACGGGCGGCCTTTGCAGTTCGAAGCTGCCAGCCAGGTGCTGCACGCCTACCAGGGGAGGGTGCTGCGGCCGGGACATATCGCCAGTCATCTCTATGATCCTCTGGCACTCGGGAGGGCGCTGGCAGGGTTGCGGCCGGATCTGGTGCAAGTGGACCAGGAAGTGTACGCGTTCAGTTCGGCCCAGGTGGCGCTTGCTGCCAAGGCGATCGGAGCGAAGGTGGCGGTATTCGGGTGGGAGAATCTCGACCGGCCGATTCACCCCTTACAGCGGGTGGCCAGGAGGATCGTCTTTCGGCTGGCGGACGCCATCGTGTGCGGGAACACAGAGGGTGCGGCCCTGGTCCGGAAGTGGGGATTCCAGGGCAGGATTGCAGTCGTTCCGCAATTGGGAGTAGATCCGGAGTTGTTCAAACCGCGCCCAAGGAGGGCGAGTCGGGAATTCACCATCGGTTTCGTCGGCAGACTGGTCCGGGATAAAGCGGTGGATGTTCTGTTCAGAGCGGCCAAGCACTTAACGGAGCGAGAGGCTGTCTTCCGGTTGCACATCTGCGGGGCCGGTCCTTGCCGCGCAGAACTGGTTGAATTGACCAGCCAACTCGGGATTTCGGATCGGGTAACGTGGCTCAGCGCTGTGAACCCGGCCGATGTCCCCAGTGTGATGAGCGAATTCGACGCGCTCGTTCTTCCGTCGCGAGCCGCGCCGGGGTGGAAGGAGCAATTCGGTCACGTCTTGGTCGAGGCGATGGCGATGGGGATTCCGGTCGTGGGCGCCGGCTCGGGCGCGATCCCTGAAGTCATTGGCCGCGAAGACCTGATCTTTGCGGAGGAGGACGATGGCGGGCTGGCGAACCGGCTTGATCGGTTGATGGTGGATGGTGCCTGGCGCCGGCAGGTCAGCGACTATGGCCGGCGCAGGGTGCTGGAACAGTACACGCATGACCGGGTCGCCGAACAGCTTGCCAGCTTCTGGGCGGACATCCTGCACGGTTCGCCGGGCGGAGATCGGCAGTGAGGCGGCAAACTACCACCGAGCGGTTGCTGGAGCGGTACAACTCGTACAGCCGGCGGCCGACGATCCGCCAGGAGGCGGCCAGACGCCCGATCTTCCGGTCGTTCCAGCGGACGCTTGGGTCGTGGCTGCCGCAGGATATGTCCGCCCGGATACTGGACATCGGGTGTGGTGAGGGCGCGTTGTTGAGCTTTCTGTTGGGAGTGGGTTACCGGAACCTGGATGGTTTTGACCTTTCCCCGCAGAACGTCGGCATCTGTCATGAACTCGGCTTGCCGTGGGTACGGCAGTTGGACGCCCTGCAAATGGGCGAGTGGGCCTGTCGCAGCCGCTGGGATGTGATCTTTGCGCTGGACATCATCGAGCACCTCCCGAAGCAGCAGGTGGCGGACTTCTTGGAAGCGGTTCGAGGATCTCTTGCGCCAGGCGGGTATGTGGTCATCCAGACGCCGAACATGGGAAGCCTGTACGGCTGCTACCACCGGTACTACGATCTCTCGCACGAGTTTGGGCTCACCGAGAAGACGGCGCTGGACCTAATGCTGCTGCCGGGATTCGCTGCTGGCCGGATCGAAGTGCGAGCGGCGTGGAACGGGACAACACTCCTGGGCCGGTGGCGGGAACTACACCTGCGGATGATGCACTACCTGGTGTTCGCCGGTGAGGGGGCATCGCGGCCAAGGGTGCCGACGAAGAACCTCTTGATTCGAGGATTTGCGGAATGAAGTCGGTGTTCGTCGCGCTCGGAGTCTACGCCGGTGTCGGCGGGATGGAGCGCTTCAACCAGCGGGTGCTGCGCTGTCTGTCTGGCTTAGCCGACAAGCCGGGCACCGAGCACAGGGCGGTGGTGCTGTGGGACCGGCCGGAACAGCGCGAACTGGCGCCGCAAAGGGTCCGCTACTCGGCAGCGGGATCGAGCAAATGCAAGGCGGCGCTCCTGTTCGCCTGGCACGTGTGGCGCATGCAGCCCGACGTGATTCTCTACGGGCACGTGTTGCTCGCCCCGCTCGCCGCTCTGGCCCGGCTGCTCAGCCCTCGTTCGCGGCAGGTTCTGTTCGTTCACGGTCGGGAGGTGTGGAGAGAACCTTTCCGGCGGCGGGTGCCGTTTAGGGAAAGACTGGCCGTCCGACATCTGATGGACCGGGTGATCAGCGTGAGCCGCTTCACCATGGAGAGGATGAAAGCGGCCTACGGCCTGCCCCCGGAACTTTTCCGGCTGTTGCCGAACGCGATTGACCTCTCGGCGGAGCAGGCATCCCATCCGGAGCTGCCGTGTTGCCGTTCTGGGCGGTTCCGGTTGCTGACCGTTGCGCGACTCGGCTGGCAGGACCGGTCCAAAGGCTGCGATAAAGTGATCCTGGCGATGCGGCGCATCGTGGCGGAATTCCCTGGCGCAACGCACGAGATCGTGGGGGACGGCCCGTTGCGGACCGAGTTGGAGAGCCTGGCGGCATCCTCGGGCCTAGCCGAGCGCGTGAACTTCCTCGGTTACGTGAGCGACCACCGGTTGGAGGAGGTGTACCGGGATGCCGACGTGCTGGTGATACCGTCCTTCGGGGAGGGCTTCGGGATCGTGTTTCTCGAAGCTTGGAAGCATGGTTTGCCGGTGGTAGTGGGGAACCGCGATGCAAGCAGCGAGGTGGTGACCGACGGCTGGAACGGTCTCTGCGTCGATCCTCACTCGGTGGAGGAGATTGCTGGCGCGGTCTGCTCGCTATTGTCGGACCCCGGGCGGGCGCGGGCGATGGGAGAGAACGGGCGCCGCACCGTTCAGGAACAGTTCACTCACGAGCATTTCCGGCGGAGGCTAACCGAGATCCTGGTTGGGACAGGCGAGCGGGAGAAGGCTTCCCGTGAACCGGCCGGTCAACCGGCCGCGAGATTGTAGCGCCACGCACTGATGGTGGGACCTGTGCCAGCGGAGAATCGCCGACCGCGGGGGGAGTGTCCCGGGGCAGAGCGGGGATAGAGACTTCTCATGTGCGGCATCGCTGGCATCATCTCGCCACACCCGTTGGAGGGTGTCCTCGCCCGGATGGTTCGCGCCATGCGCCATCGGGGGCCGGACGACCACGGCACCATCGAAATCTGTGCCGGCGAGCGCTCGGTGAGCCTGGCTAGCACTCGGCTGGCAATTCTCGACCTCACTCCGGCCGGTCACATGCCCATGCTCGACCCAGCCAGCGGGAACTCGATTGTGTTCAATGGCGAGATCTACAACTTCCGGGACATCCGGCGCGAACTGGAGTCAGAAGGAGAACGGTTCACAAGCGGCACCGATACCGAAGTGGTTCTGAAGGGCTACCGGCGGTGGAGGGAGGGGGTGGTCGAGCGCCTGCAAGGGATGTTCGCCTTTGCCGTGTGGGATCAGGGGCGGCAAGAGCTGTTTCTGGCGCGTGACCGGCTCGGCGAGAAACCTCTGTACTATCATCAGGGGCCCCGAGGAAGTTTTCTATTCGGCTCCGAGGTTCGGGCGCTTCTGGCGAGTGAGCAGATCGAGCGGCGTCTCAACAGCGAAGCCCGTGACATTTACCTGTTTAACGGGTTTCTAGTCTCGCCCATCACTGCCGCTAACGCGGTGCGGAGCTTGCTCCCGGCCCACTGGATCCGGGTGTCGAGCGACGGACGGATTCTGGAGAACGCCCGCTACTGGACTCCCACGGCCCGGCCGGCCAGCGACGGCCTCGACCCAACCAGTGGCTTGGCGAGGCAGATGGAACGGGCCGTGCGCATGCGCCTGATCAGCGATGTGCCGCTGGGAGCGTTTCTGTCGGGCGGGCTGGATTCTTCGACGATCGTGGCGATGATGGCGCGGTTAGGCCAGAAGGTTCGCACCGTTTCCGTCGCCTTCGACGAGGCGGATCACGACGAGTCCGCCTACGCTCTGTGGGTCGCCCGGCGCTTCGCTACCGACCACACGGAGGTCCGGCTTCGGCGAGAGGATTTCGCCGGTTGGTTCCCGGACGCCTTGGACGCGATGGACCAGCCCAGCTTCGACGGAGTGAACACATACTGCGTTGCCCGGGCAGCCAAGCAGGCAGGGCTCACAGTGGCGCTCTCCGGCTTAGGCGCGGACGAGTTGTTCGGGGGCTATCCGTTCTTCCGGACGCTCCCCTGGATCCGACGATTCCTATGGGCAGCCGAGAGCCTCCGCCCGATTCCGGGCTGGCTGGCGAGTAACTGGGGACGGCGCGGCCGCTACCGCGTCACCGCCCCGTGGAAGCTTCTGGAGGGTCTCCTTTCGGAGGGCCGAAACCCCTTCCCCGCCGGCTCGGCCATGCTGGCAAGCTACCAAGTCGCGCAGTCGCTGTTTCCCTGGTACGTGCGGCAGCGAATCCTCCGGCCCGAGAGTTGCCATGGAGTTGCCGTGAGCCTGCTCGGGCTGCCGCTGGAGTACATTCATTTCCTTGAGTCGGAGCTGGAACACGCGGGCGACGACAACCCCATTTCAACGCTTGCCCTGCGGCTCTTCCTCGGGGAGCGATGCCTGCGCGATACCGACGCGATGAGCATGGCCGTTTCCCTGGAGGTGCGCACGGCCTTCACGGACCACGGTTTCGTCGAGACCGCCCTGGGCATCGACAAGGAGAGGCGCTGCCGGCGGGTTCCCGACAAGCGGTTTCAATGGGACGCATTCCGGCCCTACCTCGGGCCGGATTATCCACTGCACGGCAAACAAGGGTTCATCTT
>CAYZJD010000113.1:0-12008 GCA_964478455.1 uncultured Solibacteraceae bacterium | reverse complement strand
GCTTGGGAAAGCGCCGCCGGCGGCACGAGTGGGGTGGAGAAGGCCGGGGCCGGCGGGCGACTCCTGCGGCTCGCTTCGTCGACCTGGAACTTCGCGCGGAGGGGAGCGCATTTCGTTTCAGTGCTGCGGCATGCGGCCGGACCGCTACGGATCGGCTTGCCGCTTTCGCCGGCGCTGGCCGACAAGCTGCATTTGCACGTTGAGGCGGGCGGCATTTCCCTCAGCTTCGATCCGACCAACCGGCTGGCGGTGGAGCGGCCTCCGCGGCCTGGCGAGGAGTCACGTGAACCAGACGGCCACGCTCTCCACATCAACGCGAGCGGCGATTTTACTCTGATGGCGCGAGACAACTGGCTGGATCTAAGAGCCTACCCCGAGTTCGACGTCTTTTCAGTGAACCTCGATTGCCTGTTCTGCTATGTCGCACACTATGGGGGCGTGCCGGAGGAAGTCCTCGAGGATCCGATCTGCATCTATCACATCGAGCACGCGGTTGGTTCCGGCTGGACGCCGGAGGGTCAGGCCGAGTTGTTTCAGCGTCTTGCGGCCAACAACGTCCCCTGGATAGACAGCGACGAGCTAACCGGCTGGGCAAACCAGATGCGCCGTCTCCGTGCTCCGATGGTCTTCAACACGGCCAACTGGGGCCTGGCGGATTTCGACCTGCCGGAGACCGTTCTTCGCGGGACCGTATTGTGAGCTTTAGCCCGGCGGAGCGCTCAGATAACTCGTGCACAATGCTGCGCCGCGTCCTGCCTGCTCGCGGGAAGATATACTGGCGAATTAGGCTTGCTCGGTGCCGGCGGGGCGGTGCGCCGCCGGTGGCAGGGCGCCCACCATAACAACGTCCGAAGCGATGTGAACGTAGCGGTCATTGGCTTGGGAAAACTCGGATCCGTGATGGGTGCGGTGTTTGCCGATAAAGGCTGCGCCGTTGCCGGCGTGGACCTTGATTCCGCCGTCGTGGAGGCGATCAACGAGGGCCGGATGCCGTTCGAGGAGCCGGGCCTCGATGAGCTGATTCGGAGGAACCACCATCGTCTTTCCGCGACGACGGACTGCGAGGCGGCCGTGGAGGACGCCGAGATCACGTTCGTGGTGGTACCGACACCATCGGAGGACGACGGTGTCTTCTCGCTGCGCCACGTGCTGGCGGCGACCGAGAGCGTGGGCAAGGCGCTGCGCCGGAAGTCCGGCTTCCCGCTGGTGGTGCTGTCGAGCACGGTCATGCCGGGCTCCACCGGCGGGTGCGTACTACCCCTTCTCGAGCAGGTCTCCGGCAAGCAGTGCGGCCGCGACTTTGGGCTCTGCTATAGCCCGGAGTTCATCGCGCTCGGCAGCGTCATCCGGGACATGCTGAATCCCGACTTCGTCCTGATCGGCGAATCCGATCCTCGATCAGGTCAATTGCTGGCCGATTTCTATCAGCGCATTTGCGGGAACAAGCCGGCTGTGGCACGGATGAACTTCGTCAACGCCGAACTGACAAAGCTCTCGGTGAACACCTTCGTCACAACGAAGATCTCATACGCCAACATGCTGGCGGAGATTTGCGAAAAGCTGCCAGGCGCGGACGTGGACGTGGTCACGGCGGCCCTGGGTCTGGACAGCCGGATCGGTGGAAAGTACCTGAAAGGCGCTGCGGGCTATGGAGGCCCCTGCTTCCCGCGTGACAATGTCGCGTTCGTCAGCCTGGCCCGCCGGTGTGGAGTAGAGCCCGCCCTGGCTGAGGCCACCGACGCGGTGAACCGCCGGCAGGCTACGCGCCTCGCGGGTTTCGTACGGAGCCTGTTACCGGCGGGAGGCACGGCCGGGATCCTCGGGCTGTCCTACAAGCCCTCGACGAACGTGATCGAGCATTCGCCAGGGATCCAGCTAGCCGAGCAGTTGGCGGCCGCCGGGGTTCGGGTTGTGGTGTATGACCCGGTTGCCATGGACAGCGCGCGCGCTGAGATCGGTGAGAAGGTGGATTTCGCCTGTTCGATGCGGGAATGCGCCTCCAGGGCTAATGTGCTGGTCATTACGACTCCATGGGAGGAATTCCGCCGGCTCGAGCCGCAGGATTTGAACTCGAGTTTGGGACGGCCCGCTGTCATCGACTGCTGGCGTATCCTGCCCCGGGAGAGTTTCGAGCAAACGTCCGACTACGTGACTGTAGGGCTCGGCCCGCCCGTTGCCGATGGGGCTGTCGCACTCACTGGCGGATAGGAGCGCGAGATGAACTCTGCCCCGACAACACGTGCGCTCATCACCGGCGCCGGCGGTTTCATCGGCCACCATCTGGTCTCCTATCTCCGGGCGAACGGCTGCTGGGTGCGGGGCGTCGATCTCAAATATCCCGAGTTCCGGCCGAGTGATGCAAACGAGTTCGAGTTGCTGGACCTGCGGCGCTGGGACAACTGCCTGCTGGCCACCCGTGGCGTGGACGAGGTGTACGCGCTGGCCGCCGACATGGGCGGCATGGGCTACATTGCGGAGCATCACGCCGAGATCCTCCACAACAACGCTCTCATTAGCCTGCACACTCTGGAGGCTTCGAGAGTGAACGGCGTCCGAAAGTACTTCTTCGCCTCCTCGGCATGCGTATATCCGGAGTTTCGCCAGACGGACACGAATGTCACTGCCCTGAAGGAGGAAGATGCCTATCCGGCGCAGCCTCAGGATGCTTACGGGTGGGAGAAACTGGTCGCCGAGCGCCTCTGCATGCATTACCGCCAGGATTTTGGCCTGGACACCCGCATCGCCCGTTTTCACAACATCTTCGGACCTTACGGAACCTGGGACGGCGGCCGCGAAAAGGCGCCGGCGGCGCTGTGCCGGAAAGTCGCCATTGCCAAGCTCACTGGCAGCGGTGAGGTCGAGATCTGGGGCGACGGTGAGCAGACCCGCTCCTTCTGTTACATCGATGACTGTGTGGAGGGGGTTCACCGGCTCATGAGGTCAGAATTCAACGACCCGATCAACATCGGCCAGGACCGGTTGGTAACGATCAACCAGCTTGCCGGCATGATTGCGCGCATCGCCAGTGTTGAAATCGCCAAGAAGCACGTCCCCGGCCCCATGGGCGTACGTGGCCGCAACTCCGACACCACGCTGATGCGCCGCGTTCTTGGGTGGGAGCCCCGGGTATCCCTGGAGGAAGGACTGGCGCGAACGTATGCCTGGATTGAAGACCAGGTTCGACATCGCCTTGCGCAGCGCTCGCCGCTTTTGGCATCGGCGCTTTGATCCAAGTGTGTGGAGACGCGCACTGGCGCAGGGGCTTCTGAAGGCTGACCAGCCTCCTGAACCTCATGAGATCTGGATCGATGTGGGGACACACCTGGGACAGGGCACACTGCCGGCCGCGCGGTTGAATCCTGGCATACGCGTTTACGCTTTCGAGCCGAACCTGCGCCGAGCCATGGAATTGGCGGGCTTGCTGCCGAACTTCATCGTTCTGCCGATGGCAGTTGGCGAACACAACGGGGTGGCGGACTTTTACCTGAACGAGTTTGACGCGGCGAGTTCCTTGCTCCCGCTGCATCCCGAAGGGCTCTCTCGCTGGATCGGTCGTGACCAACTGCGTGTCGCGGCCACCCTCACCGTACCCGTGATCCGCCTGGACACTTTTCTGGAAATGGCCAGAATCCGGAGCGTGGACTATCTGCACATTGATGCGCAGGGGATGGACCTTGCCGTGGTCCGATCGGCCGGCGAGCGGCTGAAGGACATTCGCAAGATCATGCTGGAGGTCCAAATCACGCCGTTGCCCCTTTATGTGGGAGCGGCCGGGAAGGATGCCATCTTCGAGTTCCTCAACAGCGCAGGATTCGAGCTGATTGGCTGTCAACGGCAGAGTCACGATCAGGAGGAGAACCTGACGTTTTACCGATGTGCAAAGTGAAGCCTTTCCGCCAATTGGGTTTCCATTGGCCGCCTTCCTCCGCGAACCTCCCCCGGAATCTTGTCAGCAGGGCGGCCGAGTCCTTGGCTTTCCTGCGCCCGCTCATTCCCTATCCGGGGTGGCGGTACGACATCGATTGGAGCAATCTTCATCCTGCATTCCGTCTTCGCCGGGCGATTTGGTCCTACTGCCGCTCACGGGGGTGGGAGTTGCCGGTGGAATTACCCTGGCATGACGGGTTGCACCTCACCGCCTACCTCGCCAACGACGTTAGCAGGCAGTTGTTCGTTTCCGGATGCATCGAGCCGAATGAGTTTGCTTTCCTCGACAAGATCCTGGCACCCGGCATGGTCTTCATCGATGCCGGCGCCAACGAGGGCCTGTACACCTTGTTCGCCTCGCGCCGCGTCGGCAGTTCGGGGCAGGTGTGGGCCTTCGAACCCAGCCGGAGGGAATTCGAGAGGCTGAAACGGAACGTGTCACAAAACCGGCTGACGAACGTTCGGCTCTTCAGCTACGCCTTGGGAGAGTACAACGACGATGCGGACTTGCTTGTCACCGAGGGGGAGCATTCCGGCCAGAACACGCTCGGGAAACCAGGACATAAGGGCGTGGACGTGTTGCGGCGCGAGAGCGTCCCACTGCGGCGGCTGGACGATCTGGCGCGGGACGAGAAACTGCACCAGATCGACGTGCTGAAACTCGACGTCGAGGGTGCTGAGTTCCGGCTCCTGGAAGGCGCCGGCGAACTCCTGCGCCACGCGTGACCGCTGATCCTCTTCGAGGTCTTCGAAGAGGCCTTGAGACACCAAGGCGCCAGCAGCGGGCTGCTGCTGCAGCTTCTGTCCTCCGCCGGCTACTACTCTTATGCATTCGATCGCGGAACGGGACTTCCTGTGCCATCCTCCCAACCGGTGATCCGCGACAACATGATTGCATCTCCCATCGAGAGGCCGATTCCTTGTCACCTGCTCGGGTCTGAGAGTCAGGCGGGAGGCAAGAAATAAAAGGCCGGTCTTCGCCACGACCGAAGACCGGCCTTTGCAGTGTGAGTCTGAATCCCGCGCTACGAGCGGCGGCGGAGAAGTCCGATGGCGAGGAGACCCGCGCCCAGCAGTCCAAACGTGGCGGGCTCAGGGATCGCCGTTATGTCGCCATACCCGATCTGGTCGATCACGAAACCATCGCCTCCAGTGTCACTGAAAACAACCCGGTGCACATCCCCTGAGAACCCGCTGAAGGAGACTGGCACATTCGTGACCAAGCTACCAGACCCGATCAAGCCGCCGAAAACATCATAAGTCCAGAAGCTGACACTCGATTCCGTATCCCAGAGCACGAAGCTGAGGCCGCTGCCAGCGACCCAGCCCGGGATTGAATTATTGGATGGGTCGACGAAGTCCATGATCAGCGTGTCCGCCGATCCGAAAACGGGCAGGGTGTTGAAAGCGGCATAAGTGCCGCTACCCGGGCTGGCGATCGGCGGTGAGTTCACCGTAACGAAGGTTGGGGCGGAGCCTCCACCGCTGTTCGTAGGAGCAAACAGCACACCCACACTGCCGTATTCCGTGTCGACCGATGTGCCCAACGGCACCTCGCCGAAGGTGATCAATCCAGCGGAAGCGGGATAGGCTACTAGCAGGAACAACAAAGCCACCGAGAAGCGGGATAGTTTCGACATCTCCTCCTCCAAAGCCAAAGTTTAAGCGCTTTGCCCGTGTAAATGCAAGAGAAATTGTTGAATCCGAGGTGGTTGTGTGGTACTAGTACTAACGGTTGAGGCGTTCTACGGAAGTAGGTCGGAGCGCCCATGCCGGCCCGCGGCACCTGCGAGTATTGCGCGAATTGCTGCGGCCGATCGGGACGGGCGGCAATCTTGCGTCCGATGCGCACCTGGCGGCTTTGGCCATCGAGCACGGAGCACAACTCTGCTCATCGGATAGCGACTTCGCTCGCTTCCCAGCCCTGACGTGGAGCAATCCTCTGGAGTGAGTCGCAGCCTTTCTTATCTTACACAGTGAAGAGAAGTCCGTAAGGTGGCCCGGCACGCCCCAGCGCCCAATCAGGCGCGCGCCACCGCTACGAGCCGCAAGGCCTCGCGGTCGTATGGGCGCCCATCGAGCCCGCCGTACACCCCCTCGACCGTGAAGCCTTCTCCCTTCAACAGTCCCTCCAGTTCCGCCGCCGAATAGACACGGTGCGTGAAGTGGAACTCCGTCCTCTCACCTCCCCGCAAGCTGATCCAGCGGTTCCGCAGCAGGCTCCATCCAGGCATTACCTCGCGCTCGAACAGTAGCAGCGATCCGTCCGGATACTCGAGCCAGTCCTTGGGCGTGTAGATCCTGGCCAAGATCTCCTTGCCCGCCATGTCCATCACCAGCCGCGCGCCCGGCCGCAGCGACTCCCGCAGGTTCCGCAGCACCCGCCGGTCCTCTTCCGGATCCTCGAAGTAGCCGAACGACGTATAGAGGTTGACAGCGCCGTCAAAGGCCGCCGGACGCCGGAAGGTCCGCATGTCGCCCTGCACAAACTCCACCGCCACTCCCTGCTCGGCGGCATAAGCCCGCGCTTTCTCGAGGTAACGCGAGGTGCGGTCCACGCCCGTCACGCGGAAGCCGTGCTTGGCCAGTTCCACGCTGTGGCGGCCCGGCCCGCAGCACAAATCCAGAATCTCCGCCCCGGGCTCCAGCCCGAGCAGTCTCACGACACGCCCGGCCTCCTCAATGGCAGCCTTCTTCTTCTCCTCATCGAACAGTTGACTCTCGAGTACCGCCCAGAAACGGTCATCTTCATGCCACGGCCGCATGACGCCTCCGTTCTGATCTTCTATGCCGGACTTTATTCCCATTCCAGAATCACCTTTCCCGCCTCGCCGCCGAGCATCGTTTGGAACGCCTTCTCGAACTCGGTGTAGTGGAACCGGTGGGTGATCACGGGGCGGATGTCAAGGCCGCTTTCGAGCATCACCGACATCTTGTACCAGGTCTCGTACATCTCCCGCCCGTAGATGCCCTTGATGGTCAGCATGTTGAAGATCACCTGGTTCCAGTCGATGGCGATGTCCCCGTTCGGTATGCCGAGGAGCGCGATCTTCCCCCCGTGGCACATATTGGCCAGCATGTCGCGGAACGCCGAAGCGTTGCCCGACATCTCGAGGCCCACGTCGAAGCCTTCCTTCATCCCGAGCTTCTTCTGCGAACCTCGGATCGAATCCGTCCGCACGTCGAGCGCCAGCGTCACGCCAAGCCTGCGCGCCAGCTCCAGCCGGTACGGGTTGACGTCCGTGATCACCACGTACCGCGCCCCGGCGTGCTTCACCACCGCCGCTGCCATCAGCCCGATGGGGCCCGCGCCAGTGATCAGAACGTCCTCCCCGAGCACATCAAATGTCAGCGCCGAATGCACCGCGTTGCCGAACGGATCGAAGATGGCCGCGATCTCCCGGTCCACCTTCGGCCAGTGATGCCAGACGTTGGTCATCGGTACCGCGATGTACTCGGCGAACGCGCCCGGCCGGTTTACACCGATCCCGCTCGTTCGCGGACACAGGTGACGCCTGCCCGCCATGCAGTTCCGGCAGCGGCCGCACACCACGTGGCCTTCCGCACTCACCACGTCACCCGGGAAGAAATCGGCGACGTTCGAACCGGTCTGGACAACCGTGCCCACGAACTCATGCCCGATGGTCATCGGCACCGGGATTGTCTTCCGCGCCCACTCGTCCCAGTTGTAAATGTGCAGGTCCGTTCCGCAGATGGCCGACTTAATGACCTTGATTAGAACGTCGTTGATCCCGAGCTCCGGCTCCGCGATCTCCTCGAGCCACAGCCCCGGCTCGGCCTTGCTCTTCACCAGCGCTTTCATGACGCCTCCTGGCACGCGACCTGTTAGAATAGTATCTCGGGCTGCGATGCGTCGCCGCCCTTCCTGACGTCTGGGCCCAAACCCTATGGATAATCCGTGGCTGCACCGCTTTGCTGTTCTGCTGGCGGTCTGCGCCTTGTTCCTCGTCGTGGCCGGCGCACTGGTCACCAGCAACGAGGCCGGGCTCTCGGTGCCTGATTGGCCCCTGTCTTATGGCCGCCTCATGCCGGAGATGAAGGGCGGCGTGTTTTATGAGCACGGCCACCGCATGATCGCCGCCACTGTGGGTTTTCTTACCATCGTCCTTGCCGTCTGGCTGTGGAAGGCGGAACGCCGCGCCTGGCTCCGGCGGCTCGGCCTCGCGGCACTCGTGGCCGTGATCCTCCAGGGAGTGCTGGGCGGCCTCACCGTGATCTACTTGTTGCCGGCGGCCATCAGCGTCACCCACGCCTGTCTGGCGCAGCTCTTCTTCTCCGCCATCGCGGCCGTTGCTCTTTTCACTTCGCCGGCCTGGCAGCGCGGGCCCGTCGTCTTGTCCGATACCGCCTGGCCCTCGCTGCGCAAGCTTGCCGCCGCCTGCCCGGCGGCGATTCTTGGCCAGCTCGCCCTGGGCGCCGCCTACCGCCACCAGGCGCTCGGCATCGTTCCGCACGTCGCCGGCGCCATGATCGTTTCGGCCCTCGTCCTCATCACGGCAATCTTCGCGTTACTCCAGTTCGGCGGGCATCGCGCGCTCCGCGGCGCGGCCATCTTCATGCTCTCCGTCACCTTCTTACAAGTCTTCCTGGGCATCGCCGCTTACATGAGCCGGGTGGCCACCGCCGACGCCCTCCGGCCGGAGCCGGTGATGGTCGTCCTCACCGCATTGCACGTGGCCGTGGGCGCGCTCACCATGGCCGTGAGCGTGCTCTTCGCCATCCAGACCTTCCGCAACTTGAGCCCGGCAGTCGAAATCCCGTCCCGCAGTGTCACCTCGCACTCATGAAAGACTACCTGGCGCTCACCAAACCTCGGATCACGTGGCTCATCCTCATGAGCACCGGCGTCGGCTACTTTTTCGGCCTGCGCAGCGACTGGACTTTGCCTGCGCTTTTCCACACCCTGCTCGGCACCGCGCTGCTGGCCTCCGGCACCGCCGCCCTCAACCAGTGGTATGAGCGCGGCGAAGACGCACGGATGCGCCGCACGCAGGGCCGGCCGCTCCCTCAGGGCCGTATCGCCCCACGCGCCGCTCTCCTGTTCGGCCTTGCCCTTTCGCTTGGCGGCTTCCTTGAACTCTGGCTCGGGGTCAATCTCCTGGCGGGACTTCTCGGCGCGCTGACCGTTGCCATGTACCTGCTCCTCTACACGCCGCTCAAAACGCGGTCGCCGCTCTCCACCACGGTCGGCGCCTTCCCGGGGGCCATGCCGCCACTGATCGGCTACGCCGCCGCGAGCGGCACGCTCACGGCCGAGGCCTGGACGCTTTACGTCATCCTCTTCCTCTGGCAGTTCCCGCACTTTCTCGCGATCGCCTGGATGTACCGCACCGACTACGAGCGCGCCGGCATCCGCATGCTGCCGGTGGTGGAACCGGACGGCCGTTCGACGGCTTGGCGCATCGTGCTCTACTCGCTGGCGCTCGTGCCGGTCAGCCTCGCACCGGTGGTTCTTTCCATGAGCGGCAGCCTATATCTGGCCGGAGCGCTCGTCCTCGGTTCGCTCTACTTCCTCTCCGGTATCAGGCTCCTGGCTGAACGCACGGCGTGGCGCGCCCGCCAGGTGCTCCTCGCTTCGGTCCTTTACCTGCCGCTTCTCTACGGCTTGATGCTGCTGGACCGTCCCGGCCTGTGATCGTCTCCGTCGAGAACCTGACCCATTCCTACGGCGCCCGTGTCGCCCTCGACGGAGTGACCTTCCGCGTCGAAGAAGGGGAGATCTTCGGACTCCTCGGGCCCAACGGCAGCGGCAAGTCCACTCTCTTCCGCATTCTTTCGACGATGATGGCTCCCTCGGGCGGCCGCGCCTCGATCGGCGGCTTCGACGTTGCCGCGGCGTCGCGCGAAGTCCGGCGGCGCATGGGCGTCGTGTGCCAGTCGCAGAGTCTTGACAAGAAGCTCACCGTCGCCGAGAACATCCACGGCCAGGGGCACCTTTACGGGCTCTCGGGCGCTCCGTTGCGGCAGCGCGCCGAAGATGCCATGATGCGCCTCGGCCTGCTCGAGCGCTGCAACGATTTGGTCGAGACGCTGTCGGGCGGCTTGCGGCGCCGGGTGGAGATCGCCAAGGCGCTTCTGCACGAGCCCAGGCTGCTGCTGATGGACGAGCCTTCGACCGGCCTCGATCCGGGCGCGCGACGCGAGCTCTGGCAGTACATCGAGGACCTTCGCGGCGCCCGCCGCGTCACGGTCCTGCTGACGACCCACATTCTCGACGAAGCTGACCGCTGCGACCGGCTGCTGCTGCTCCATCAGGGCCGCGCCGTCGCCGAGGGCACCCCGTCCGAGCTCAAGTCCCGCATCGGCGGCGACATCGTCTTGCTGGAAGTCACGGACCTCGAGGACGTGCGCCGGCGTCTCGCCGCGAAGTTCGGCGCCGAGCCGCGCATCCTCGACGGCATGCTCCGCGTCGAAATCGCCAACGGCCACCGCTTCATCACCGAAGTGGTCGAAGCGTTCCCTGGCGCCATTCGTTCGGTGGCCCTTCACAAGCCCACCCTCGAGGATGTCTTCCTCGATGAAACCGGAGTGGTCATAGGTTGACCTTCTTTCTGCCAGTCTGGACGCTGTGGCAGCGCGAGCTGATCCGCTTCTGGCGCGAGAAGACCCGCGTCGCCGGCTTCGTCGGCTCGCCTCTCGTCTTCTGGCTCGTCATCGGCTCAGGTTTCGGCGATCTCGCCTTCTTCTACCCGGGCGCGCTGACGCTCACCGTGATGTTCTCGGCCGTGTTCTCGACGATGTCGCTGATCGAGGACCGCCGCGAGGGCTTCCTGCTCTCGATGCTCGTTTCGCCGGCGCCGCGCAACGCGCTCGTACTCGGCAAGACGCTCGGCTCGTCCACGCTCGCCTGGATCCAGGGACTGATCTTCCTGGCGTTCGCGCCGCTGGCCGGCGTCCGGTTCTCCCTGGCCGGCTTCATGGAGATCGTGGCCGTGCTTTTCCTGGTCGCGCTCACCTTTACTCTTCTCGGCTTCTGGATCGCCTGGCGCATGGACTCCTCCCAAGGCTTCCATGCGATCATGAACCTGGTATTGGTGCCCCTGTGGATGGTGTCCGGTTCACTCTTCTCGACCGAACAAGCGCACGGCTGGATCCGGTGGGTGATGCTGGCCAACCCCCTCACGTATTCGCTGGCCGCGCTGCGCCGCCTTCTCGGTCCGGCGATCCCTCCCGGCACGCCCTCGACAGCCGCCAGCCTGCTGGTCACCGCCGGTTGTGCTGCCGTACTTCTGATCCTGTCTTCCGCCGCCGCCGGCGAGAAGTCCGCGAGGAATGCGGCATGAAGGGCACCCGGGGACAGGCTACTACTCTGTCTCAAGCCGCAGTTTGGCGCGTGGACAGAGCTGCCAGTCCCCTTCTGGTCGTCCTCCTCCTGCTTCTCCTCACTTCCTGCACCCGTGCGCCCGAGCCGCTCCCGACTTATGGAGAGATCCCCAACTTCACGCTCACCGCCCATACTGGCGCACCGTTTTCACTGGGGGACCTCGAAGGCAAAGTCTGGGTGGCCGATTTCATCTTCACCAACTGCACCGGGCCCTGTCCGCGCATGAGTTCCCTCATGCGCAAAGTGCAGAACTCGCTGGGCGACTTGCCGGATGTCCGCTTCGTCTCCTTCACCGTGGATCCGGAGCGCGACACGCCCGAGGTGCTCGCCGCCTACGGGAAGCGGTTTCAGGCGCGCGAAGGAATCTGGTTCTTCCTTGCCGGTCCCAAACCGACGCTCGACATGCTGAGCCGCGAGGCTTTCAAGCTCGGCAACCTGGGGGCGGACCACAGCACGCGGTTCGTGCTTGTCGACCGGCACGCCCGGATTCGCGGCTATTACGGCACGAGCGACGAAACCGGCTGGAAGCGGCTGCTGGCGGACGTCCGGCGGATCTCGGAAGAACCTTCTTGATCGAAGCTCGCGACCTGCCGGCTCTGAACGCGGTGTTGAACGCCACCGCGGCGGGGCTTCTGATCTGCGGCTACGCGCTCATTCGAAGACGTCGCATTCAGGCGCACAAGCGCGTCATGCTGACAGCCTTCAGCGTCTCGGTGGCGTTTCTGGCGAGTTACCT